>JAKQLF010000179.1 GCA_029567325.1 Bacteroidota bacterium | reverse complement strand
TGGAAAAGTATTGATGAACAGAAACATCAATGCAAGCAAAGGTGAAAACGTAATCACATTGAACAAAGCTGATATCAATGCATCAGGAGTTGTGTACTACCAAATCGAAAGTGGTGATTTCACAGCAACTAAGAAAATGGTAATCATAGAGTAGAGTAGTGACTCCTGCGAAAGCGGGAAAATAATTTAGCGGAGGCGGTATTCACTTTGTGGATACCGCCTTTTTGCTTGATTTTATGAACGGTGGATAATCTTTATGCGTTGAGAGAGAAATGGGAAGATATTGAATTTTGCTTATAGCTTAGATCTGAAATCAATTCGTGAATTCGTGGCAACCAAAGTTCCTTGGTCAACTTCCACTTTTCAGATCATGTATTTAAGCGTCGAACGGCTATTCATTGGAGATGAAAGACGCAGGAAAAAGGAGAACCTGAAATCAATTCGTGAATTCGTGGCAACCAAAGTTCCATGGTTAACTTCCACTTTTCGGATCATGTGTTTAGGCTTCGAGCTGCTATTCATTGGAGATGAGAGCTTCTGGAAGAATGGCATTGATTGAAAGCTGACCGCTGATAACTGATTACTGAAAACTGAAATCAATTCGTGAATTAGTGGCAACCAAAGTTCCTTAGTCAACTTCCACTTTTCAGATCATGTATTTAAGCTTCTAGCTGCTATTCATTGGAGATGAAAGTCTCTGGAAGAAAGAAATTGGTCGAAAGCTGACCGCTGATAACTGATTACTGAAAACTGAAATCAATTCGTGAATTAGTAGCAACAAAAGTTCCTTGGTCAACTTCCACTTGCCGGATGTTGCATGTTAGCTTGGAGCTGGAATTCATTGGAGATGAAAGATGCTGGAAGAAATAAAAGCTGAGCTCTGACAACTGAAAGCAGAAAATTTACTTTTTGCTCAATAAAATCAAATAAATGGAACCACTACGCCATTCTTTTTGAATTTTCCAAGATTGCTTGATTTCTTCATACAAACTGTCAGGAATTTCATTCATCACATTGCTTATCAAAATAAATTCTTTTGATAGGGGATTATCTTTAGCAAATCCCGGTTTTGATGAATTGGATAAATCAGTGACATCAAATCCAGAAACATTAGGAAAATATGATCCTACATCATTAGGATTTAAACCCAATGTATTTAAATCTGCGATGGCTTTTTTTCTCAATGATTGATATGGCATATATGCTAGCGTGGAATCCCAACCCATTGCTATTCCTTGCGGATAAATGAGGAAATGCCCCAAGAAAAAAGAACACAAAATTACAACGTATAAAATTCGTTTTTTTAGTACGGACCAAAGATTTGGTAACGAAGCAGCGACGAAGAGGATCATTAAGAAATAGATTGGCATATAATACCGATGCCCAGTCAGATATTTATATGGAAGTGTTACTAAGGCTAATATAGGTGAAACAATAAGCAAGAAAACTAAAATTTGTTTTGAAATAGGATTTTGTCGGATTTTGCTTTGAGAAAACAGGAAAAACATAGCTGCCAAACACAAGACAATTCTGCCTGTATCCATTAATCTCCATACCATAAGCCCAATATTTTTCAGCACTCCAATAAAGTCGACCCGCTCAAATGAAACTGACCATGGCATTCCTTGATGATAACCAATCCAACCCTTGATGTTGTAATGAGCTAATTGATAACTACAGAAAATAATGATCGCAGGAACAAGCCAGGGTAATTTTTTGAGCAAAAGGTGTTTATATTGCCAAAGCCAGATAATTCCTATGGCAAATACCATTGCCGTACCTCTATTACCTGCCAAAACCATCAAAATCGATCCACCTAGAATTGGAAAGTCAACACCCTTAAATGCGCCATAAAACATCAGTGCAAAGCCTGCCATCAGCAAAACATCTGGACTTACCAAAGTAGATTGAGTCCAGAAACAAGGTTCAAAAAGTAAAAGTGTCCAGATGTAGGGGGCATTATTTGAATCAATTAAATTGGATATTTTGTAAGTATAATGAAGATATATCCATAAAAAGGGTAACATTGCAAGATGGCTTACAAGCAAACTTTTACCGAAAAAATGCCAAAGAACAGATAAGTAATAACCTAAAAAGGGAAGATGTCCGCTGTCTATTTCATCAGGGAGTGATGCCCAACGATTATGATAAAAAAACAAACCGTGTTTACCCCCAAACTGTATGGTATCCCAGAAAAACGGATCTTGAATAGCGATCACATATGGAATGAAAAAGATAATCGTTATAATCGGAAAAAAATAACGCTTCAAATTATCAGGCATGCTGGTTTTTGAAGTGAAGATAACCAATTTAGGACTTCACCTTTAAATAAAAAGGGCAACTATATGTTATATATAGTCACCCTTTTCTTTTATAAAACGCTCTTGTTACTCTCTTTTACTAAGCCTTAAAGACTCACAACAGAATTTCTTTCTCCGCCTATACCCGCATCAATGAAAGAATCAGGTGCCTCATCATTTACCCATTTTTCCCCATCTATCAGGAATCTATATGCATAGTTCTTTCCTGTTTCAAGATCTAGTGTAGTTTTATAAGAGCCGTCCTTAGCACCTTCTAAAACATTAACCTCTGGAGACCAATTATTGAAATCACCCAATAATTCAACCTTAGAAGCATTTATTGCAATGCCTTTGTCTAATTTGAATGTTACTTTACAAACGGGTTTTGATTTCAAAAATTTTTTCGTTGTACTCATTTTACTTTTAATTTGATGCCACAAAGATAATACTTTTTCACACGCATTAAAAGTATTAAATTGTCTATATATTGCAATATAATTTGTTAAAGGTGTTAAAATAGAACATATTATAATAACTAGTGCCAATATACATTTGAATATTATAAAAATGACCCAATTTAATAGTTTCATATATAACACATTAATTAATATAGAGTAGGGGGAATTTTTTAACGCAATTGGAAAAAATAGTCCTATGTTTACTGGATATAAATCATAGACAATGAATGTTTTCAAAGCTTTTTTAGAATATATTTTTGGTATTTTTAAAAAAAGAGCAAAAAAAGAAGAACCAACTGAACCCACAAATTCTACAAATCACTAAGATTAAGGTTAGAATGCTGAAGAAGTTCCTATTATAGATTTGCACGGGTATTCAGGATAAGTTAAATTCTTGGGAAACAACCAAATCATTCTTTGAAAGTAACTATTCAATTATTGAAATCGTTTATCAAAAAGACAAAACACAGACGTGAATTTTATTATCTATTTATTAGCATTATGTGGCTTTGAACACGCCATCCATATTTCAAAAACTGAAATTAATCAAGATGTAAGCGCACATTCATTGCAAGTCACCATGCACATTTTCATAGACGACTTAGAAAAATCCATGCAAGACGCCAAATTACCCAAAACTTATTTCGCTTCAGCTAAAGAAACTTCAAATGCTGAAGAGGTTTTGACCAAATACCTCAAAGAGAGGTTTAAAATTACAAGTAAGGATAAAACTTTGGAATGGAAATGGGTTGGCAAAGAAGTGAGTGAAGATTACTTAGCCCTGTGGTGTTACATGGAAATTTCTGACGTCAAACCCTTGGATGAAATAACCGTCCAAAACGATGTATTATTGGATCTCTATGACGATCAAACCAATATCGTTGAAACAAAATTGAATAATAAAACGAAACGTACTTCACTTATAAAAAGTAAGGGAAAAAAAGTGATTCTAAACTTTTGATGATATTTGCTTGAAAAACAAGGTCGATGAGTCAATCTATTCATTTACATTTAAATATATTGGGTCCTAAAGGAAAGGATAAGTAAACTATTTGAAACACTATACCATGATTAGTGTGATTAAATGTGAAAACATGGCTAAAATTTCAAAAAAAATTACACCTTTGCAAACTAAATATTGGACTTTCACATGAGGAGGGTTGTTGTCACAGGAATTGGAGCACTGACTCCGATAGGAAATAGTATCGAAGAATATAAACAGGGTTTGATGAATGGCAAAAGTGGTGCCGGCATCATTACACGTTTTGACCCTACAAATTTCAAAGTAAAATTTGCTTGCGAGGTCAAAAATTTTGATCCCGAAGTTATAATTCATAGGAGAGAAGTAAGGAGAATGGACCCTTTCTGTCATTATGCCCTGTTTACGGTGCATGAGGCTATGGAAATGGCCGGTTTGGATCCAGAAAAAATAGATCTTGATAAGGCTGGTGTCATTTGGGGAAGTGGTATCGGTGGCTTTGAAACCATTGAACATGATATTGAGGAAGCTGCACTTGCAACTGGTGATCCAAAATATAGTCCATTTCTGATTCCAAAACTCATCGCCGATATTGCGGCTGGAATGATTTCAATAAAATACGGCTTCAGAGGTATTAATTACGCAACTGTTTCGGCTTGTGCATCTTCTACGCACGCCATCATCAATGCATGTGATTACATCCGCTTAGGAAGAGCAGACATTATGATCACTGGTGGATCTGAAGCTGCAGTTACTAAAGCTGGGATTGGTGGATTTTCTTCCATGAAAGCACTTTCAGAAAGAAATGATAGCCCAGAAACAGCTAGTAGACCTTTTGATAAAGACAGAGATGGTTTTGTACTTGGTGAAGGTGCCGGAGCATTAATTTTGGAAGAATACGAGCACGCAAAAGCACGTGGTGCAAATATTTTGGCGGAAATTGCTGGAGTAGGAATGACCGCAGATGCCTATCACATGACTGCTCCACACCCAGAAGGTTTGGGAGCAACTAGAGTGATGAAACTTGCTGTGGCAGATGCTGGACTCAACGTAGATGAAATTGATTACATCAATGTACATGGTACTTCAACGCCATTAGGAGATATAGCAGAATCTAAAGCTATAAAAGGTGTTTTTGGAGAACATGCGTACGGATTGAATATCAGCTCTACAAAATCAATGACCGGCCACTTATTAGGTGCTGCAGGAGCCATAGAATGCATAGCAGCTATTTTGGGTATGATGTATGATTTTATACCACCTACCATCAATCACTTTACCGACGATCCAGAACTTGACAATAAACTCAATTTTACATTCAATCAAGCTCAGGAAAGAAAAATAAATGCAGCTCTTTCCAATACTTTTGGATTTGGTGGCCACAATGCTTCAGTTGTTGTTAAAAGGATAAAATAACTTGTCATATATCAGGAAAATATATAACTACTACCTGTCTGAGGATAAACAATTGGTAAGGAAATTAAAACCAATTCTTGGCTTTACTCCTACCCATATCCACCTTTTTAAAATGGCATTTTATCATCGGTCCATGAACCAAGAAGAATCAGGGACCAGCTATAATAACGAAAGATTGGAGTTTCTCGGAGACTCCGTCCTGAATGCAATAGTTGCGGAGTATCTTTTTAAAAAATACCCAAACAAAGATGAAGGCTTTCTTACCAAAATGCGATCCAAAATCGTAAAACGAAATACCCTTAATGACATTGCTGACAACATGGGCCTAGACATCATCTTGTCAGAATATTCTATAGGTAAAATGAGCAGCTCGATGATGGGAAATGCTTTGGAAGCCTTGGTTGGTGCGATATATATTGAATTTGGCTACGATAAAACTTCAGATTATGTTGTCAGAAAAATTTTGATGAATTATCTGGACATCCACATGTTAGAACTCAAAGATGATAATTTCAAGAGCATACTTTTGGAATGGTGTCAAAAAAATAATAAAGAAGTCAATTTCAAAGTCATCAACAAATCAAAATTTGATAAACGTGACTATTTCAATGTAGGAGTATTTATCAACGGAGAAGAGATAGCATTAGGCGAAGATTTTAGTAAAAAATCCGCCGAACAAAAAGCAGCAAATTTTGCGTTGCAATTGTTGAAAGTAGATTAAAATCAAAACCCGAATTCAAAGAATTAAAATCCGTCATCATGGAAGCACATCTACTGTTGGATGATCAAACATTCATGGATCAATTTAGGAATGGCACACTTAATCCCGAACTTTTTTCGCATGAAGCACATTTGAGGTTAGCATGGTTACATCTCCGAAAATTTGGTGAGAAAATTGCTTTAGAAAACATCACTAGTCAAATCATTCATTATGTGACCTTATTAGGTGCCAGAGATAAGTACAATGAAACACTAACTATTGCAGCAGCCAAAACGGTTAAACATTTCATGGAAAAACAAGAAATTGATGATTTTCAAGAATTTATTCAAACCTATCCTCGATTGAAATTCCAATTTAAAGATCTCTTATTCCAGCATTATAAAGTGGACATATTCAATAACGAAAAGGCAAAGTCCGAATTCTTAGAGCCAGACTTATTGCCTTTTAGTTAGTTAAATTAAAGTCAGGATATTAATTCCTTGTTTTTGTCTTTGTTTTACGACTTCCTTTTGGGGATTTAGACACCTTTGTCTTTGTAGTTTTAGTACCCTGCCTTGTTTTTACAGTCCTTGTTTTGCTTGCTGAAATAGTATGAGTTCGCTTGTTAACATTGACACTGTATCTGGTTTTGACAACTGGTGAACTTCTTCTTTTTGGCGCATAGAAATGATGCGCCCTTACTGATCTATGAATGTGTACCGTGTGGAATCCAATAGGCCGGTAAATTCTTGTGTGAAAAGTGGCAAATGGATATGGCCTCCAAGGTTTCCACCAAATTGGGCGAGTTCTAAACCTCCAAGGAGAAACCCAAGGCCTGTAAGCTGGCCCATAAATAAATCTGATACTAGGCCAATGATTTACGTTTACAACAACGGTTTCATCATATTCTTCATCATCAAAACTTAGCTCTCCATCCCTAGGTTCGACAATGTAACCTTCACCATAAAGGTCGTCATTGCCAACCATTTGCAAAATAACCTCGTCATCATCTGATTTTTCAATTTCGATCACCGCTACATCTTGTGATTCTTGCTCATTGATATCAACATGTAAAACAATGGCATGAATATCCCCATCGACTTCATCCCTTACTGAAACATAATCCACTTCGCCGTCTTCATTCAAGTCTAGATTATTGACCTTATTGTCTCTTGCATTTAATTTTTGTTCAAATTCTTCTAAAGAGGAGGATTTTTGGAAAAGGTCTAGAGAACCTTCCAAAGAAAAGTGGTCGCCTGGGACTTCAGGAGATTCTTCCTGAGCATCAAGGTGTGATATGATCAATAGGTTGAAAATAAGTGCAAGGATTAAATGTTTCATCTTTTTATTCTTATGAATCTGTTGTTAATTTATTAGTGGTTTTTGATTTGACTGAAAAATGTAAGTTTGGTTTAATATACGATCGCTATTTTTTTAAATGAATAAAAAGGCTAGAATCATGATAGACGATAGACGATAGACGAAGGATGAAAGTTCTATACATGGAGCCATTCTTTTTCGTCTGGAGTAAGAAGGATATACATAAAATATTTCTTATTTTTTGAATATTTAATTTTCTTATAATGGTTTTTTATTTATTATTACTTTCAAATCTGATATGTGAAATTTTCTGAATCACAAATACGATCTCTTGCCCCTGATGAAGCGTCTATGAAAGCTGGTAAAGGTCTTTCATCCAAAAACAGTTGGGTGACAATAGGACAGAATGATCGAGTTTTATGGGGTGAAATAAAAGGGAGTGGAGCAAAACCTTATCAAACTCAAATAGACCTTTTGAATATTGCATTCAAATGTAGCTGCCCTTCCAGAAAATTTCCTTGTAAACACGGCATAGGCCTCATGCTTGTTTTGGTTTCCGATCCAAACGCTCCTACTCAAACGGATGAACCTTCATGGGTTGCAGAATGGATCAATAAACGCGCTGTAAAATCCGAACAAGTAATTGTAGAAAAAACATATACAGAGGAAGAGTTATCAAAACTTGAAAAAGGAAAGGAAAAAAGAGCCGAAGAAAGAGCAGTCGCAGTTGAAGATGGGGTAGCAGAATTGACTTTATGGTTCAAAGACCTCATTAAGTCGGGTTTGATACATTTACCCAATAAAGATCTTTCATATTTTAATAAAACATCGGCTCGAATGATAGATGCCAAAGCTCCTGGGCTTGCTTCATGGGTCAAATCATTGAGTAATTTGAATTATGCTTCAGGTAACGATTGGCAGCTAGAGGCATTACAAATCATCTGTAAAACATTTCTGCTACTAGACGCCTATAAGAACATTGGCCAGCAAATTGAAGAAATGCAAGTGACCATAAAAAATTTGATTGGTTGGAGTCAATCGCCCAAAGACTTATTGGCAGACGACTCTCAACCCATAATTAAAGACATATGGCTTGTTTTGGGGCAAGAGGAAAAAACCAATGATGACATTATTGTTCAAAAGACATGGCTCCTAGGGCTGCATACCAATGAAAAAGCTATGATCTTAAATTTTGGAACTAAATTTTCACCAATGCCCATTTCAGTTATGAAAGGATCTATTCTTGAAGCAGAAATGGTCTTCTTTCCTGGTGAAACAAGGCAAAGAGCCATCATAAAGTTACAAAATCAAATGTTTGATAATGTTCCAAAATTACCGGAATTATTAGAAGATTTTGAGCAAGCCATTGATTTGGATCGTGCCAATATTGCAAAGAATCCATGGTGGAATGATACAATAATTGTTGTAAAAAACGTGAGACTTTTAAAAAACCAAAATCAAGTATATGCAATTGATTCAGTCAATAATTTAATCACAATTTGCCCGGACATGTTGCAAAATATTGTACTCAATTGGTTTGTCATTTGTGCAAATGGGGCTAAAATTACCGTAGGATTTATTAGAAATGGAAATTTTCACGCACTGGGAATTTTCAAAGAAAATAATTACATCGTCTTTTAACAAATGGAAAAAATAATAAATGAAATATTGAATACGGCTCTGATTGGCACGGATAAAAAGGCAGCCGATTATTCTATTCTTGACGCTGATATTTTAAATCCATTAGAGCAAATTTCACATAATGATCCGGAAGAGAAATTGATTAGAGCTGCAGCTTTGCTTATTTATTTCCATGAAGCAGGAAGCAAATTAAAAAAATATAAGGGCCCAGCTATTGAAAATATCCAAGAATCTAGTGAGCAATGTGGGCCCATTTTTGCTCATCAATTGGAGAAAATTTTAATATTAGACATAAACTTAAAGGATTTTTTTCTTGGCCTTTGGTTGGACAAAATAATAGGTAAAAATCAAATAGCCAGAGAAGATCAAATTTTGACATTAATTGATGAAGGTATAAAATCCAATCAATTTTTGCGAAATAAAATATTGCAAACAATAGGAGAGAAGGGGAAAATCATTCTATCATTTAAACCTGCATTCTCGGTCGGTACCCCATATAAATCTGGAATTCAAAAATGGATAGAAGGGAGTAATGCAGAAAGATTGGAGTTTATTGCTGAGAATAGGTTGATAGCCTTTGATTTGATAAAAAAGGATTGGAATTCGGAAAGTATAGTTTTCAAAAAATCTGTCATCGAAATCATTAGTAAAGACTCGAATGCTGATGAAATACTTTTTATCCAAGAATTGTATGACAACGAATTTGTCTTTAAAGCAAAAGAGAAAAAAACAGAGCGTGAAATCAGAAATTTACTGGCCTTAAAATTGGTGACAATACCGAATCACCCATTGCATCAATTATTGGTCGATAAAATAAAAAGTTATTGTGTAGAAGAAAAGAAAGGAGGATTTTTTGGTTTGGGAAATACCATCACAAGAGCGTTTAAACTTCCTGAAAAACCTGATGAATTCTTTAATAAAGATCATTTTAATGCTCGATTGGGCGTCGAGCCAGTCAATAACGACTCTGCGCTTTACATCAATGAAGTCAATTATCTATTTGCCAATTTACTTCCATTTATTTCCACCGCAGAATGGGCGAGTTTATTAAACCAAAAACATTCGGATGTCTTTGATTATTTTTTAAAAGATAAACAATTTTTGACGCTAATAGAAGGAAAGAAAATTTCTTATTTGCAACAGGCATTATATGAGTCATGTTTTAATTTCGCTGAGAGGGAACTCATTTTGTATCTTTTTGACCAGTCTTTTATGGCTCATAGCCAAATTCAAGATTTGATACCATTATTAAATTCAGATGATTTATTGTTTTGGCTCAAAAGTCAGAAAAATCCATTTTCAAGTAATTATGTGATGTTTTGGACACAAAAAAATGGAATTTGGGACAAATCATTTTCGCACACAATATTATCTGATTCCTATGAGCACATTGTAAAAAATAATAAATACACAAGTGAGAGTATTAGTAGACAAATGGCAAAATTTGTTCATTTGGATGCAGAAACTGAATTAGAAAAATTAAAAAATAAATTAACACAAGATACCTATTCTGACCATTGGTTAAAGATCGTTTACAAGCCATTGAAGGAAGCAATTGGAATAAGAAAAATAATAGATCAATATTAAAATAATCATACGATGAATGTACTCAATCAACACGCGGAATATCAGTTTGCTCATGAATTGGAAGAACTCAAAAAGCACGATAGTGGTCATCGTCCTCCCAACTGGTTGATGTCTCCGCAAAGTATAGTCACTTATCTTATGGGTGGCAAACTCAAAAATGGATTTGAGGTAAGTCCTAAATACATAGGCAGTAGGCGCTTGATGGAAATAGCAGTTGCGACACTTACAACTGAGCGCGCTTTACTGCTTTATGGGTTACCAGGGACGGCAAAATCGTATGTTTCAGAACATCTTACTGCTGCGGTAAGTGGAGATTCTACATTGCTCATTCAAGGTACAGCAGGAACAGGTGAAGAGTCCATCAGATATGGCTGGAATTATGCAAGGTTACTTGCAGAAGGACCTACTGAGGGTGCATTAGTTACAACACCTGTGATGCGAGCGATGAAAGAGGGAAAAATAGTCAGAGTAGAGGAATTAACTAGAATATCAGCGGATGTTCAGGACACCTTGATTACAGTATTATCTGAAAAGAGCATGCCAATTCCTGAATTAAATACTGAAGTTCAGGCTATAAAGGGATTTAATGTTATTGCTACCGCCAACAACCGAGACAAGGGCGTGAATGAATTGTCGGCTGCATTGAAAAGAAGATTTAATACTGTCATTTTACCAGTTCCAGAAACAGCAGCAGAAGAAGCTGACATAGTGAGAAGAAGGGTTGCAAGTCTCTCAAAAAATCTTGAAATTCCTGCGGAATTACCGACACTCATTGAAATTCAAAGAGTAGTGAAAATATTCAGAGAATTACGTGAAGGAATTTCTGATGACGGCAAAGTAAAAATTAAAACTCCGTCTAGTACCATGAGCACTGCAGAAGCAATTTCTGTAGTAAATAATGGAATGGCTTTGGCTGCGCATTTTGGAAATGGTAAAATGTCTGCAAGTGACATTGCCGCAGGTCTCATTGGTGCAATAGTCAAAGATCCGGTACATGATAAGATTGTTTGGAAAGAATATCTTGAAACTGTAATAAAAACAAGAGAAGATTGGAAAGACATTTATAGAGCTTGTAGAGAAATAGTGATTTGAGTTGAAAAATATTGAATTACTGAATTGTAAAATGCAATGGCAAATAAATGCTTGAATAAGGGTAATTATTCTCAGTTTGATTTGCAAATTAATAAATGATTTGAGTGAATAATTATTGCATAAATTATACAGCATGCACGATTTGGGCCAATTGAAAAAATCAATATGAAATGAGCGTAAATGTATTAGGAATAAGGCACCATGGTGTTGGTTCTGCCAGGCAGGTCCTCAAAATGCTCCATAAACTGAAACCAGATTGTATTTTGATAGAAGGCCCACCAGAAATCACAGAAATGTTGCATTACATTGGAAATCAGCAATTGATACCTCCAGTTTCTATAATGGTGTACGATTCTGACTTTCCTAAAACAGCTAGTTTTTATCCCTTCAACCAATTCTCACCAGAATGGGTAGCTATAAAATTTGCTATTCAACATCATATTCCTTTCAGAGCCATTGATTTACCTGCAAATATTTATTTACATTTAAAAAACAACATCGAAGAAGAAATTCAAACTGAAATGCAAAAGTCTCTGGATGAAGATGAGGTCCTGGTAGAAGAATCACCGGACAAACTTTATCTCAATGATCCAATGTCTGAGCTTGCCTCTTGTGCTGGTTTTTCAAATACTGAGGATTGGTGGGATTATTTTTTTGAGCAACAAAATGAAACCAGTGCTGAAGATCATTTTGAAGCAGTCTTCACTTCCATATCTGCACTTAGAGAAAAAAATGATAAGCCCGATTTCTTTACAGCTGCTCGTGAAATGTATATGCGGCAAGAAATAAGAAAAGCACAGAATGAGATGTATGAAAATATTGCGGTTATCTGTGGCGCATGGCATGCTCCAGCTCTTATGGACCTTGACCAAAAGGCAAAAGGAGATGATAAAATGCTCAAACAACTCCCAAAAACAAAAATCAAAATTACATGCACTTGGATACCTTGGACCAATGAAAGAATGGCCTTTCATTCTGGCTATGGCGCTGGAATAACCTCACCGGGGTGGTATGAGCATCTATGGAACACTGACAAGGATGTAACGATCAAATGGTTGGTGAAAGTCGCTGGTGTATTCAGGTCAAAGGATTTAGATATTTCTTCAGCTCATGTCATAGAAGCCACCAGGTTATCTGAAGCACTTGCTGCAATGCGTAATAAACAACATCCAACCCTTACCGAACTCAATGAAGCAACACTTTCTGTCATGTGTATGGGAGATTTGATGCTTTTAAATTACATTAATAAATATCTGACTGTTGCTGATAAAATTGGAAAAGTACCAGAAGATATCCCTAAAGTGCCGCTCCAAGAAGATTTTGAGCGCACTTTAAAATCTTTGAGGTTGCAACTGCATCCACATGAGAAGCTGGTAGATTTGGACTTGAGAAAAGACAGCGACCTCCAGAAATCTATTTTATTTCACAGGTTGTCAATTTTGGAAATTAGATGGGCTAATAGAACCATCAGTCGATCTAAAGGTACTTTTAAGGAATCCTGGACGTATGAATGGAGTCCGGAATTGATGGTTGCCTTGGTTGACAAAGCATTTTTGGGAAATACGCTTGAGTTGGCAGCTACCGCCCAAGTGCATCAAAAATTAAATGCAAGCAATCACATCAGTGTGATCGCTGCTTATCTCGACAAGGTCATACCTGCGGAGTTGTTTTTATTGATTGACCCTATGCTTGAGAAAATACACGAGTTATCGGCAATATCTTCTGATATTGTAGACCTTATGAAAGCTATTCCCCCACTCGCAGAAGTTGGCAGGTACGGCAATGTGCGCAAATCTGATTTACAGGTTATTGGACTGATAGTAGAAAACCTCATTTCAAAGGTAAATATTGGCTTAGTTAATGGATGTTATGGATTGGATGAAGAGCATTCTACTAAGTTATTTGAGCTGATTTCAATTCTTAATGATTCAATTAAATTAAACTCAAATAAAGAATTGATAGATGAATGGTTTGTGGCATTGGAACAATGTCTTGTAAAAGATCAAATTCATCCTATCATCGTCGGATGTACCACGAGGTTATTATTGGACGCTAATAAGTTTTCTGAGGTAGAGGCAGATACACATTTTGCACATGCACTTTCTGTTGGTAATGAGCCTATGGATGTTGCTTTTTGGTTGGAAGGTTTTTTGCGAGGAAGTGGCATGATTTTGCTGTATGACGATAGATTGTGGAATTTGGTTTACAATTGGGTGGAGGGACTTAATAAATCTCAATTTGATGATCAATTGCCATTCCTTAGAAGGTCTTTCTCAAAGTTTGAATTTGCAGAAAGGCGGCAAATTGGAGAAAAAGCTAGAAAAGGTATACATCTGGTAGAAAATTTAAAAAGGGATGAAGATTTTGAGTTTGATTCTGAAAAAGGACGAATTGTATTACCAATATTAATGAAAATAATGGGGGTAAAATAAAGACCATGGAAGCGAAAGAAGAAATGTTGCGAAGATGGAGGCTTATTCTTGGAGGGCAAGATGCTGATGGCACTCAATACGCCATAGCGGATGATGATTTGGCAGTAGATAAAGCACTCTCAGCCTTGTATGATTTTGAAATTAAAGGTAAATTTGATTATGGTGATACAAAGGGACCTGGTGGATCTGGAGCTTCCAGTCCTGCAGTGGCTAGGTGGTTGGGAGATATAAGAAAATATTTTCCAAATTCTGTGGTGCAGGTCATGCAAAATGATGCGATGAAGCACCCACCCATTCAACAAAAGTTAATCATGGAACCTGAGATTCTGGAACAGACAACACCAGATGTACACCTCGTTGCTCACCTCATGAACCTGGGAAAGTTGATACCAGAAAAAACTAAAGAAACTGCAAGAAAAGTAGTAGGAAAGGTAGTTGATGAGTTAATGAAAAAATTAGAACAAAAGACCATTAGTGCCATCAGAGGAGCTATCAATAAATCTATTCGTAAACGCAATCCAAGATATAATGAAATTGACTGGTCTACCACCATCAAAAAAAACTTGAAACACTATCAACCTGCATATAAAACCATCATACCTGAGATCCGGGTAGGTTATGGCAGGAAATCCCGAGCATCACTTAAAGATATTGTTTTATGTATCGACCAAAGCGGTTCAATGGGAAGTTCTGTTGTTTATTCAGGCATCTTTGGAGCTGTAATGGCGTCAATACCAACCGTTACTACAAAAATGGTTGTATTTGATATCCAGGTTTTGGACTTGACAGAGGACCTCAAGGATCCTGTCGATATTTTATTTGGCGTGCAACTAGGAGGTGGGACAGACATCAATTTGGCATTATCGTATTGTCAGGAAGTTATTACCAAGCCAAATGATACCATTTTGGTGCTTATTACAGATATTTATGAAGGTGGCAATACCGAAATGATGCATAAAAGAATGGCAAATTTGGTAGAGTCAGGAGTTCAAGTGATTTGTTTGTTGGCATTAAATGATGATGGAAGTCCTTCATTCGATCAAGAAAATGCAAATAAGTTTACGGCATTGGGTGTCCCAGTATTTGCCTGTACTCCAGACATGTTTCCTGATCTTATGGCCTCGGCTATTCAAAAACAAGATTTATTTCAATGGGCAGGCGACAGAGATATTGTTTTGAAAGGAAACGCTAAAAATTGAGAGAAAATCCAATGAGATAATGATTCATTCACGTAAAATAAATGATTGAATAAAGAATTTTGCAAGCACAATTTTTATGAGTAATATTGAAAATCAAATGTATAATCCATGGCTAGAGAACCAAGATTTGTATTTAAAGAAGCAGCCTTTAATGCAGCTTTAGTAAAAGTAGACCGGAATAAAGTGTATGGCTGGTCGGAAATCAAATATGAAGATAGTAACCAGCAAATTTGTTCATTCATCAATATGTTGGATGATGGGAAAACGATGGTTGGCACTGGTGGCATTGCCCTCAAAAGCATTGATGAGCTGGGCGATGAAATTGATAAGTCAACACTCATAGCTAAATATATGGATGACACTGACGCCGTTTTGTATCCCTCTGTTTTTGATGTTGACACAGTGTTGAGTAATGATAAATCCATCAGTGATTATTTATCCATGGATGTAAAAAGTGTTTATCAACTTCAGTTTTCTGAATCAAATGAATCTATTCTGGAATTATTGAAAATACACAAAGTGCTTTATTTTTCTTTCAATTACAGAGCAGGCTATGATCCGGATGATGCCTTTTTATTACATCAAGGAGACAACATTTTTGCTGTGATTGGCCGGCTTACAAATTTTTCCTATTCTTCATTGGAAATTCCGAGCGTGCTCGATGATGAAACTGAAGAAGCAGGCGATGATTTGGATTTCAATATGTTTTAATTAGAAAGACTATGAGGAAAATTAAAATTGCTAATGTTCAAAAGAGAGATGCAGAAATTGTTTTTGGAGGTCTGTTTAGAAAGCCAGTTGTACAATATAAACTCCAGGATGGCACCACTGCTAGAAACATCAAAGTACTCAAATCAGATTTAAAAAGACAATATGATGCTCTTTTTAATGAATATGGAAGTGATGAAAGTTTATCAAAAGGAATTCTTGAAGAAGATCCTGAAATTGACCTCAATAACGTTGGGAAAATCATTGGTACCACTCAAAAGGTATTAATAAACCCTGACAATAAACCGGTCTACAAAGTTAAAATAACTGAAGTCATCTACAATGTTGATGGTAGCATCAAAGATGAAAAACCTTTCACTACCAGGAATCAAAATATTTTATCTGATTATCCCATTTCTTGGACAGGAAAACAAATTCCAATCGATGAGGCTTATAACAAATTTATTTTTGCCAAAAAATATCAATTGACCCACAACAACGGATTAACTTTTGATTTTCTATTTGCCATGGCAAAAGAATTACATGGGAAAAAGGTAATGATGTTGTTGGCTGCTGGTGCCAAGGGAAATGAGCCATTGATTTTTCAAGAAAATGGTCGGCCATACAGGGCTTTTCTAGAAGGACGCATCATTGATGAAAGCTATTTGCTCATCATGCATATTTCAAATCTTGAATTAAAACCAATTTTGTAATGGAATCAATTATTCAATATAAAAAAACCATTGCTTCTCGATTTATACCCATTGAAGGTTCTAATGCGGTCAATGATATTCCGGAAGCAGATGAATATATCTTTTCTGAAAAAATCGATGGACATATAGCTTTTGCTGTGGTGGGTGAAGAAGTAAAATTCTACAACCGAAGTGCCAACCTTTTGGACTTACCCCATTTAGTAGAGGCATTTCCAAAAGATAAAAAGGGAATATGGGCGGGAGAATTGTATTTAAAAAAGGAGCGGTCCAGATCGTTTTCTGTAGCCTCAGCGCTCGCCAATGCAAAAAGTGATTTGCATTTTGCTGTTTTTGACGCAGTCCATGCCTTAGACAAACAATCTGATGATAGAATCAAAATTGTACAAGAACAGATACCAGAGGGTAATTTGGTCCACCCTGTAAAATGGATGAAATCTCCTTCCAGGAAGGAACTGGTACAAAAGTACAATGAAGCTATTGAAGCCAATAAAGAAGGCTTAGTTGTACATACAACGTTGGGATATACATTCAAACTCAAGCCCAGCGTGCAATTGGATCTCACAGTCATTGGCTACAGCATCAAAGAGGATGGAAGCGGCATTCGAGCCTTATTGGTTGGTCTCCTGGATGAAAATAAATGGATAGTTGTAGGCTCAGTTGGTGGTGGCTTTGTTACTGATGATCGATCTGATTGGCTCAAAAGATTGGAAGCAATTGAATGCGAGGCAGATATTGTGGTAGTTGCCAACAACAGACTGGCTTACAAATGGGTCAAACCAACCATCGTCATTCAAGTAAAGTGTATTGAAATACTCAACGAAGACTCTTCAGGTCCGATTTCCAAAGAATGTTTGACTTATGTGGAAGGTTCGGGTTATCAAAGTGAAGGGAAATGCTCAGCTGTTAGTCTCATTTCCCCAGTTTTTATAGGAATAAGAGCGGATAAAGTTGCGGGATATCCAGATACATCCATCAATCAAATTACAGACAGGATTGAAATATTAGGGACAAAAGGTAGTGAGCAACCACCTTTACAGGATTCAGAAATTCTTTTCAGAGAAGCTTATTATAAAGAAAGTAAAACAGGAGTTGCTGTGCGAAAATTTGTTGGAATAAAAACCAATAAATTACTCAAAGACAATTACCCACCATTTTTACTTTATTTCACTGATTTTAGTGCAGGCAGAAAAGACCCACTACAAACCGATATAAAGATTGCTTCCTCTGAAGAAAAATTGAAGCTGATTTTGGAGTCCGAAATTGAGAAAAATGTGAAAAAAGGTTGGGAAAAATGGGGCAGATAGAATAGTCTTTAATTTGGGTTGAAAAACGGTAGTAATCAATGGTAATAAAGGTTTGCAATTCTCAAAAGAAGAAATTCAATTATGATGTATTGATTGAGTAAAAACTAATGATGATTGCCAATTACTACTTCACACTTTCAAAATAACTATCGCATTTCAATTCCTCCTCCTTTTCCAAATCCCGAACACAATATGTGAAATCCGGTTGGATCGCAAATGCACCATGGTTTCCATTTTTATCCAAGGCAATGAAAGCAACTTGCAGGGTTTTGGCCTTCTCTGGATTGATATTCACGATTTTTTCTACCGCTTTTCTACAGGCTTCTTTTGGAGCAATTCCTGAGCGCATCAGCGAAATGATAAAGCTGGCTCCACTGATTCTGATCACTTCCTCACCTTGTCCAGTGGCTGTTACAGCTCCTACTTCATTATCAACATATAACCCAGAACCAATAATTGGTGAATCTCCAATGCGACCATGCATTTTGAAAGCCATACCGCTCGTCGTGCAAGCGCCAGCAAGATTTCCAGCACTGTCCAATGCAACTAATCCCATGGTATCGTGATTGATTGCGCCGTTTGATAATTTTTTTGGAGCAGGTATAGCACTTTTTTCAACATTGATGACTGGCCGATATTCTGATTTTATCAGCCAAGATTCGAACTCAGATTGAGCTTTCGCCGAAAGTTTGCCGTCCTGTAATTCAAAGCCTTGAGCAAGCGCAAATTGCTGAGCTCCTTCACCTACCAAAAATACATGCGGAGAAGATTCCATTACTTTTCTGGCAACAGAAATTGGGTTTTTTATACGTTCCAGAAAAGCCACCGAACCACAATTGAATTGATGATCCATGATGCATGCATCTAACGTTACTTTTCCATCTCGATCTGGATTAGCACCAAGACCAACGCAGCAACTGATATCATTTTCGATAGAAATAGCACCAGCCTCCACAGCATCTAAAGCCAAACCACCCGCCTTATTTAAAACCTCCCAAGCTGCTTTATTGACGTTTAAACCACCATCCCAAGTTGCAATGACAATTGGCTTATTGATGGTATTGGACTTTGCCACATTTTTACAGGCAATTAATGGTATACCAATGGCAGCTGTTTGCAAAAATTTTCTTCTAGACGGCATATGACAATTTCTTTGGTGCAACAAAATAATCAAAGAAATTGAAAATTCTATTTTGTAACCATACAGTTTGCATTCAACAAAAAAGACTTCGGTTCAATATTTTTACTTTTTGTGCACAAAATTTATTCAAGATACGTTATATCAGAATCAAAGGAAACTTCAAAATCAATCCAAGCATACATTCATATTTTGATTTCCAAAAATGGTTTCTATGGAAAGCGATAAAAAAATACTCATGGTTTGTTTGGGCAATATTTGCCGATCTCCACTTGCACAAGGTGTAATGGAACAAAAAGTGCAACTACATGGCCTTCATAATTGGACAATTGATTCAGCGGGCACGGGCAATTGGCACGTAGGCAACCCTCCTGATCCTCGTTCAATCAATACAGCAAGGAAACATGGATTGGATATCAGTAAACAAAGAGCTCGTCAATTTTCAATCCATGATTTTGAAAATTTTGATGTCATAATTGCAATGGATCAAAAAAATAAACAAGACTTGCTGAGAATGGCGACCAACCACCATCACAAGTCAAAAGTCCTCAGTCTGATGGAAATAGCTTACAATAAAGCAGAAGATGTACCCGATCCTTATTTTGAAGGAAATTTTGAAGAGGTTTACACCATTCTTGATGGATCAGTTGAAAAAGCCATTGATTTTCTAAAAAATTATAAGGTGTGAACGGACTAACTGCTTGAATAAGTAATTTATCTATTAATCTTTTTCAGTACATTGTAAAATGGATAGGATAATAACCGGTTTCAAATATTACCTTTGCCTTTCTAGTAAACATTAAACTAAAGTGACTATAACCAGATTTTTAGCGAATTTTTTGTCAGTACTTTTTCATCCACTTTTTTTTGTGATGTACATGTTGTTGTTACTTTATGTGATAAATCCATATTTGTTTACCACCAACGATCCCAAATCTACCGTTCTTATTTTTGTTTCCATCATCAGTCTTACAGTTATTTTTCCATTGATTTGCATCGCTTTGATGAGTACTTTGGGTTTGATATCCGGTTTGAAAATGGAAACGAATAAAGATAGGGTAGGTCCTATGATAGCAAGTGGAATTTTCTACATTTGGCTTTATGTAAACGTGCGCCAAAACCCAAACATTCCTGACATTTTTACCACCTTTTTATTGGGTTCGACCATTGCGCTTTTCATTGGCTTTTTCATCAATAACTTCACTAAAATCAGCCTACATTCCATTGCAGTTGCTGGAGTAGTGACTTCATTGGTATTGCTAAAATTTGGTTTTGATTACTATAGCTTTTTAATAAATATACCTGGTTTTGGTTCATACATCATCAGTACGGATATGCTCATTATTTTGGCTATTTTGTTAGCTGGGTTGATGGGGACTGTACGACTTTTTTTGAAAGCACATTCACCTGACCAAATTTATGGTGGTTATATGGTTGGCATATTTGCCCAGCTAATTGCTTTTCAGGTTGTAAACTAAGCCAGCAATAAAACCTCTTGAAAACAAATATCTTGCTCTTATTCCCGTTTTATAAATTTTAATCAACAAGATCAGTCATGCAATCTATCATAGACAGAGAAATATTTTTTGGAAATCCAGAAATAGCTGGAGGTAAACTGAGCCTAGATGGTAATTATGTAGCTTTTATGAAGGCCTACAATGGCATCATGAATATTTTCATCAAAGCCATACACGAACCTTTTGAAACTGCCAGACCACTTACTGCGTCACCAACACCAATCATGGGCTTTTTTTGGACCTATGATTCTAAGTATATCCTTTTTGTCAATGACCATAATGGAGATGAAAATTTCAACATTTATAGTGTAGACCCACATTATAAAGGTGAAGGAATTCCTGAAGCAAAAAACCTTACGCCTTTCAAAGATATTACTGCACAGATATACATGGTCAGTAGAGAAAATCCAGACATGCTAATGGTCGGTATAAATGATCGTGACAAAGCATGGCATGATTTGTACCAATTGAATATTTCTAGCGCCACGGCAGTTTTGTTGAGGCAAAATGACAACCGACTCACGGGTTGGGAGTTTGACTGGGATGAGCAACCAAGATTGGCATACCGCACTGATGAAAATGGCTTTTCTCAAATTTTGAAGGTAGAAGGAGATGATTTCACCAAAATATTTGAAACCAATTTACAAGAATTTGCGCAGGTGGAAGGATGGAATGAAGACAATTCCGCATTTTATTTGGTAACCAATAAAGGCGAGGTTGACCTATCCACTTTGTTTTTGATGGACATGGAAACATTGACGCTCCAAGAAATTGAAAGTGATCCAAATAACCAAGTAGATTTTGGTGGATTGATGGTTGATAGAAATACCAGGAAAACTATTGCAACTTCCTACACTTTGCACCAAACTATACATTATTGGAAAGATCTAGTATGGGAAGCAGATTATGCTTTGTTGAAAAGCCATTTTCCAGCAATGGAGGTAG
This sequence comes from Bacteroidota bacterium, assembly GCA_029567325.1. Lineage (GTDB taxonomy): Bacteria > Bacteroidota > Bacteroidia > Chitinophagales > Saprospiraceae > JADKBO01. The sequence goes on along the minus strand of JAKQLF010000179.1, from coordinate 73,422 downwards.
GCATCACAAGTAGCACGTTGCACTATGAAAAGTTATTGGTTGCAGTTTCTGGAGACAGATTTGCATCTGATGTTTACCTCTTTGATAGGGAAGACAAAACCATTACTTTCCAATACACTCCGCAACCCAAGCTCAAAGCCGTAGAAACATTGTTGTGTCCAATGCAACCCATCCAATACGAAAGCAGTGATGGATTGTCAATCAACGCTTACTTGACCCTTCCTTTGGGTGATGAGCACAAAAATTTGCCGATGGTTGCCCTTATTCATGGCGGCCCCAAAGGACCAAGAGATCATTGGGGATTGAATGGATTGGTCCAGTTTTTAGCCAATAGAGGATATGCGGTTTTACAGCCAAATTTTAGAGCAAGTGGGGGTTTTGGTAAGGCATTTATGAATGCTGGAGACCGTGAATGGGGTAAAAAAATGCAAGACGACATCACTTGTGGGGTCAAATATTTGATTGAACAAGAAATTGCCGACGAAAAAAGAGTGGCCATTATGGGTGGTAGTTATGGAGGATATGCAACACTTGCAGGGATGGCTTTCACGCCACAATTGTATGCTTGTGGTGTTGACATCGTTGGTCCAAGTAATTTATTTACACTTTTGGAAACCATACCACCTTATTGGGAAGCTGGCCGCAAATGGCTGCATGAAATGGTAGGTGACCCAGAAACTGAAGAAGGTAAAGCTTTATTATCGGCTTCGAGTCCATTATTCCACGTGGATAACTTTTGCAAACCGCTTATGATCGTACAAGGAGCCAATGATCCCAGAGTAAAACAAGCCGAGTCCGACCAAATTGCCAAGGCACTCAAGGAAAAAGGTAAAGATGTAGTTTACCTCAATGCCTTGGACGAGGGTCATGGTTTCAGGAAGCCCATCAATAGGATGGCCATGTATGCAGCTATTGAGGAGTTCCTATCGCATCATTTGGGCGGGGATTTTCAAGCAGACAAACCAGAAGACGTTGCCAGTAAATTGGAAGAATTGATGGTGGAGCTGTAGCTTTTAACGGGCTTTTAATTTTCTTACACCCTGCTTTATTCAAATTAGATAAGAAAAATTAAAGGAAATTTGCATTTTCTTTGCTCAAGTCTTTTATTTTTGAAGAATAAATCATTGACCCGATGAAAATTGCAAACCCTATTTATGATGTGGTCTTCAAATACCTCATGGAAGATGCAAAAGTTGCAAAGTTAATTTTGTCAGCTTTAACTCAATTGGAAATTGTAGAACTTGAGTTCCATCCACAAGAATTTATCGCTAATGTTGATACTGAATCGTTAGATGATGAAAATTGGTTAAGCCGATTTAAGGTTTATCGATTGGACTTTATAGCAAAAGTATTATCAAAAGACGGAGAAGAGAGATTGGTAATTATTGAAATCCAAAAGTCTAAAGTATTCACAACACCTTTGCGATTCAGAATTTATCTTGGAAATCAATTAATCAACAAGAATCATTTTTTAGAAGTAGAAAATAATGGCAAACGATTTAAGGCAGGATTACCTATTATCAGTATTTACTTCCTTGGAGAGACAATAAATGACTCATTTGATGGGGTTCCAGTAATCAGAATAAGGAAGGAAATTATTAATGGATACACCGGTGACCGTCTTTTTGTGGAGGATCATTTTATAAATTCTTTGTACCATGAGGGAATCATTGTCAATATTCCTGCGTTAAAGAAAAATAGAAGAGATGAAATTGAGATTTTATTAAGTATTTTTGATCAAGAAAATAAAGACTCAAACCAGCATATCATGAATGTTAATGAAGTAGATTTTCCAGAAAAGTACAGACCAGTCGTAAAGCGATTACAAAGTGCCGTTCAAGCTCCCGACATAGAATCATATATGCGCATGGAAGACGTCTTTCAAGCCGAAATGGATGCCTTTTACGATGCCTTAAAAGAGGCAAACTTACAAATAGAGAAAGCAGACCTCAAAAGGCAAGAATCTGAACTTCTAAGGCAAAAGGCAGATCTTCAGAAAGAAGAAGCGGACTTACAAAGACAAGAATCTGACCGCCTAAAACAAGAGGCTATCAGGAAGCAAGAAGCAGCTGTTGTACTACTTGTTAACTCTGGTGTTGACAAGGTCTTAATATCAGAAACATTGCAAATTTCTATTGACTCAATTAATCAAATTGTTGAAAGACATGCTGAATAAAGGTTTCAAATTGAAGCCAACAACTCCATATTTTAATTTATTGATATTTTACTATAGTATTTCAAACACAGCACTATTGCTTTGTAAATAATTTCACAACCTGGAAATCTTTACATTCATTTTCACCCAGATAAAAGAGTTTATTCTTCCAATACCTTAATTTTGTGCCACTAATAGAATTATTTATGGCAGAAATGATTGTCATCAAACTTGGTACAGCATCCATCACCAATGATGGTGGCAAGCTCAATGTAGACAATTTACAAAAAGTAGTGGCAGATGTTGCCGCTTTACACCGACAAGGACTCAACATTGTTTTGGTTTCTTCAGGTGCAGTTGGTAACGGAAGGGCTTTTCTCAAAAACTATAAAGGTACAACGCAGGAAAGAAAAGCAGCGGCTGCTGTAGGCAATCCAATTTTGATCAATAAATACGCCGAAGCATTTGCAAAGCACGACATCATCATTGCACAAACTTTGCTGGAAAGATGGCACTTTTCCAACCGCAAACATTTTCTCCAATTGAGGGATACAGTAGAAGCATTGTGGGAAAACAAAATCATACCGATTGCCAACGAAAATGACGTAGTGAGTGACCTTGAAATCAGATTTTCTGATAATGATCATTTGGCAACATTACTGGCAGCAGGTTTTGGTGCAAGCAAGTTGCTTATTGGTTCTTCAGTAGAAGGCATTCTCGACCATGATGGCCAGGTCATCAGGGAAATTACTGATCCTGAAGAGACCATGAAATCATTTGTGAAGGATGAAAAATCTAGCATGGGCTTGGGTGGAATGGCCACTAAGCTTTCCTACGCTAGTTTGGCGGCTCGTCTTGGAATACAAGCGACCATTTTTGGATTGAAAGGTGAAACCCCTATTCTCAATGCGTACAATGGTGAAGTCGGTTCTAGATTTAAAGCTGGCGAGTCCTCTAAAGACGCTCGAAGCATGTGGTTGGCAAGTGGTAGTCTTGCAAGCGGTTGTATTGAAGTTGATAAAGGTGCGAAGGAAGCGCTTTTGAATCGCAAAAGTTTACTACAGGTGGGTATTACTGATATAGAAAGAGCATTCAATCAGGGTGAAATAGTAGAAATAAGACATAAACACAAACAAATTGCCGTAGGAATTGCTAAAATTAGCAGCAAAGATGTGAAAGTGGGCGAAAAAGAAAATAATTTAGTGGTTATTCACGCCAACAATCTGGTAGTAATTTAATGATCATGGAAGTACAAGTCTTAGAAGTAGAACAGATATTAAAACAGGCAAGAAAATCTTCTAAAGTTATTGCAGCGCTTCCAGAATTGGATCGCAATGCTGTGCTTTCGACCTTGGGAGAATTGTTGACCCAACACGTTGACTACATTCTTGTAAAGAATAAAATGGATCTAGATAATATGCCTGATTCAGACCCCAAAAAAGATCGTTTGATGTTAAACGTTTCTCGAATTGATGGTTTGGTCCAAAGCATACATCAAATAATCAGACTCGCTGATCCAAGTGGGAAAACGACTTATACTCATCAATTGGACAATGGATTGGTCATCGAAAAAAAATCTGTACCGCTGGGTGTGGTAGGTGTTATTTTTGAATCTAGGCCAAACGTAACCATTGACATCGCGGCGCTGTGTATCAAATCTGGTAATGCTGCTGTGTTACGAGGTGGTACGGATGCTTACCACTCCAATTCGGCTTTAGTAGAAATCATCGGCAAGGCACTTACCCAACATGGTTTGCCAACGTCTATTGTTACGCTGTTTCCCACTGATCGAGCATTGGTTGGTGAATTACTTTCTGCTACAAAATATGTGGACATCATCATTCCTAGGGGTTCAGCAGGGTTGATTCAATTTGTAAGAGAAAATAGTAAAATACCGACCATTGAGACAGGAGCTGGTGTTTGTCATACTTATGTTTCAAAACATGCCAACCTCGAGCAAGCAGCTGCAATCATCGTTAATGCCAAAGTAACCAGACCATCGGTATGCAACTCACTAGATACTATTTTGGCAGATCAAGAAATTGTGGACGATTTAGCACAAAAAATACACAGTGGTTTAGCCGACTTTAAAGTTGAAATTTTTGCAGACGATATTGCCTATACATCGTTGAAAGCAAACAATTATCCATTTTTAGCCAAAGCAAGTGAGGAGGATTACGGCCGAGAATTTTTGGACTTCAAATGCAGTTTTAAAACAGTAGCAGGTTTAGACGAAGCATTAGATCACATAGAAAATTATTCGTCCCGCCACTCTGAAGCCATCATATCTGAAGATAAAAATGAAATTTCAAAGTTTATCAATGAAGTAGATGCTGCAGCAGTTTATGCCAATGCTTCTACTCGATTTACTGATGGCGGAGAATTTGGCTTAGGTGCAGAAATTGGCATATCCACTCAAAAACTACATGCGAGAGGCCCTTTTGCATTAGAAAAATTGACCACAGAGAAGTGGGTTGCAGTTGGAAACGGACAAGTAAGATAATATGGGATCGCAACTCACAGAAAACTCCCTTTTACTCCTCTTTTTAGTAGCAGCCATTGGTTATTTGGTGGGTTCTATCAGAATAAAAGGGGCGACTTTGGGTGTGGCAGCAGTGCTTTTTGTGGGTTTGGCCTTTGGAATGATCAACCCCAATTTTCAAGTTCCTGAGATTATTTTCCAATTGGGCTTGATACTTTTTGTTTATTCCATCGGTATAAGTTCCGGATCTGCCTTTTTTCAGTCCTTCAAAAAAAATGGATATCGCGACATGTTATTCGTAATGATCATGTTGGCTATCTCTGCCGTAATGGCTGTCGCTATTCATTATATATTTGGATTTGATAAAGCAACGACAACAGGTCTTTATTCAGGTAGTTCTACCAATACAACTGCTTTGGCAGCAGTAACAGATTTGATAGGAAACAATCAAAAGGCTATTCAGAATATAGTGGTGGGTTATACTTATTCTTATCCTATGGGTGTAATAGGTGTGATGATCGTATTGAAAGTTTGTGAAAAATTACTCAAGGTAGATTATGTTGCAGAAAAGAAATTACTTCGCAAAGATTATCCTGTAGATACCGAATTATCTACCAGATCAGTGAAAGTTACCAATGAGTTTGCATCAGGTAGGACTTTGAGAGACATCCTCAGACCTACTGATTGGAATTTGGTTTTTTCGCGAGTGACAAAGGGCAGTACCATCAGCCTTGTCCATTATGATACTGTTTTTGAATTGGGTGACACCTTGATGATGATAGGAAGTGTGGAGGATTTAGAGAAGGCAACTGTTTTTTTTGGAGAGGAAACAACTGAAAATTTGTATTACGACCGAAAGGAATATGATGTGCAGCAAATATTTGTCTCAAATCCCAAAATGGTCGGTCGCACGATAGCTTCACTACACCTCAATTCAAAATATGATGCCATCATTACTAGAATTAGAAGGGGAGACACTGAAATGTTGGCACAACCACAAACAGCATTGGAACTTGGTGACCGGGTAAGATTTGTTGCACGGAGAATTGATCTTAAGGAATTATCAAAAATGTTTGGTGATTCTTATTATGAATCCAGTAGGGTCAATCTCTTTTCCTTTGGCTTGGGTATGGCCATTGGTCTGGTATTGGGAAGTATAGAATTTGGTTTTCCTGGAGGAATTAAATTTAAACTAGGACTCGCCGGTGGACCGTTGATTGTAGGGCTACTTTTGGGAGCAATCAAACGTACAGGGCCAATTGTTTGGGCATTGCCTTACAGTGCAAATGTTACTTTACGACAACTTGGATTGATCATGTTGCTGGCAGTGGTAGGTCTGCAAAGTGGACATAGCTTTTTGGAATCTCTCAATCAAACCAGAGCTTTGTATTTATTCATTGCAGGATCTGTTTTAAGTATGTTTTCTGCTTTTGTAGCCATCATCATTGGGTTCCGAATTTTTAAAATACCGTTTTCGCTATTACTTGGATTTATGAGTAATCAACCAGCCATTTTGGATTTTGCTACTGATATGTCAAAAAACAGAGCACCAGTTATTGGATATACACTGATGTTCCCGATAGCCCTGATCATGAAAATACTCTTTGCCCAAATACTGTATTTGATCCTTCCATAAATAGTGTAGTAGGATCTGTTCTACTAATTAGATACTCATAATTTTGAAAATACTGTTTTAAACGTATCTTAGATTTTGCGTATTTACATGCAATAATCATTTTAATACAACCACATTTAGCAATTGAATTATGAAATGGACTGAAGATAAGATGGCGATGGTATCTGCAATTGTGCTCATCCTCATTTCTATCTTTGCATATTTAGTGCCTACTTTGTGGTCATCCGATCAAAATTTGTTTCAAGATATTCAGGTTAAATCGTCTGAAATTGCGCCTTTCAAAACAATAGAGGAATATGAAATGGAAGCCAGCAAGACCATCAAGCCAAAAGAAAATTTCTTGTTGCACGTTTTGGAAATGACCAAGGTCAAAACCCAAACTTGGGAAATTAATCCTTTGGCTGCTTTTCAATCCAAATCCAATGAAAACAAACTAGCAAAATATCAGGAACTTCAAGACCAGGTGGCATTCCAATTGAATGCTGCGAAAATCATGGAGCAATCTGCACAAAATCTTTTATACCAAGATAAAGAAGCGAATAAACTCTCAGAGGTGGCTATCGCAAAATGGCAGAAAGCATTGAAGGAAGCAAAAAAAGAAAAACCAAAACCAGTAGTTGGAACTTGGGCCTTGATAGCAGGATTTTTAATTGGCTTTTTATTATTGGCAATCATTTTTTCACTCGTCCTTCGCAGTTCAGAAGAGGGGACAACAAAGTTTTTCAAGGGATTTACTTTTGTTTTTTTGATTGCCATGTTGGCCTATGTCATTTCAAGTCAATCTCAATTGAAAGATGCAGGATTGGGATACGCTTTATGGTCTATTGTACTTGGTATTTTCATAGCCAACTTTCTGAGCCTACCAGAATGGGTAAAACCTGGACTGAAACACGAATTATTTATCAAAACGGGTCTAGTTCTGCTTGGTGCTGAAATTTTATTCTCTAAAATTCTGGCAATTGGTTTACCTGGCATTTTCGTTGCCTGGTTTGTAACCCCAATAGTAATTGTAGTAACATATTGGTTTGGTCAAAACATCCTGAAAATTGAATCAAAGACATTAAATATAACCGTTAGTGCAGACATGGCGGTTTGTGGAGTTTCTGCGGCCATTGCAACTGCAGCAGCCTGTAATGCCAAAAAGGAAGAACTTACAACGGCTATTGGTTTGTCTATGATTTTTACATCGATCATGATGGTGATCATGCCAGTTTTTATCAAAGCGGTGGGTATGCCTGAGATATTGGGTGGTGCGTGGATTGGGGGAACTATTGATGCGACTGGTGCTGTCGTTGCGGCTGGTTCCTTTTTGGGTGAAAAAGCTTTGAGTGTAGCGGCCACTATCAAAATGATACAAAATATCCTGATTGGTGTTGTAGCCTTTTTTGTGGCTGTTTATTTTACTACCAAAGTTGATAATCAAGTTGGGGCGAAACCATCTTATGCTGAAATATGGAAGAGATTTCCAAAGTTCATTCTTGGTTTTGTAGGAGTGTCTATTTTATATTCCATTATGTATACTTCCTTTGCTCCAGTTGCAGCAGAGGGCCTCATAGAAAATGGCAGCCTCAGTTTCACAGGCCATATAAGAGAATTTTTATTTTGTCTTGCATTTGTCTCCATTGGTCTTTCCACAGATTTTAAGGAACTCAAAAGCCAGTTTTCGGGAGGAAAGCCATTGATTTTATACGTGGTGGGTCAATTGTTTAATCTGGGACTCACCTTATTGGTCGCTTGGTTGGTTTTCTATAAAATATTCCCAAATATTACTGCCAATATTTGAGTCATGATCAAAAGGATAAGAAATTGCGGCGTTTTCATTTTGGTACTTATTGCTTTGATTTTATCTTTAAAATGGATGAATCATCATGTTCCATATGTCAAAGCCCAACATCAAGTCATCACAGAAAAATCAATTGACGTCAGAGCACTTTTTTATACAGAAAGTGAGGTGGGCCGTGAAGCAGCAATCGACATTAGAAGATGAAAGAAGAAAGATGAAGGACGGCTTTATGGGTCAAATTCTTCACCTTTTCTATTCTATTTTTCTTTGAACCGACAAAAAGTAAACTTTCAACTCTCGTCTATCGTCCCTAGTTTAGAGAAGTATAAAATTACTTCTCAATCATTTATTCCTTATTCGTTTAAGAAAATAGATTTAGTAGCCTTTTTACCTTCACTGATGATGCTTATTTGATAGACACCAACGGGTAAAGAAGGTTTTGAGAAAACTGCTTCATTGACTTGGCCTTCTATTTTTTGAAGGCTGATCATTTGGCCAAGTTGATTGATCAATACGGCGGCGTCTATTTTTCTCCCCGGCCAAGATACATTTATAGAAGTTTCTGAAGGGCTTACCGACAATGATTCTGCAATACTTAAGTCCACATTTGAAGTGGTTATGCTATTGGAATTGATCATTTGAGCATTCAAAAAAGCATAAGAACCATTTGGTAATTTATTCCATACGATCAATAATAATTTAAGATCTGCGCTGGTTGCAAAGCTAGGAATAGGCACGTCGACTGAAGTAGTATTATTTTTGGCAATGTTGCCAGTGAAGAGTGGCTTACCCCAAGTGCTTTCTGCAATCAAGTTTTTTTCTAGAACATTGATGTGTACTGCAGAAGTATTTCTTCCAGATTGATTGTGTACCAAGTTATTTCTTACCAAATATAAACCAGCAAAAGTATTGACTCCATTGAGGTCTTGATTGGCTTTTGCACTTATGGTAGCCGTGAAGTTATTTCCGGTTTTGAATAAGGATAAATCTACGCCAATGGGTGAAACCAATTGTCCATTGGAACTGATGGTCGATTTTACCTGAGTGATTTTGGTGTTTACATTGGAAGAATTCACCAATATATCGGCATTGTTTACAAGAAATACGGGTTGCCCCTGCAAATTAAAGTTGTTGGTTATTTCCAAAGAAGTAGCATTTTGCAACCCGCCAGAATAGTGCATAGCAATCAAAATGGCATCGGGATTATTTTTCACATCTGTGTAAAGCCCATGAAAAAAGTCCCAACCGTATGATCCACAAAACGGACACCAATCAGCCGTCTTTTTGATAACCAATGTAGATTGTGATGATTTATAGTTTTGGGCAAATGAAAATTGAGCAAGCAGCAAACAGAAGATTACAAATTTTAACTTCAACATAGTTATTTCTTTTTTGGAGGCAGTTTTGTTAATTGACCTTTTCAGACACAAAGATACTATACACAAATGTGTTTACGTATTAGAATATGGAAGTTTACAACACATAATAATGTAAACACCTTGAAAACTCTGGTTTAATTTATTGTAAACTATCTGTTGCGCGTTTATATGCCGAAGGTATGAGGGCGAGGAAGGTAAAGGAACCAAATAATATATGGCAATAAAAAGAGGCAAATTTCAAATTACTGTAAATGAATACGTTATCTTGAAAAAAACTCGATTAAAATGATGAAAAATAAGCTCAATAATTTTGAGTTTCCATAAATATTTAGAAATTTGCACCTCTTTTGGAAAAATTAGTATCAAAATATAAAATTATATAGATGAGGAAAGCAGACTTAGTTTCTTCTATAGCTGAGAAAACGGGAGTAGCAAAAGTAGACGTACTTGTAACATTGGAGTCTTTTTTTACTGAAGTAAGGGATTCTCTGGCAGGAGGTGAAAACGTATATATTAGAGGATTTGGTTCTTTTGTAATCAAAAGAAGAGCTAAGAAAATTGGTAGACACATCAAGAAAAATAAGGCTATCGAAATTCCTGAACACTATATTCCATCTTTTAAACCAGCGAAGATTTTTGTTGAGCAGGTGAAAGACAATGTAAGTTCTCTTCCTGAAGACGACGGAGACGACGATTAATAATTAAAAAGGTTTATGCTAAAAGCACAAAATATTGTAATTATCCTTTCTGTAGTATTGGTAGCACTGCTTTATTTTGGCTTTGACCACAAACCCAAAAATATCAAAGATCTGGAAAAGACCAGATCTCAAAATCTGGAAGCAACCAGTATTGACAATTTGCTTATTGCAGCGCGCGATCAACTTTCTGTAGAGCAGAATACCATTTTGCAAAATCTAAAATCTGATGCTGACAAGGTTGAGGGTACTGAAAAAGCGGACGTTTTAAAAAATTACGCGTCGACTTGGTATGATTATGGTTTTCCAACCATTTCAGGCTACTATGCAGAAGAGATTGCAAAATTGATCAATGATGCTGATTCATGGTCTATGGCGGGAACCACCTACTTACTGGCATTAAAAGGTGAAGAAGACGAAGTAACAAAGGATTTTGCCGCCGAAAAAGCTGTAAAAGCATTTGAAAATGCTCGTTCTCTAGACCCTCAAAAGGTAGATTTTCAAATCAATGAAGCGCTTGTTTATGTTGAGCGTCCGTTGAAGGAGGAACCAATGAAGGGTATCTTGATGTTAAGAGATCTGAATACCAAATATCCAGAAAATACTGCTGTGATGAATCAATTGGCACGTTTGGCTTTGCAAACCAATCAATTGGATCGTGCAGTAGAACGCCTGGAAACAGTTTTGAAACTTGAACCTGAAAATCAAATGGCTCATTGCCTTCTGGCAGAAGTTTATGATAGAAAAGGAAATAGTGAGTTGAGAGATCAATACCTCGCAACTTGCAACAAGAAATAATATTTTTTAATTTAACAAAATTATGTAAACATGCCTTGCGGTAAAAAAAGAAAAAGACATAAGATTGCTACACACAAGAGAAAGAAGCGTCTTAGAAAGAACAGACATAAGAAGAAGTAAAATGATAAAAGGTTATCCTTACTATAGATGATAGTAAGGATAACCTTTCTTCTGTTTAAAAAAAGAAATTTATAATTCACCCCTCTCAATGCTACAAATGTGATTTCGCATTTGTAATTTTGTTTTATTATTATACTTATACTATTTGTTGATATTGGTGATGAATGATTGTGCTTTTACCTTCATGTAGGTTAAAGTACCTTCAGTCTTTAATTAGGCTTGTAAATCATTGAGTTTTTTATTCAATGTTGTTTATGGGTTTTTTGAATGTTATCCAATAGTGAGCTTTCTACTTATACTACAGTTGTCTGAATTCAACTAACCAGAATTCAAGACAATTTATTCATTTTGTCAATTTATTAATAGGTAATGTGTAAAGCATTACTGCAAAAGATATACTGTGGAAAAAGAATTAGTCATTAATTCTTCTCCTACAGAAGTAGAAATAGCATTGTTGGAAAACGGTAAGCTGGTAGAGCTTCATCGTCAAAAAACTAGTGTAAGTTTTTCTGTTGGAGATATTTTTTTGGGGCAAATAAAAAAGACAATGCCCAGTCTGAATGCTGCATTTATGGATATTGGCAGCAGGAAAGATGCTTTTTTACATTACACCGATCTGGGTCCTCAGATCAAGTCATTGTCAAAGTATACCAATGACATTCTTAAGAAAAAATACAATACCCATCTCCTAGACAATTTTGAGCGTGAAGGTGATAATCCCAAAAATGGGAAGATCGATAATGTCTTTGGAAAAAATGAAATGGTACTTGTTCAAGTTTTGAAAGAGCCTATTTCTACCAAGGGACCAAGACTTAGTTGTGAAATTACTTTACCTGGAAGGTATTTGGTGTTGGCTCCATTTTCTGATACTGTTGCTGTTTCCAAAAAAATAGGAAGCGCCGAAGAGCGTAAAAGACTCAAAGTGTTGGTTGAAAGTATCAAACCAAAAGGCTTTGGAGCCATAGTAAGGACCGCAGCTGAAGGGAAAAAAGTAGCGGATTTACATACGGAGATAAGAGAACTTTCTGAAAAATGGGAGAAAATTTATACTGAACTTCGGGTTGCTACCGAGCCGGGTAAATTGTTGAGCGAAATTGATAAAACGCAATCTATTCTCAGAGACATCCTCAGTGAAAATTTCACAAAGATTACTGTGAATAGTAAGGAAATTTACGATGGCGTTCGTGACTTTATGAAAAGTGTCGCTCCAGACAAAATCGGAATTGTACAAATGTACAAAGGTAGTAAACCCATTTTTGATCAATTTGAAGTGAGCCGACAAGTAAAGTCTTCTTTTGGTAAAACTTCTACGATGCCAAGTGGTGCGTACATTGTCATAGAACCGACAGAGGCAATGCACGTTATTGACGTCAATAGTGGTCCCAAAGCGCTCAAGAGAGATCAGGAAGATGCTTCTTTGCTTGTCAATGCAGAAGCAGGTGAAGAGATTGCCAGGCAATTGCGACTTAGAGATATTGGTGGACTTATTGTGATTGATTTCATAGATATGAGAAACAATGACAGTAAGGTTGAGCTTTTCAGGATCATGAAAGAATTCATGAAAAACGACAGAGCACAACACACCATTTTACCGCTCAGTAAATTTGGGTTGATGCAAATCACCCGACAAAGGGTAAGGCCAGCTGTCAACATAGATACACAGGAGGTTTGTGCAACATGTCAAGGCACCGGCAAATCAGTACCAGCAATTTTAGCCGTTGACAACATAGTTCGGGATTTGGAATTTATCTTGCAAAACAGACCAAATGCCAAATTGTCTATAGTTGCACATCCATTCCTTAGGGCCTATCTTACAACAGGCTTTAAAAGCATACAGATAAAATGGTTTTTGAAGTATAGAAAGTGGATAAAGCTGAGCGAAGACATGGATCTTGACATTTTTGCATACCGGTTTTTTGACCGAGATGGAGACGAAATTCGATTGGATTAAAAAATAATAAAGGTGTACCATATCCTTTGACGTGGTACACCCTCATCCCAAACACTCGATTACAATCCCTACGATGTTGTAATCATTTATCAATAGCTTATGCTATTTCTATAGTTTTTACTTTATTTTTTATCAACTCTACATTTTTTGGAAGCTGAATTTTCAAAATCCCGTCTGTATAGCTGGCTTTGATGGCATTGCTGTCCACTACTTCTGGTAAGTGGAAAGACCTGGTGAAAGAAGCAAAATTGAACTCTCTTCTGGTAAATTTACCATCCTTTTCTTCTGTAGTTTCTTCTTTTTTGGAAGACACTGTCAACAAATCTTTTTCAATTTTCAATTCAAAATCTTCCTTGGATAAACCAGGTGCGGCCAATTCAATTAAAAATTGCTCATCAGATTCTGAAATATTTACAGATGGGTTTTGGACAAATTGATTCCAATCATACCTTTTTGGGTGACGAGTAAATGCTTTGTCAAATGTTGTTGGGAAAAAAACGTTATTTCTCATTTTTAAAATATTTATTAGTTAATGAATTAGATTATTTCTATGGTTCTGGCTTGAGTCTCTTGTGCTTTTTGGAAGGCAACTTTTAAAATTCCATTATCATACGAAGCCTTTATATCACTTACGTCTACGTCTTGTGGAATAGTAAATGTTCTTGCGAAAGGTGTGATTTTAAATTCTGAAACTTTAAATCCTTCATTTGTGGATTGCTTTTCTGAAGCCAAGGTTATTTTACCTTCTTTCAAGGAGATATTGAAGTCTGATTTTTCATAACCAGGAACAAATAAGTGGATTTCGTAGTTAACATTATTATCAACGATGTTGGCTGCAGGTTTACCGATGTTGTGTTCAAATTTGTTGATTTCACTAAATATTTCATCCATAACCGGCTTAAACAAGTTGTTGAATGGTGTTGATCTATGCGCTGAATAATACATTGTCTTTGTTTTAAGTTTTAAAAAGATAAAACATATAGATCAAATTAAATACCATCAGCATTATTAGCGACAACATTTCAGAATCGGGCCGCTCTCCATGACAAAAAGACATAAAAATAAATTTACATCAGACATTATGACAGTATCTCGTCCTGATAAAAGCTTTTTATCATGTCTACAGGTTCTTACAAATCAAATTGATTATATTAGCAATAGAAAGTCTAGAGCGTTTGATCTTACATTTTATAAAACACAAAGCATTCAAATCAAATAAGCCCTTTGAACCCAACCTTTGAATTTTAATTAATAATTATGGCAAAACATACCCACCGAAAAGGAAACCGAAGATCTTCATGGTCAGTGTCCCAAATAACCAGTGCTTTACTCAAACATTTCGCTGCAACTCCAAGAAAGAGATACAATGCCAAGCAAGTAATGGATAAGTTGAGAATTGACAAAGACAAAGAAACTGTCATTGAAATACTTGTGCGTTTAGCACATGAAGGCCTCATTGTCAATACAGGAGGTGATAAATACCAATGGAATAAAAGCAATACAGTGGAGGCTACCACTGAGGCTTATCCAAAAACTTATGTGACTGGAAGAGTTGACATGACTAGGTCTGGTGCTGCTTATATTGTCGTGGATGGTGAGGAGCAGGATGTTTATGTGCCTGAGAATTTCTTAAAAGGCGCAATGAACAAGGACATCGTTAAAGTTGAAGTTCCGAAAATGAAGTCCAAAAGAAAACCCGAAGGCAAAGTAGTCGAAATAGTCAAAAGAGCTTTGTCAAAAACTGTTGGAACGTTAAAGATTTTCAACCAATATGGTATAATCCTACCCGAACTTGTCAATCAATTTCCAGAAGTATTGGTCAAACTGAAAGACCTCAACGGCGCAGAAGATGGAAATAGGGTAGTGGCAGACATCATCAGTTGGGGATCTGAACATAGCAAATCTGTTTGGGGCAAAGTAAGAGAAATCTTGTCGGAAGCGGATCTCAATGAAGTAGCTATGCAATCCATTCTCATCAGCAATGGTTTTGAGTTAGATTTTCCAGAAGAGGCACTGAGAGAAGCAATGACCATGGAAGGGCGCATCACTTCATTTGAAGAATCTATCCGCCGAGACTTTAGAGACGTGCTCACTTTTACCATTGATCCCGCAGACGCTAAAGATTTTGATGATGCTATTTCTTACCGATTTATAGAAGAAACCAATGAAACAGAAATTGGTGTACACATCGCAGATGTTACCCATTTTTTAAAGGAGAATTCTGCTTTGGACAAAGAAGCGCTTTTGCGTTCTACTTCGGTTTACTTGGTTGATAGAGTTTTGCCAATGCTACCAGAAAAACTCAGCAACGACCTTTGTTCGCTCAATGCCAACGAAGATAAATACACTTTTTCTGCCGTCTTTACTTTTGATCTCAAACATAAAATAACCAGTAAGTGGATTGGAAAAACCATTATCCATTCAAAAAGGAGATTTTCATATGAAGAGGCTCAAGAACGATTGGATAGTGGCGAAGGCGACCTAGCAGATATTTTACGAAAAGTAAATGAAATTGCTCATAAACTCAGAAAGGATAGATTTAAAAATGGCAGTATCAATTTTGAAAGCGATGAAATAAGATTTAAGCTGGATGAAAATAAAAAGCCAATTGGCATTTATGTAAAAGAACGCAAGGACGCCAATATGCTCATTGAAGATTTTATGTTATTGGCCAATAAAGAAGTAGCTTATTTTATGGCTAAAAAGAGCAGCCCAGAAATTCCTTACATCTATAGAGTGCACGATCAACCAGACATCGACAGATTGACTGATTTCGCATTATTTGCCAAAGAACTGGGTTTTCAAATGAAATTGGACAAGCCTGCCAACATTGCAAAATCATTTAACGAATTGGCCAAAGCTAGTGAGCAAAATGAATTGCTGAAAGTATTGGAGCCATTGGCAATCAGAACAATGGCTAAAGCAGAGTATACCAGCAATAACATAGGACACTATGGTCTTGCATTTGAATATTATAGCCACTTTACATCTCCTATCAGAAGATATAGCGACGTTCTTGCTCATCGAATACTATATGAAAACCTAAACGAAAGGACTTACAGAGTAGATAGAGAAATCTTGGAAACGAAGTGTAAACACATTTCAAGACAAGAACGCAAAGCCATGGATGCTGAGCGGGAATCTTTGAAATATAAACAAGTAGAGTTTATGATGGATAAGATTGGTCAAGAATTTGATGCAGTGATTTCTGGAATGATTGAAAAAGGATTCTTCGTAGAATTGTTGGAAAGTAAAGCAGAAGGTTTGGTCCAGTTCAAAAATCTTCCAGAAAATTATGTTTTGGCTGCAAGCAGAATGAAGGCAATATCCAAACACTCGGGCCACGAAATAGCCATGGGACATCAAGTGAGGGTAAAGTTGCGAGACGCAGATTTATCCTTAAGGCAACTAGAGTTTGATGTTTTATCTTTTGAAACCAAAAAGAATTAAATTCTAGGAAGTTAAAGAACTGAGTATTTATTTGAGTTTCTAGGAATGCTCTTAAAGATTTTTAAAGCTTTTGGATAGGACTATTTGTTACTCCAATCGAGTATGTTGGGTATAGGGCAAAAAAAAATGGCTCCCCCCCAGAAGCCATTCTTAAAAAATTATAATCCCATGAACATATCTCATTGAAATGTTGGAGCCCTAAATCGGCTCTATATTTAAAACACTACTCAACTCCAAGTTTAAAAAACCCGATAATTGGCAGTAAAATTCAGTTATCCAACTGCCAATTATTGAGTTTATAATCCCATGAACATATCTATCAATTCTGTCTGATTCTTTAACCAGACCTTTAAATCAGATTGATAATACAAGTATCGCTGTTTTAGAATCTTAAAACAAGTACAATATTTTGCCTTTGTAACATATGAATATATGTAATGTTTAATTGGTTGATATTCAGGTATTAAATTTAATGATTTTTGGAAATTCTGATTAATACTGGAACGTATTAAAAAAATAAATATGAATATCCTACCATTTACCTAAGGTTAAACCCTGAATTTTGGCAACTTAAAAGTGTTTTTCTAACAAGTTTTGGGCTTTTGACAGGAATTCTTCTTTTTCTGAAATATTATTTTTTCCGCCATATATGCCTTCTTCGATACTTAAAAACAAATTTTTGAATGCCAAGGCCGCTTCTTCACCCTTTTCACCCTTTATAGCGTTTACAATATATGGGATTGTAGGAGAAGCATTGGATAGATGAAAGTTTTTTGAAATGCTTAGAAAAAGGTAATTCTGCAATTCTTTATAGAATTCAGGATGACTTGTTGATGGAAATCCTGAGTTTATTGATGACAATTGATTTTTTTGACCAGTAGTCTTATTCCATTTCCCTTGAACTTTTCCTGTGGCTGTTTTGGAAGCTTCATTGCTCTTTTTAATAAAAAACAACCATATCAGGTAACCAAGACCACCAAATATGGCGGCACCTATCATGCCATAGATCCAAGAGGGGAGATTGCTGCCTTGCAAATTGCGTTGTCCATTAGAGGGCAAAGAAGCATCGGCATCATTTATATCAGCCGCCGAAGCAACTACATTGACAGGCATTTCATCACCTTTTATGGTCACATATTTCTGAGATTCAGGATTGAAATATGAAAATTCAGGAATGAGAGTATATTTTCCGACTTTTCCTGGGATGACAAAATACTCGTAATTGGATGAATGCTGTTGGTATTGGCCATTGTATTCAATATTGTCATGAAGTTTATTGGCGTCATAGACCTCCAAACTTGGATCAAAGCTGAATTTCGGAGCATTAACCAATTTGCTATCGCCATTTCCTTCAATATTGACCATCAGTTTGATTGTTTCTTTTTCGGCTACTGTGGTTTTATCAATGCTGGCAGAAAAAGAGTAATCTCCAACAGCACCCGTGAAAGATGCGGGCGGATTAGCGGGCAAAGGTACTATGGTCAACTTTAAGGCATTTGATTCAACCACGACTGGGCGATAGTCTCTGATTGCAAAAATGCCTCCTCCATCCTGTCCATTAGAAATGCCAATCCTTGCTTTGAAAGTACCCAAATCATAAACACCTTCTTTTTGAGGAAAAACCGCCTGTATTTTTATTGCGGCTTTATTATACATTTTCCCATTGATTTGGGTGGTAGCGCTTTCATTGTCTTGAGAATTGATGTCTTGAGAAAAGAAATGCGCAAAGGAAGGTTCATCAAAAATTTGGTTGAGTTGAATGTCTTGATTGTAATAAACCACGTATTTGACAACAATTTGTTGACCAACATAATATTGATCAAGTTTTGGTGAAAGCTCCATTCTGATGAAAAGATCTTTGTCAGTCGTAATAGTTGGATCAACTTTGATACCTCCACCTACTTTTATGGTGATGGGTCTACTCACAATCTTTTTTCCTTTGGCGTTGACACTTGCAGATCCAATGGTAAAACTGCCTTTTTTGGTAGCTAGCAATTGATAACCCAAGGATGCAATTTGAGTTGTTGATCCATTGATGATAGAAATTTGTGAAGACCTCATGGGGCCTCCTACTACTTCAAAAGCATCTAGATTTGGTAAAACCAGCCCATCCAGGTCGGCTCCTTCCACAATAAAATTGATGGTAAAGCTTTCTCCCACAGCAACTTCTTGCGGGCATTTTACTACTATGCTTTGACCGACTAAAATAGATGAAAAAACCAACAAGAAAAATAAACTAATACTTTTGCTCTTGAGCCTCATAACCGTTTTTGATTATATTCTTTTAAGGACGCGTTTCTTTTTTGTGCTGTCACCTTGATTGATGGTTTCACCATTTTCGTCAATTTCTAAAACTGATGAGTAGGGTCTTTGCTCATCGATTGATGGTTTGGTGTTGATGGACTTATTGACTCCAACTACAATTTTTATGGGTTGAATTTCAAAAGTTTTGTCCTTGGAAACCAAGTAAGCAGAATTTAAGTAAAAGTCACCAGGTTTATCGATGTAAATGATGTAATCGTATTTCATTCTTTTAGAAACAACACCATTGATCATGCTCATTTGGCTAGAAGTATTGGGCCCACTCACCACTTCAAAATCACTGAAAGAAGGTATTTCCAATTTGCCTTCTACATTTTCAATCAAATAACTTACGCGGATGTAATTTCCAGCTGTAAGGCTATCTGAACTCAGTGTACACATAAATTTTCCTTGACCAAGGACTGTAGAATATGTGGCTGAAAAAAGTAGCAAACCCACGATGATCTGTCGCACATTCATGTTGATTATTCTTTTAAATTTTATTGTTATATCCATTAAAAATCGCTACAAAGGTAATAACTAATAACCAAAATCTACAAGACCCACTTTTGTCAAAACTTCCTTAAAATGGAGGTAACTTTTTAGCCATGCCCAATATCAGAAATCAAAAAACGCCAGTAAATCAAAAAACTGGTAAAAATTGGCTTTTACCAATCCTTACTTTGAGGTGAGTTTTTGCCATTAAACCTGGTGAGTTTTTTCTGTACATTTTTTTCCTCATTTTCAATCATTTTGAGCAAACGTTCCAATTCGCCACGGGTGAGATTTTGTTTTTGAGGTTGACTTTCAATTTCCTTTTCTTCGCCTTGATCTTTGTTTTGATTTTCTTGATTCTGTTGATCTTGCTTATTTTCCTGATCCTTATTTTGTTCATTTTGATCTTGAGGATCTTTCTTTTTCTCTTCGTCCTGTTGATCCTTTTGGTCTTTTTTATCCTTTTTATCTTGTTTTTGTTTTTGCTCTTGTTCCTTCATATTTTTTTTGAGCTTAGCTTTGGCAAGATTTTCAATGGTTGCTTTATCTTGTGGATCATACTTCAAAGCGTCTTTGTAAGATTTTATGGCAGCATCAAAATCTTGTTTTTGGAAAAAAGCATTCCCCTTATTAAACAGCGCACTGGCCTTATCCGCATAGTTTGTACTTTGGCCAAAGGCACTTTCATAATGATTGATGGCAGCGTCGTATTTTTCTTGTTTATACTCAGCATTTCCCAAATTGTAACTTGCCTTATCCTTTCCTTTTTTTGCAGTCAAAGCAGTTTCATATCGTTTGGATGCTTCATCAAACTTGCCCTCCTTGTACGATTTATTACCAGCTACCATTTCTTTGGTCCAGGTAGTACCTTGGGCATTGCCTGAAATGACTGCCAAGAATAGCAAACTATATACACTCCATTTTTTATATAACTTCATCTTTCTTTTTTTGATTGAATGGCCATAAGAAACCAAATAAACAAAGTAATAAGCCAAATCCTAAAGGAAGTTGAAAATAACTTCCTTTGATGGTATATGTTTCAGTAGTTTTTATTTCTTGAGAAGTCTTATTGATGTCAGATACCAATTCGTCTAAGCCAATTTTTTGATTATCCAAAAAATAAGCTTTACCTCCTCCTGATTCAGCAAGATTGCGTACCAAATCTTTATTCAATGCGGTATTGACGGGTTGGGCATTTTCATCTAGTTTATAACCATTTCCAAAAGGAATAAGCCCTCCTTTCTCAGTTCCAACACCAAGAGCATATACCGCAATGCCCATACTTTTAGCTTTTTCTGCACTGGTAAGAGAAGCTTCATCATGTGTCTCACCATCGGTGACAACTAAAATCGCCCTGCTGTTTTGATTGTCTTTCTCAAAAGTGGAAATGGCCATATCGATTGCTTCAGCTATGGCAGTACCTTGATTGCCGGCTTGGTTGGGATTTGCTGATTTGAGCAACAATTTAGCCACACTGAGGTCAGCACTGAGGGGCATTTGTAAATAAGCTCCACCAGCAAAATAGATGAGACCAATTCTATATCCTGATAATTTATCGACTAGTTCACTCAATGATTTCTTAGCTTTTTCCAAACGATCCGGACTTACATCATTGGCCAGCATACTGTTGGAAATATCAAGTGCAATGTACAAATCTACTCCTTTGGCACTCACCTTTGACGATTGATTTCCCCATTGTGGATTAGCCAGAGAAAATGCAATAAGACTTAGACCTGATACAAAGTAAGTGGTATTTTTTGGCCATAATTTGCCATTCCAATTTGGCATAAGACGTTTGAAAACATCAAGCCCAAACTGGTGTTGAATGATTTGTTTTCTTCGAAAATAAACCCAGTAGAATAAAGCTGCAGATATGATTGCAACCATCAGAAATACCCATAAAAAATTGCTGTTTTCAAATTTCATCTTATAGATATTTTTTGATCCAGACAAATAATAACAAGAAATAAGCCAACAAAAGTGATATCCCAAAGATGACAAATGGTCTGAAAAATTCTGACTGACGTCTGAAAACATTCACTTCAATCTCTGTTTTTTCCAAGCGATCAATTTCATTATAAATGGCTCCCAATTCTTCTCTGTTTTTTGCTCTGTAATATTTACCGTTGGTTTCTGAAGCAATCTTGTTGAGCAGTTCTTCATCAATATCTACTTGAGTTGGTCCAAAAATATAATCGCCATAAGCATCTTTTGACACCGGACTTATGGCCACTCCGGTACTTCCAATACCGATGGTATATACTTTAAGTCCCATTGATTTAGCCATATCTATTGCAGTAGTCGGGTCAATATATCCTGCATTATTTACCCCATCTGTCATGAGAATGATGATTTTGGATGCTGATTTGCTATCCTTGAGTCTATTGGAAGCTGTAGCCAGACCCATTCCTATTGCGGTTCCATCTTCTAATACACCCGTCTGAAGGGTTGATAAAAAACCTTTTACGATTTCATGATTGGTCGTGACGGGACATTGAGTAAAACTTTCACCAGCAAACACAACCAAACCAATGCGGTCATATATCCGCTTGCTTACAAAATCCCTTGCCATTTCTTTGGCAACCGACAATCGATCCGGTTCAAAATCGCGCGAAAGCATACTGCTACTTAAATCCATGGCCAAAACAATGTCA
Source organism: Bacteroidota bacterium (assembly GCA_029567325.1). Lineage (GTDB taxonomy): Bacteria > Bacteroidota > Bacteroidia > Chitinophagales > Saprospiraceae > JADKBO01. The sequence continues at coordinate 51,523 of JAKQLF010000179.1, read as the reverse complement.
ATGCCATCGGCCTTAATTTTCTCTTCTTGATAAAGTTTTATGGGTCGAGCCATTGCCAACGCCAAGCTGATGAAGCCAATCAGCGGCAACCATTTCAAAAATGGAAATACACGTTCTTTCAGCGATTCTGCCTTTTGGACTTCAGGTGCATTCCAGCACAAAACCTCTTTGGTGATAGATTGATCTTGTTTAAAAATATATTTATACCAAGCCCAAATTAGTATGGGCACGAGTGCCAGCAACCATGGGTTGAAAAAGCTGATGTTAAAAAGTAAGCTTGCCATCATTTGCTATTTTTTGTCGCTTCAACAAAATCAATGGCCTTATCCACAAATTCTTCATGAATATTGTCTTCGGGTTGGGCCTTGGCAAACTTTACTAAATCAGCGATATGGAGGACATCATCAATAACCAAAGTCCATGTGGTAGCGGTGATTTTTTTCCTTTTGAGCTCCGCAACCACCTCGTCGGAAGTCATTTCTAGTGCACCGAATTCAAATTTACGCTCCAAATATCTTTTGATGATGAAGGTAAGATCTGTTTGAAATTCTTTTGCATCACCACTCCTCCAAGATTGATTTGCTTTCAATTTATATAATTCTTCCAATGCTTCAATGTGGGGAGCCAGACTCAATTCTTCCTGTACTGGTTCAATACTGACAGCCTCTTTTCTGGACTTGAGATACTTTTTATAAACATAATATGCCAAAAGTAAAAGCACTAAAACCAATATTACATACTTGAGCCATGACCAAATGGATGGTTTTACTTCTGCAATAGGTTTGATGTCACTGATTGTCAAGGAAGTATCTGAAATCACTTCATTTTGAAGCCTTACCATGATTTTTCCTGGTGTGTAATTGGCTTGTATTATTCCCTGTTCATCTTGTAATAAGGCTGGTGGAATCGCAAATGATCCATAACTCAAAAATTTAACAGCTAGGTTTATTGCTTGATTTTCAGTCGCTGAAAAAGCTTGAATGGGTATAGTCAATTTTTTAGCCCCTTCATCGTAGTAATTTGCGATATCGGGATCTGGAATATCTACCATCACATCTGCATATTTTTCAAACATAATGGTATCTTGATCGTAAAGTAAGTTTTTGATTTTACCCAAATCAATGATCACAGCTTTACACGCAGTAGGTATTTGATTGATTGCAAAACTCACTACAGTACTCTCACCAAATAAGATGCTATCTTTTTGTGGAGTAGCAATACTCACCGATTGACCATAACTGCCTAGACCAATCAGTAATAATGAAAAGATGTAACAGATTTTATAGTATCCCCTTTTATTTGCCATATTATCTCTTCTTAAACAGGTTGATCAAAGGTTTGACAAAGTCATCTTCTGTCATTAAGGAAACAAACTCAGCTCCTGATTTTTTAAATAAATCTTTGGTTTGAGCCTCATGCATTTCAAATTGTTTTTCGTATAATCTTCTGAATTCCAGTGAATTGGTATCCATTATTTTCATCAAGCCAGATTCAGGATCTGTTACATTGATAAACCCAATATTTGGCACTGATTTTTCTGTTTTGTCTCCGATTTTGATACCTATGACGTCATGCTTTTTACCACTGATGTTGAGAGGTCTTGAAAAATCCGGGGATTTAAAATCTGAGAGAATAAAAGTAATACACTTCTTTTTCTGTACTTTATTGAAATAATCTAATGCAAGATTGAGGTTGGTCTCCTTACTTTGTGGATCTATAACCAACATTTCTCTGATAAATTTCAGAACATTTTTTCTACCTTTTTGAGGGGGAATATACATTTCAATTTTATCAGAAAATAAAATGGCACCGATTTTATCTTTATTGTCATTGGCAGAAAAAGCGATGACGGCAGCAATTTCTATGAGTAAATCTTTTTTAAAAGTCTCGCTGCTTCCAAAGTTGAGGGAGTGGCTTACATCAATGAGTAACATCACAGTGAGTTCGCGCTCTTCTTCAAAAGTTTTGATGTAGGGCGTACCAGCTCTTGCAGTGACATTCCAGTCGATATTTCTCACATCGTCTCCATATGAGTATTCTCTCACTTCACTAAAAGACATACCCCGACCTTTGAATGCCGAATGGTATTCTCCTGAAAAAAGATGGTCGGAGAGTTTTCTTGATTTGATTTCAATCCTGCGTACTTTCCTGACTATATCAGCGGTTGTCATTGCCATATGCCTGATTTTTTAATAATGTTGGATTTATTCATCATGGGTAAAACATCTTGACTATTTATGATCATCAGATCTTGTCCGTCAATGGGGTCGAAAGCAGTTCTGATAGAAAGGCCAAAATGAGAAAGTGTAGGAAAGACGTAAGGCTTAGAAACCTCTTCATTTGGTATCTTTTGGTATACGATTCTTCCTGTTATTATGTTTTGAATGATCAATTCAATATCAGTCTTTTTTGGATATAATTCTGTCAAAGTAACTTCTTTATCCTTACTAATATGATAAATAAAGGGTATTTCATGAATGGTATCTGTAAAAGAGGATTGTAAAATAAAACGCCCGCTGATCAAACTTTCTGTAACTAGATCCATGATCACATCAATATTGGCGCCTTTGATAAATCTTTCGCTGTGGCTGAAGTCCTCCATATGTGTATTGAAAGCTTGTGCCCTCGTGAGTTGATCTTGCCACCAATCTGTTATCTTGGTATCTAACCAAAGATCAAAATTCTCAGTTTGGATGAAAGGCGTTATGGCGGTCATCCGCGTTGTGTAAACTGTAAAATCTTTAGTCGATAAAGGCAAGATGGATTCGCTGTTGAGCCTGAAACTTACTTTTCTATCCAATGAATCAGTCGTTTCAAAATAAGCTAGTTCAGGATTGAGAGAGAGGAAAATTTCTTTAGTTTCATCATTTGCATTGGAGTAAGTACCAGAGTATAAATTTTTTCTACCTGGAATCAAACTCAAACTTGCTTCCAATAGATCACCGCCAAAATGAAAAAATGCAGTGACCATTTCATGTTTTTTTTCAACTAAAAATCTTATTTCCGGATACCGAATTCCTGAAAGGTACATGTACCAATTGCTTGAATTTCGCTCATAAGAAGTGTCTTTTTGTTCTGAGATATTGATTGGGAGGCTATGAATTTGTGCATAGTCACGCCATTCGCCTTCAAATTTGTCTTTTTCAAAATCACCTACCAAATATCCGGTAACCCTGAAAAGCGAATCTATTTCCTTGAGGTAAAGTAAACCATCTTGGTCATATGAGCCTTCCAAATGAAAAGTAAGTCCAGAAGAAATATATCGATATAAACCTTTGTATTCTTTTTGGTCTTTAGCCAAGTACATTTCTACTTCTGTATCACCATCCAGATAGCCATGGTAAAGCTTTGCCCAGCTAGTATTTGTTGAGAATAAAGGAAAAGCTTTTACAAAATCCTCCCTTAGCGGAATGTCTTGGGCATCTGCTGAACTAATAATAAATAAGGCAAATAGAAATATGGTTGGAAACCGCATACTTTTTTGACTTTATGGAACGACAACAGCTTGGAGGATTTTGTCAACAATATCGTCTTGTGAAATATTTTCTGCTTCTGCTTCATAACTCAAGCCCATTCTGTGGCGGAGTACATCTTTGGCGATAGATCTTACATCATCTGGTGTCACGTAACCACGACCTCTGATGAATGCAAGAGCTCTTGCTGCCAATGCCAAATTGATAGAAGCTCTTGGAGAAGCGCCAAAATTGATCAACATACTGACTTCTTTATTTTCTCCCCTAGTTGCGTTTACCAAATCCAAGATATAAGTCTCGATTTTCTCATCCATGTAAATTTGTGAAACTGTTTTTCTAGCTCTAAGAATCTCTTCCATGGAAGCAACATGATTGATTACAGAGGCATCTTGACCACCGAGGTTTTGGCGCATGATTTGTCTTTCTTCCTCCTTTCTAGGATAGTCAATTTTTACCTTCAACATAAATCTATCTAGTTGAGCCTCTGGAAGGGGGTAAGTTCCTTCTTGCTCTATGGGGTTTTGAGTAGCCAAAACCAAAAATGGTTCTTCGAGTTTGAAACTTTCTTTGCCGATGGTGACTTGTTTTTCTTGCATGGATTCCAAAAGTGCACTTTGAACCTTGGCTGGTGCTCTGTTGATTTCATCCGCAAGGATAAAGTTGGCAAATACCGGTCCTTTTCTTACGCTGAATTCGTTGGTTCCTGGGTTATAAATCATGGTACCAATGATGTCGGCTGGAAGTAAGTCTGGAGTAAATTGTATTCTGCTGAATTTACCACCAACAGTTGAAGCCAATGTTTTAATACTCAAGGTCTTTGCCAAACCTGGTAGACCTTCCAAAAGAATATGACCTTTGGTCAACAATCCTATCAATAGTTTTTCGATCATGTCTTCTTGACCAACGATGACCTTACCGCATTCTGCTTTGATTCTTGTAAGGAAAGCATTGTCTAGCTTTACTTGCTGTCCGATCATTTCAATGTCCAAGCTGTTTTGCATATTTTTCAAGATTTTTTATGAAGAACGCAAAATTAAACGAATGATTTCGTACTTATCAATATCTGCAAGATAATTTGAAAAAGATTAACAACAGAACTAGCCTTTAAATAAGTAACTCATCTTTAGAAGGCGCTATCTTGGTTACTTTTTTGTTTGTTACTGAGATGAAAACCATTCTAAAAACCAAGGCCAATATGATGATGAGTCCCCCCAAAATAGCCCAACCACCAGGTTTTTCGCCGTAACCAATCATTACCCACATCGGATTGAGAATGGGTTCCAACATGGCTATCAGCGCACTTTCGATAGCTGAAATGTGTTTTTGTCCATAGGTAAAGAAGAGGTAACCGACTCCCAATTGTACAAAACCCAAAAAAGCCATATAAGAAAGTTGGAGGTAATTGGGTGGGGTTTCTTGTACAACGATTGGAAACATGATTAAAACGACAAATAAATTTCCATAAGTAATGGTAGGAATGAGATAGTCTGAGTGATTCATTTTTTGTACTATGATCAAACCAGCAAGCGCAAAAGCAGATGCGACTGCGAGGATAATGCCCCACCAATTATCTGGTTTTTCTAGTTGATCAATGAAAAATAATGTCATGCCACTCAAACACACCACAACAGTAAATATGTTGATGCCTTTGAGTTTTATTTTGAGGAGCTTTGGTTCTAACAATAAGACAAATGCAGGTGCAGCGTATTGTAAAAATATGGCGTTGGCAGCTGTGGTCAATTTGGTGGCTAAAACAAAACATATGACGAGCGGGACGTAAAATAAACCTGCACCAATCAGTGATAACTTATTGACTTTTAATGCTTTTTTTCTGAAAATCATGAGGAATAGCAGAAAGCAAAATAAACTCCTGAAAAACAGAATCGAAAATGCGGACTGGGGTAATATTTTTATAACAAGACCAGCTGTACTGAAAAAAACTGCTGCAAAAACAGTGGCTATGATACCTTTCGTTCTAATATCCATATAGAATAATCCTGTAAATGTTTAAACTTAAAATCATCTCATCCATTTCGTTTCCAAATCGGATAAGGTGAATTTGGAGCTCATTTGTGTATTTAAAACAAAAGAAATCAATTACCTTAGCTATTTGTGAAAAGAAAAAGTGACGGATAAAAAGCAGTTATTAAAAGAATTTCTCAAAGATAAAGAGATCCCATTATTTTACCAAGCCTTGTGGTTAGATGCAGTCTGTGGTGAAAGCGGTTGGGACGTACTTTTGAGTTTGGATAATAACGGACTTATTCGAGCATTTATGCCCATTTTTCAGCGGTCGAAGATGGGTATTTCAGCAATCATTTTACCGAAGTTGACACCTTACGGTGGTATTTTATATTTTCCGCCAAAAAATTTGGAAAAGAGATTGTCGTTGTATGCTTTTAAAAAGACGTGCACACAAGACCTGATAAATCAAATGCCAAAAGTCCATTATTTCAATGTAGCCATGCATCCCGATTTCACAGATTGCCAACCATTTATTTGGTCGGGATATGGGCAAAAAATTCGGTACACTTACAGAATACATAAGGGCTCTTCACTAGCAGAAATTTGGGAAGCTTTTGATGCCAAAACTCGCAATGATATTCTATTTGCACAATCACAAGTGAGCGTCAATGAAGGCCAGGATTTTGAATTATTCCACCAGATAAACAAAATAAGTTTTGATAGCCAAGGAGTAAAAATGATATACAATGGTGATTATTTGAAGCGTATTTATCACCTACTTAATATGTCAGAAACACAATCTGCAAACTTGTGGTTTGCAAGCGTGGAAACAGTTGCTGTGGCGGGCATTTTTGTGGTTAGCGATGAAACGTATACCTATTACATTGCTTCTGGAAAACGTGAAAATGCCCCAAGAGGTGTCATAAGTTATTTGATTTGGCATGCTATTCAAGAAAGTGTGAAACGAAATTTGGGCTTTGATTTCGAAGGAAGCGATCTAAAACAAGTTGAACATTTTTTTAGGTCTTTTGGTGGGGTACAAACTCCTTATTTTCAGATATCTAAAGCGTCTAATAAATTGTTGGATTTGGGATTCAGAATCATGGGTAAGTTATAGAAATGGTGGCAAAGATCTGGATAGAAAAGGAGAAACACAATCTGTATTGTTCTTATGTTTTGGATTTTATAAATAATCACCCCATCAATGGTGGCAGGTTATTTTTTGACATTACTGAGGATAGGAATAAAGCCGACCTTAGTTATGCGCAATCAACAAGATTAGACGATCAAGAGATCATCCAGATTCCTGTACAGAATTTATTCTTTGGTTCTTTGAAAGTAAATAATCGAGAACTCTCTATCAATACCTACCATGCAAAACCTAAAAATGTATTTGCAATCGAAGGAGGAAATCGTGGAATTAATGACTTTTTTGATGGCAAAATGTTTGCGTTTGATTGGCTAGAAACCATTTTTTTTCATATCAGTAGATACGAAGAATTTCATTTTGATCCGACTTTGAGGAATCAATGGGAAATGATGCCTGAAAAAGATCAAATTTTAGTCAAACACAAATTGCATCACACTCCTGTTGTCGACGAATTGGTCAATGCCATTTTAGTTGCCTTGGGTCATCCTTCAAGTGTCGTAAAAAGTAATTGGAGTTTGAGTCATGACATTGATTATTTATCTCGTAAAAAAGGTTTTCAAAATAAATTCAGACAATTTCTGTCTTTTGTAAAATATGGTAGTTCAATTAAATCTGCATTTAAACATGCATTTACAAAAGAACAGCAAGATTATCATGATTTTTCCTTTTTAGAAACTGGTGACATTCCTATTGCAAAGCGGATTTATTTTCATGTGGGAGGTGACCATGTTTTCGACCCGGAGAAAATGGATGAAAGACAGGAACTTATTCAAAAATTAGCATCAGAGGCTTTGAGTAAGGGATATGAAATTGGCCTCCATCCTTCCTATCTGGCTGCAGAAGATCCTGTATTATTTTTGAAGGAGAAATCATTTCTAGAAAAATTAATTAGACAGAAAATTGAACTAAGTAGACAACATTATTTACATTTTGATTTCGAAAAAACGTTGGATATTTTGGAGCAAAATGGCATTCAAGAAGATAGCAGTTTAGGCTATAACGAGCACGTTGGTTTTCGATGCGGCACAGGGTTTAATTATTTTCTATTTAATTGGAAATTAAAAGCCAAAAGCACTGTAAAAGAGCAACCATTGATTTGGATGGATAGTGCGCAGAGATATGAAGTTGGAAAGCAATCATCTTTGTTTTATTTAAAAGCAATTAAATTCTTTGAATCCAATAAAATCGGGACTCAATTAAATATAAATATCCATAATCATTATTGGACGGATTATAAATTATATGGCATTGATTTGAGTCAATATTTAAAAGAAATCAAGCGGAAATGAAAGTGCTATTTATACATAGGCTCAATGTAGATTTTCCCCAAAGTAAAGGAATTGTCGAGAAGGAGCATGCCATTGCACAAGCATTTAAATTTCACGGATATGATGTTGATATTTTGTGCAATAACAACCACGGCATTTTATTAAATGGAAAACTAATTGAAAACAGACGTTTTTATCAAACAGCTGATTCAGTATTTAGCAGGGTAATTTCGGTACTAAATGATAGTAAATATGATGTCATTTATTTGAGATTTTCGCCCTTATCATTTTTACAATATTCTACATTTAAAGATGTAAAAATAAAGTTTCCAAACGTGAAAATTTTGGTGGCTGTACCCAACTTTCCATTTTTATATGAATTCAGCTTTTTCAAAAAAATGATATTAAAATTTGTGATTTCAAAACAGTGGAAGAGCATGCATCAATGGGCTGATAAGATTTTGCACTTAGGCCCGGAAAAGGAAATATTTGGTATTGAAACAATCCCATTCGATAACGGTATAGACATCACGGAGATTCCTCAAAAAAAAGTACACCCAATGAGGGGCAATCAATTTAATTTAATTTATGTGGGTAGCTTTTGGCAATGGCAAGGCTTTGAAAGTTTATTGAGAGGAATGGCTAATGTTCGAAATAATAAGGAATATAAAGTAAATTTAATTTTAGTCGGATATGGGCCAGAAATATCTAATCTAAAAGCAAAAATTTATGAATTGGGCATCCAGGAAATGGTAACATTTTATCCTCCCAAATACGGAGTAGAATTAGATAATATTTTTGAAGAAGCTCATATTGGAATTGGCACTTTACACCATGTGTCTAGACAATTAGCTTATTCGGCTAATTTAAAACACCGCAATTATGCAGCTCGTGGTTTGCCATTTATTTACAATGTTCCCGATCATGCTTTTCAAAGAATAAATGGCGCCTATTTAATAGACCAAAAGGAAGTGAACGTGACTCAAATAATAGAATGGTATAAGTCTGATGTATTGCCAAATATATCAACAATCAGCAATGAATTGAGAGATCATGCAAGCCAAACTTTGTCGTGGCGAGGAATTGTGAAAAAGGTATTGATCGCCGTAAATCTTCCTTATGAAAATTGAGCAAAAAAGGATCAAGATAATTTGTATAGTTGGCACACGTCCTCAATTTATCAAACATGCAGCAATCGAACAGTGCGACCATTTGGATATGGAATTCATCACCGTTCACACCAGTCAACATTATGACGACGACATGAGTGATGTATTTTTCAAACAATTGGACATAAAAACTCCAAAATATCAATTGATAAATGAGAACAAGGCAAATTCCCAAGAACACAACGAATACATGTTGAAAAAGCTGAACGAAATCTTTTTCAATGAGCAGCCTACTGCAGTATTGGTTTACGGTGATACCGACTCAACGTTGGCTGGTGCAAGAGCTGCAGAGCAATTGCAATTGCCTGTCATACATGTAGAGGCTGGGCTGCGCAGTTACAATGAAGCAATGCAAGAAGAAATCAATAGGGTCAAAACGGATCAAATTTCAACCTTGTTACTGGTCCCTAATGAGACTGCTCGATTAAATCTGGAAAGGGAAGGGATTTCAGGAAGTGGTATTGTTATAGTTGGTGATGTGATGAAAGACGTTATTGGTAAGAGAAATACGATGTCAAAGAATCAAAAATCCACTTATCATTATGCAACGTTGCATCGTCCTTACAATGTTGATGAAGAAAGACGTTTGGTATATATTTTAGATACACTCAACACCCTCAATCAAAAAGTCATTTTATCTATTCATCCTCGTACAAAAAGCCGCATACTTGCTTTTGGTCTTGATTTAGATAAGTTTGAAAATATTAATTTTATCGGCCCCCAATCTTACTTTGACAACTTAAATTTGATGGCAGGAAGCACATCGATCATTACCGATAGTGGAGGAATGCAAAAAGAGGCTTATTGGTTGGAAAAACCATGTGTAACGCTTCGGCCAGAAACAGAATGGAGAGAAACATTAGTAAATCAATGCAACATTTTAATTTATGAAAACCTGGAAAAGTTAGAAGAATTAATTCAAAGACCTTTTGGTCCATTTGATCCAGATCTTTATGGGGATGGGTGTGCAGCGCAGAAAATTATTGAGAGCATTTACAATAGATTTCAATAGGAATTCAATGTGAATTCTATCCCTTGCAGAACAAGGGACACGTGGAGTTCAATGGGAGTTCAATGGGAGTTCAATGGAAATTCAAGCAGCAGTAGGGACACAGGGAGATTTAAAATTGGTATTTAATTCTCAATCGTAGAGACGCAAGGCCTTGTGTCTGCACAAATGGGATTTTAATCCCTTGCAGAAGCAGGGACACGTGGGATTTCAAATTGGTATTTAATTACCAATCGTAGAGACGCAAGGCCTTGCGTCTGGACAAATGATGGTTGATTTGGAATACGAAAAATATATTTTTGTTAGGTTTTTTAAATGGTTTCAAAATTTATTTCCGAACCATTGGTTTGGCATGATGTTTACAAAGAAGATTTTAAAATAAATAATTTACAATGGAATTTGGAATTTCTAGTTTCGTAGAGATGAACCCTTCATCGGAGCATCTTGGTAAAAGTGGCCAAATAAGAATGGCAGAGTTGATGGAAGAAATAGTTCTTGCGGATGAAGTAGGTTTGAATGTATATGCCATTGGTGAACACCACAGACCTGATTTTATTGCCTCGTCGCCTGCAACCATACTCGCCGCCGCTGCTGTAAAAACTCAGAACATCAAACTTTCAAGCGCCGTCACGGTATTGGGAAGTGAAGATCCAGTGCGTGTTTATCAGCAATATGCTACAGTGGATTTACTTTCAAATGGAAGAGCGGAGATAATGGCTGGTAGGGGATCTTTCATCGAGTCGTTTCCTTTGTTTGGATATCATTTGTCAGATTATGATAACTTGTTTGCAGAAAAACTAGACTTGTTGCTCAAACTCAATGAGTCGGAATATGTAACTTGGAAAGGTAAATTGAGGCCTTCTTTGAATGGCGAAGGAATTTACCCAAGGCCAGTCCAATCAAAAATTCCTGTATGGATTGCTGTGGGTGGCACGCCTTCTTCTGTGGTTAGGGCTGCAAAATTGGGACTTCCATTGGCTGTTGCCATCATTGGTGGCTCACTAGAGCAATTTGTTCCTTTATTGGACTTGTACAGAAGAACATGGGTGGAAAGTGGACATCCCGTATCTGAAATACAAATAGGTATACATTGCCATGCTTTTGTGGGGGAAAGTGATGAAAAGGCTGCAAATGATTTTTTTCCTTCTTATGCCGAAGTTATGTCCAGAATAGGGCGAGAAAGGGGTTGGGGACCTATGTCAAGGGGGGCGTATGAGCAGATGCGCGCACCTGGAGGATCATTGTTTGTTGGAAGTGCAGAGACAGTCAAACAAAAGTTGGAATACATGACAGCACTTTTAGGGCAAACCAGATTTTTGGCTCACATGCCGGTTGGTCCGATGCCCCATGATCAAATCATGCAGTCAATTAACTTATATGGAAATCAAGTTGTAGGCGCGTTACGACATAAGTTAGTGATTGCTTAGTTGAGCAAACCGACTAAAATATTTGTTGGGTTAAAACATCTATCTATTAAAAAACGCTATTTTTGGAGGCACATTAAATCTTCCATATTTTAAATAAATTGTATGAAGCATATTTTCCAAATTATAGGTTTTTCAATGGCCGTCTTGATTTACTCATGCAGCCCAAAAGCTAAAGACATTGTCGTAGCACCAGAAGTCCCGGTCGTGACTACTGATCCAGACAATCCATGTAGGAAGTTTTCTGATTTGAGTCCGGCAGATAGGGAAGAAGCAGAAAATGCATTTGTGCTCTATAAGGATCAAATGACTTTCAAAAAATATGATGCAGCATTGAAGATTTGGAAAGTAGCTTACAATCTTGCTCCGGGTTCTAATGGAACAGTGATGGGACATTTTTCTGATGGTGTAACAATTTACAGTGAATTGGCCAAAGCAACCTCAGACATTGAGTTGAAAAAAAGGTACGTTGATACCATCAAAATGATCAACGCAAAACTTGAAGAGTGTTTTAAAGTAGACGCCACTATGATGTCAAGAAGGGCTTTTGATTATTTTTATAATTTGGGTGATCTTATTTCTGAAGAAGAGCAGTTTGAAACTTTTACAAGATCAATAGAGATGAACAAAGAAAAAATGGTTTACTACACAGTAAATCCATTTACCAAGCTCTTATATGATCGCGTTTTAGATGGAAAAATATCTGTAGAAGAGGGTAGAAAATATGCTAAAATCATTGCTAGTTCGATAGAATATGGAGATAAGAACTGTAAGGGCCAAGAATGTGAAGGCTGGTCGACAGTAAAGGATTATGCACCAGATCGATTGGAGGCATTAGAAGGTGTGGATGGATTTTATGATTGTGATTACTACTCAACTAAATACTATGCTGAGTTTTTGGAAAGCCCAGACAGCTGTTATATTATCAATACGGCTTATTCTAGGTTCTTGAGGGGAGGCTGTTCTGAGACAGACCCAAGGTTTTTGGAAATAAAGGCAGCAAAAGAGAAAAATTGTTTTGTTCCGCCACCACCTCCCGGCACTTTGAGGCAAGCTTACGATGCTTATACAGATGGAAAGTACAAAGAGTCAGTAAAACTGTTTGAGCAATTCGTTGACGAAACTGATGACAATGAAAAGAAGTCCAAATATTTGTTTTTGATTGCCCAAATTTATTATGCCGACATAAAAAATTTCTCACAAGCGCGCAATTATGCATACCAAGCCGCAAAGTATAGAAGTGGCTGGGGAGAACCTTATTTATTGATCGGAAAGTTGTACGCTTCAAGTGGTCCTTTGTGCGGTCCAGGAAGAGGATTTGACAGTCAAATTGTGACGTGGCCGGCCATTGATATGTTTGCAAAGGCCAAAAGTGTTGACCCCTCTGTAGCGTCTGAAGCTAATACTTTAATAGGCCGTTATGCAAGGTATATGCCAAGTAGGGAAGACATATTTCTTAGAAATTTAAAGGCGGGCTCTTCTTACTTTGTAGGATGCTGGATTCAGGAATCAACAACTATAAGAACAGCTGATTGATATATTTACGGATTTGCCAATACCATAAACGTTTAGTTTTTTAATGTTTTTTAAAAATAATGAATAATGAATAGAAGGAAGTTTTCCAAGCAAGCAGGTATGATTTCTCTCGGCATAGGTTTGGTCCCAATGATTGCCTGTAAATCTAGTAAAGAATTGGGCAAAGACGGGACTTCAGCGATGGCTGCTGGAACTATGGCAGAGCCATTCACCCTACCAGCGCTGCCATATGCCCATAATGCATTGTTGCCCATTATTGACGAAATGACCATGCAAATTCACCATGGTAAACACCATGCCGGCTATGTAACTAATCTAAATAAAGCATTAGAAACCTCACCGCTAAAGGGTAAGTCTATTACAGAAATCATGATGTCTCTGACAGGAAATGCAACGGAAAATGCAGTAAGAAATAATGCTGGGGGACATTTTAACCACACTTTGTTTTGGGAAATAATGACTCCAGGAGGTGCAAAAATGCCTGAAGGTAAACTTGGGGAAGCTATAAAAAAGAAATTTACTTCTTTCGAAGGATTTAAAACCGCATTTTCCGACGCTGCAATGAAAGTATTTGGGTCTGGATGGGCATGGCTTGCTGTTGATAAAAATGGAGAAGTTTTTATTTCATCTACTCCCAACCAAGACAATCCCTTGATGAGTAAAATTGTTGCTCAGGGAGGAACACCTATATTAGGCATTGATGTTTGGGAACATGCTTATTATCTCAAATACCAAAATTTGAGAAAAGACTATGTTACTGGATTTTTGAGTTTAATAAACTGGGACGTAGTTGGTAAAAAATACGCTGCTATCTAGTTTTCGTAAAGTTGGTTTTGAGGGTATCTAATACATAGGTTGTAATGCCGCAAAATTTGGCATTTTCTATATGTACTCTTTTTCTAGTGAGAAAATGATCTTTGTGCGTGTGCGGAAAGGACCTGCAAGCATGTGGCCTGTTGTCATATATTTTGCATTTATGATCATCAAGGTCTAGAAAAGGGCATGGCACATTTTGCGTGGTATAGTTACCGTCCAGATCCATAAATAAATATTGCTTTTTGAAATTTTTTGAAGACATAGCCAACGACTTCGCCGCAGATTGAATATCTGATTCTGTAAATGTCGTAACCGTGGTGAGGCAACATTTTGCACATTCCAGACAATCAATTTTCTGATAGGCGGATGTTGTAGCTTGTGCAGCTAAATGGTCAAGTTCTGATTTGTCCGTGATTTCTACGGTATCAAACCATTGTTGATATTCATTTTTAACTTTCAAAGTGATTAATTTACTTTCCAAAAGTAAGGAGTAAACAGGAAAAGAATGGTGAAAAGTTCCAGTCGACCAATGATCATGATCAAGGATAAAAAAAGTTTGGCTAAATCAGAAAGACCCGAAAAATTATTCATCGGGCCAACATCCCCAATTCCCGGACCGACGTTACCCAAACAGGTGGCCACTGCTCCTGCAGCGGTGAGTAGGTCGTACTCCATTAAAGCCAAAGCAAAGGTTCCCATGATAAAAACGCCAAGATAGATGAGTAGAAATACCAGGATGTGTGTAAGGATTTTAGGAGCGACGATTTCTTTATTTATTTTTATCCTAATGACAGCTCTTGGATGTAAAATACGCTTGAATTCCAGCAGCGTATTTTTGATGAATACTAAATGTCTTATGATTTTGATACCGCCTGCTGTGGATCCGGCACTTGCCCCAATGAATAACAATAAAAAACAAATGGCAGTAAGACCATAGCCCCAAGCAGTATAATCAGCGGATACAAAACCAGTGGTCGTGATAAGTGAAACCACTTGGAAGACTACTTCTCTAAATGATTGTTCAAAACTATTATCTGTTCTGTAAAAAACCCCTATCGTCATCACTAGGGTGAAAAACAATACAACGATCGTGTACAGTCTAAATTCATCATTATACCAAACCCTTCTGAATCTCCCTTTGGCCAAACTATAAATGATAAAGTAGTTGGTACCTGCGATAAACATAAATAGGGTCGTGGTATATTGGATTATAGGAGAAAAGGCAGCCATCGATGCATTTCTGGTAGAAAATCCTCCTGTTGCCATCGTAGTGAAAGCATGGTTGATGGCTTCAAACATGGTCATGCCTTCAAAGTAGAAAAGCATTGCACACAATAAAGTAATGCCAATGTATAGAAGCCAAAGTCGCTTAGCAGTTTCTTTTATCCGTGGATGTATTTTGTCAGTTGTAGGTCCAGGTGACTCGGCAGTAAAAAGCTCAATGCCTGCTATTCCCAAAAGTGGAAAAAGGGCCACGGTGAGGACAATGATACCCATGCCACCGATCCACTGAGTCAAGCTTCGCCAAAATAAAATACCTTCTGGCAATACCTCGATGTCATCAAAAACTGACGCTCCAGCAGTAGTGAGACCTGACACAGATTCAAAGATGGCATTGGCAGGATTGACCAAAGTATCTGAAAATAAATATGGTAAAGCCGAAAATAAACTCATAAATATCCATGAGGCTGCTACAATAAGAATGCCTTCCCTTTTGTTGAGACTCTCCGGATTTTCATTAAATCTATATTTCCACGATAAAATGCCACATATCATGGTAATACTCCCAGCGTTGAGGAGCGCCGAACCATCTCCAGAATTAAAATACCACGATACAGGTAAACACAGTAACATTGCGATACCCAATACAATGAGCAATACACCTATAACATTTGATATGGGTTGTAAATTGATCATCCTATCTGAATAAATCGTCCACCTTTTGTATGGAAGAAGTCATTGCCAATACGATTACTTTATCATTTACTTGTAATTGAAAGTTGCCATTTGGTACAATACTTTCTGCATCTCTTATGACTCCTGCTACGATACCATTGGCTGGAAAATTTAGTTCGCGCAATGGTTTTTCTGTAAGCGGACTGTCTTGTCTGATGACATATTCTATGATCTCAGCATCCACACCATGAAGGCTGGTTATTGCTTCAATTTGTCCCTTTCGCACAAATCTAAAAATGTTGTTGGCGGCAATGAGCTTTTTATTGATGATGGTATCAATACCAATGCGTTGGCTGATGTGTGTGTAATCGGTATTATCTACCAATGCAATGGTTTTCTGCACTCCACTCTGTTCAGACATGAGGCAGGCTATGATGTTGGTTTCTGAATTTGGTGTGACAGCGATCACAGCATCCATCCTTGAAAGTCCTTCTTCTTTGAGGAGCTCAATATTTGAAGGATCAGCTTCAATTACCAAACTGTCATGAAGTTTATCTACTAAACGCTTACAGTTTTCTTTGTCTTTATCAACAATGGTCAGGTCATAGTTCTCTTCCAATAAAATCGCAGTCTCCAATCCTACACCAGAACCCCCAAGAACCATTATTTTTTTGATTTCTTTTTTGTCCGATCCGATGATGCGCAGGAGCTGATCTCTATCTTTTGCCAAAGTGATGAAATATACGTGGTCATTGATTCTCAATGTGGTGTTGCTCCTTGGCAAAATGGTTTCATGTCCGCGTAAAACGGCGATTGGTCTGCTATCCATTTGAGGATATAATTCATCCATTTCTCTGAGAGACCTTCCTATAAATGGGGAAGTTTCGCCAAGGACGATACCCAACACCGACATTTTACCGCCTTCAAACTCGAAATTATCGGTTACTTTACTGAGCTTGAGTAATCTTCGTATTTCGAAAGCAGCCAATTGGGTAGGGTAAATAATTTTGTCGATACCCAGATCTACAAATATTTGCTTTTGTTCTTTTTGTACGAACTCTGATTTACTTGCTCTAGCGATGGTTTGCTTGGCACCCAATCTTTTGGCAAGGATACACGATATCAAATTTACACTTTCATGAGTAGTCACTGCGATGAATAAGTCAGTAGATTTAATACCTGCATTACGTAAAATATCGACAGAAGAACTATCACCTTTTATGACGAGTACATCCAGGTGCGTGGCTGCGTATTCCAAAACGGATTCACTGGTATCTATCAAAACAATGTCGTGTTGTTCTGAAGAAAGCATCTTTGCTAGATGAAAACCGATATCTCCTGCACCAGCGAGTACTATTTTCATGCGGCTATTTTGCTATTTATAAATTTTCTTGATTCTATCAATTTCGCGTTTATTGTCCCTTTCTTTGATGGTCTCTCTTTTATCAAACTCCTTTTTACCTTGTGCAAGAACAATTTGAAGTTTGACAAAACCTCGCGGACTAAAGTATGCTTTGTAAGGTACAACGGTCATACCTTTTTCTGTCATCCTTCTTTCTATTTTTTTGAGCTCTGGCTTCCTTAAAAGTAAAATGCGATCTCTTCGGTGCTCATGATTGTAAAGATTGCCTTCTTTATAATCACCAATATACATACTTTTCAGGATAAGAAATTTGCCATCAAACAAACAATAAGCATCAGTAAGGTTGGCATTGCCTTGCCTAAGGGCTTTTACTTCAGTTCCAGTCAGGGCAATACCCGCTTCAAATTCTTGAACGAAGTGATATTCAAATTTTGCTTTTCTATTGATGATCTCCTTTGGAGTGCTCATGTATCGATAATTTTTTCCCAAAACTAAAATGGGTTTGCAAAATTAGGATATCTGACCTTTTTTAGGTCAATTTATTGAATTACTTTGAACGATCACTTCAAAAAAGACTAAATAATCTTAAAAAACAATGGCTTGAACTTGTAATAAGATGATAATTTCTTACATTTGCACCACTTTTTCAAGATTTGAAGAAATCTAAAAGAAGAAGGGCCTATAGCTCAGTCGGTTAGAGCACCTGACTCATAATCAGGTGGTCCATGGTTCAAGTCCATGTGGGCCCACTTACGTAAGTATTTGAATATTAAATACTTATAAAATTTTGAAAAGCTCGTTCCTACACGGGCTTTTTCTTTTTGCACGAATTTTGCACATTAAAAGGCTATTTGTTCTAGTAAACCCTATCATTTAAACCTTCTATTTTGCTTAGTCGAAACAGTTTTTATATGATTTCAATCCAAGTATTATAGCTGGCATAAATATTGTACTATATAAATTATTAGTTATATAATTTCTAATGACCGTATTCCCTTTTCTATTTACGTAGACTTGTCAAAAAACTAAAATATAATATCCATGAAGAAAACTTTACTTTGGATTCTTGTAGCCTTCCTTCTAATAGTAGTAATTGGTGGGTTAATGAATGATAACAATTCTAATATAGTTAACTCAGAACAAAACACTCACATTCAGGACAGCATTGATAATCTTTTAGCAGTCCAGGATAGTATAGACAGAGCAGAGCTCAGAAGAAACAGTCCTTACACATGGCAGTATAAACAAGAATTAAATCAGATGGATGGCATTACAAATAAATATGCTCAGATCCAGGCACTCGATGACCTTCAATTTAAGTTTCCTTATGATGGAGGGTCACAAGCTTATCTCACCATAAGGAGAACAAAAGACATTGATGTTTATTTATCGATTTCTAAGGGTCAATTTCTTAGTGGCTACAATCACGCTGTAAGACTGAAATTTGATGAAGGTAAGCCAATCACATACAATTATCAAGATCCGTCTGATGGAAGTAATGAAACTATATTTCTCAATCGAGAGCAAGACATTATAAAGAGGCTCAAATCCTGTTCTCGATTACTTATTGAAGTCGAATTTTTTGACGAAGGAGTTAGGCAGCTTGAGTTTAAAACTTCTGATTTGAATTGGTGAGAAGTTTGGAATGATTTTATTTGTTTATTTTAAATTATGTTTAAGTAATGAAAACAATTATTATAGTTCTTTTCTCCTTCCTGTGGTTTCAAGGAATATCAAATACCAAAAGCTACCAACCATGTTTTGGAATAGTCAACATTACAATCAAGATAGGCAGCACTTTCCGGAATAGTTGCATACCAGAACCTACAATTTCAGTATCCAATAAACAAAAGGTAGCAGTATCGAGAAAAGCGTTGTGTAACGGCAGGGAGGTGGATTACCTTGAGATCTTTATTGATAGCCTTCCATACATCATACATAAAACTTTTGTTACAATTGATGAAAATGAATTGGTTGCTTTTGAGAATAACCAAAAAATTGATTTAGAAACATTGCTGATCGAGTCTAGGAACTTATCGGTTGAGATCAGGAGAGAGAAAGAGGACAAAGAGTTATATTTGAAAAGACTGAATGAGGAAATGGAAGCTGAAAAGTTGATTGCTAAAGAAAAATCTTTGGCAAAGTTTAAATCTTTTATTGATAAGTGTTCAACAGATGGTGTAGCAATAGCGAATTGGTCAATCTTTGATGAAAGCCAATATACCCAAGGAGTCTCCTTATCAATCAGTTTTTTGAATCCAACTAAAAAAGTGATAAAATACATATGGGTTGAAATTGTGGGTTACGACCCTGTGGGGGAAAAAGTTATAGAAAAAGGCACATCTAAGAAATCTGTAAAATGTGTTGGTCCAATTGGGCCTATGGAGGTTCCTTCTTTTAATTTCGAATATGTATGGTTTACCGACCTGGTCAAAACTGCAAAATTAGGCACAATAAAAGTCCAGTACATGGACAATACAATAAAGACGATATTAAAGCCGGATAAAGTCACAATACCCAACGAGGTTTTTGAAGGAATTAAGCTGGATTAAGTTGAATTAAGTTTGAAGATGCCATTTTGGCCTAAGTTTTTTTCACTGTCTGATGAAGCTCGTAATGAAGATTTTTGGTTTCAAAAATTATACCTTATTTTAATTTTTACGGTAAAGCCAACCTCTTTGAGAAGCAAACACTTTTAAAACTTTTGATTTTTTTGAAACTTCATTTTGACTCAAACCTGTATAGTCAATCGAGCAATGACCCTTAAAAGGAATGTTATCTGCTATTACATTTAAAGACACATTTTTGCACTCTTGATGTGAAACCCCCACCACACCAATTGAGGTACCTATTTCCATAGAAACAAAATGCTCATATGCTGAGATCGCATCAAACTCATCACCGTTGTATGTTGAAAGTAATCCATTATCCTTTTGAGTTGGTTTAAATACTTGAGAGGAAAATACTTGATCTGAAATCCTTTCTCCTTGAATAAAAGCAGGATGAACTTGTCTTAATAAAATAGTGTTATCCTTCATTTGATCCGATCAGTTTGGCTATAAAGGAATTTAGCTTTTCCCACCCTTTTACATCAAAGAAAATTTCAAATGACATTTCTTCATCATCGATTATTGATAAATTATGAAGAAGACCAATATTCTGATCTGGATTTATTATCACAGATAATTCATTGTTATTTATTGACCATTCGGCTTGGATTCCACCATCAAGTGTTGGATACAAGAAAGGGAGAGGAAGTTCTGGGCTAAAGTTTCTTTCAAACTCATCTGAAAACCAATTTATAAAGCTATTATTAATCGCCTTCCCTTCTCCATCAAGCCAGCCATCTTTAAGTAGCCCCAATGATTGGAGCCTTGATGGGACATCTTTTTCATCTAAGAATTCAAAAGATTCTATAAGTTTTACTGTCTCGATTTTATCGTATCTAGTGAATTCACCAGTACCAACAATTTTTACTAATTGTTTATTTTCGAAGTTATTAAAAGCATCTTGTAGGTCGCTTACAAAATTATCAGAAAATTTCCCTGTGATTCTTTGGTTATCCAATTGTTGAATTTGAAAGGTGTTTTTTGCCTTATCCATCTCTGAAATATAACCTCTAATAGTAACCTCATCCAAATAGTCTTTTGCTTTCGTAGAAGCCAGTATTAATCTCTTCCTAGTTTCTTTTGTAAGCCGAGCTTTCGTCACATTTTTAGGAGTGAATTCAATACTCTCATTTGATTGTAGTTTTCTACCAATTTTATTAAAGTAACTTAAAAGCTCCTCTGGCATATATTCTGTAACATCTTGTTTGTTTTCAGCCGCCTGAATTGCATTTACAAGATGTTTACTAGCATGCTCAAAATACTCTAACTTTGAAGAAGGGAAAAGACCACTTGAGGCTATGAACAAAGAAATAGGTAAGATTGTACTACCAGATTCAATTGAATCAAGTTGGATTGAAATACCATTAGTAAAGCCTCGGGGAATTCTTTTTCTATTAGGGTTGTTTTTTAAATACAGCCACTTTGCTAATTCGATAGTGACATCTTCCAAAGCACCTATTTCTTCAAGCAATTCAAGAGGAAGTCCATGGTCATTAAATCGAGGACCCACCAATCTGGGAGAGTATATTTCTATCCTTGTGTCCATAAGCTAATTTCCAGTTGCATATTTGATGCCAAAGTAAGAATTATAACGAAAAAACTGTGATAAAATTGCTAATTAACGCTTTTATACAGTAATCATACCTCAAAAGTCTTTTTCAAATCAACAAAAACGTGCTTGCCTATCTTCTTGGTTACGATGAGCCCGGTATTTCTCCACAACTGGAATGTGCTTTGGGAAATCTCAAACTTATCTTGAAATTGTTTGGCAGTAAGCCAACCGACCTCAATTGAATCAAGTCGTTTGAGAATAAGATCCATCTTTTCATTTATTTCCTGGAGCTGTGGAAGTTCTAGTCTTAAAAAATTATCCATGTTTTTGCCTATTGCTTTTTGATTGTTATTTGAATCTTGCAAGTGTAATGGGTTTGTCTTTTTTTAGGAGTAATAAATTGATCAGTTCGATTACTAGTAAGAGCTGGTTGTATTTATCAGGATTATTTTGTTCCATGGACTGAACGTCCTTTTTTGTAAGGGTATTCAAAGAAACCATATCATGAAGACAGCCAATGATATACGATTTCATTAACTGAGTCAATCGATCATATTGATTGGAAAGTCTTTGTTTGATTTCTGCAACTCTAATTAATTGAAAATCGTCCATTGCTGAATCTTTAGAAATGAGTAGCCTTAAATCTAAAGCATCTGATATAAGTATTAAATGATCCTGTGATAGTTTTTCTATGTACATGTTTCTGATTTAGATTGATAATTAAATGATTGACTTCAACTCTTGTAGCTCTCTATTTATTTCGGATTGGTATCCTTCAATATTAGAAATTATTCGATGTTTCTCCTTTGCTATGATGTCCAAAGGTTGAGATTCTTTTGTCGGTACAAACAATTCTCTAATATCAACTTCAAGAGCGCTCGCTATTGATTTGAGTAAGTCAGGTTTTGGGAAATGGGTACCATTTACAATGTTGGACACAGTTGCAGGGGTTACACCTAATATCCTGGAAAGTTCTACACCAGAGACACCTTGGTTTGTCATTATTTCTTTTACTCTTAGTAATGCCATGATTCTTTTTTATACAAAAGTATAAAAATTATAATAACGCTAAATTATTTAATGAATATTTAAAATATAATTTAGTAATACTTGCATATTGTTATAATTATGCTTAACTTAGTGTCACAATATTATAGCAACACTAAATTAAATAAAAACTATGACTACTACAGAATCTTTCGCAGATCAAGTAAACAATTTTGACTTCTACTTTGAAATGAGTGACTCGACAAAGACTTATTACAAAGGTGTTTCAGCACAATCTGAGATCAAGCAAATAGCCGAATCAATGACAGCAAATGAGCTGATTGAGGCAAAGAAATTGATCACAGTTGAACAAGAATTGATTGACAGATACTTTCAGGGACTTTTCCCTGAAGTATCTCCAGAGCCTCAACCGTCGGCAAATTCCGAACTATTCAAAATGGCTTGGTCTATTGTAAAATCTGGACTTGCTGAAAGCTTCTCAATTGCTCTCAAAAAGGCATGGATCATCATGAGAATAAAGCTTCAAGGCGAAGTCACAATTTCATTTGCAAAGGAAACGGGAGAGCTAAGGAACGCCTTAGCTATCTCCGTTGGAAAGCTTGACACAGTAGAAAAAGGGTTTGTCCGGTACATGGAAAACATCGAAGGGGTAGAAACATGGAGATCATTCAGAATTGAAAGATTACTAACAGCATAAAACAAACACAAATGAGCAAATTTAAATTTTCAAATTTTCCCAAGGAGGCCATTTTAAAAATAAAGGCAATCTTCCCAGATGGAGGCTCTCTCAGATACCAGTCAGTTGGTGCATTGGATCAATGGATGACTGTTATCGATACATTTGAAGACTTCAATGATCACGGCAATATATTTCCAGGCGACTTGATTAGAGTCATTCCTTGCAATCCTGTAAACTGGATAAAGCCATATCACAATGAGGTGGTTTTTTTAATCTTCAACGATCAGGAAGAAAGCGAGAAAAAAGAAACTACAATAAGGTGTTGTAGAATTATCGAAAAGTTTCAAAGTCATTTTAAAATTTCAGGTTTAAGCGATTCGGACAAAGTTTTTGACCTCTATTTTTCTCAAATTGCCCTCATGTGGTCCTTTGGTGAACTGAGGAGAAAGGAACTATTCTGGCAAAGAGGAGACGAGCCAAAGACTTTTGATGATGTAGCAAGCTGGTATAATAGAAAACCATAATTAAAAAAGCCTGGTCCAATGGCAGTGTAGGACCAGGCTTTAGTATTTATTTTTTATACCTTAATTCCCTTCTCCAAGTTCAAGCTTCACACTGCATTGATCTAAGATATCATCAAACGATGTATGGCCCGTCGGAAGGATTTTATTTAATTCGTGAATGTGTTTTATCATCTTTGGATGCCTTCGTAAAAGAAAGTTGAAAAATTCAAACTCCCGTTGCAGCGATTTCTTTGTTTCATACAAGAAGATAGTGCAAGGCAGTAGCCCGAAAAAATGATAAACTTGGACCATAGTTGTTATTGACTCAACCGGATCCAAATTATCAAGATCTTTTTTTCTTCTTGGCTTTGTAAATGAAATGTACACCTCAAAAGGGCTTTGCTTAAATAATAATTGAAGCCGTCTATATTCGTCTAAGACTTGGTTTATTATTGGATTACTAATAAGTTCTTTTTGTAATGCTGTAGCAATAATTTTTTCCCAAACTTGAGGGCTTTCAAGCAGTTTATTTGCTTCGTCTCTAAGTATGGAGGCATGACTTTTCTTGTAGCTAGCTAATGAATCAAAGCTTTTCGCATAATGTAAAGCAAAAAGTTCATGCTCATAGGTTAAATCACTTTTTTTTGGCATTGTCTACTTTTTTATCTAATCAATTTGTTTGTGATTTACTTGCATTTTATCTTGATTTCACTCAAAATCAGTTCCGCCTTACCCTCTTTATGATCAATTTTTAGCTCTATTTGTCCCGGGAATGCTTTCCCATGGGTTGAGTTGATATAAATCGCATTAGGACTATTTACCAAATAGTCTATGTTGTCACAATCGCATGATAAGGTAATTGGCTTTGTGGTAAGGTTGTTTTTTGAAACTCTTGGATTCCATTTTTTTAAGCGATTTTCTAAGCTGTCATCGCCTCTCAGATAAAGTGGATAATTGTACTCATAAAAGACTCTTCTGCCTGCCACATTCTCAATAGTTTTGAAAGGTCTTTTGACAACCTTGGCGTCTAATCTATTGAAGCCGTCCTCGAGGATCAAAAGCTTGTACCCTTCAGTTGAGGATCCAGAAAGTATAAGATCATTATTTCGCTTTGCAGCTTTGATGCTACCAACATTGAAAAGGCCATTTATACCGATGGAGAGAGTTTGTCCAGACTTGAAGTCGTCAAGCACTACATCAAAGTCAAAAAATGACCTACGTAGGGCACTTTCACGGTCATACATGAATCTTGAAGGGGAATAAGGTATAGGAATTGACTTGGCTCCTTTTTGGGCTTCTATTGGCGGAGAATTAAACTCTAATTTGTTGGTGTGATTTGGATTGAAGGCTTTAGCGCCCTCTTGATCAAAAGCATCGATAGTATATTGTGCGTCCAAATAGGCGTAACTCTCATTTGTGTCGTATGAGTAACACATATTCAAACACTTGCCAGTAGTAAGAGGTAAAACCCTAAACTGATCAAAGAAGTCATTGTCTTCAAAGAAAAGTGTATTTCCAATGATCTTATAGTCTGCATAAAATAAGTCTTTGATGCTGTCCATAAATTCGAAGGTTGT
This sequence comes from Bacteroidota bacterium, assembly GCA_029567325.1. Lineage (GTDB taxonomy): Bacteria > Bacteroidota > Bacteroidia > Chitinophagales > Saprospiraceae > JADKBO01. The sequence goes on along the minus strand of JAKQLF010000179.1, from coordinate 26,526 downwards.
GAGTAGGGGAGCATTGTAGTCAAATACACTCAATCGCTCCTGTTTAGTTGTGTCCTTATAGGTCCCAAACCTTCCTCCTTGCAATGAGAAGATAGCCATATTGTAATATTGCGATGAAGGTGAATTAAGGATTGATGAGACAAAGTTTAAACCTAGTTGGTCACATTGGTATTGGATAGCTTCACGGGCGATTATTGAAGTTGACCAACGACCATTTCCAGTAAATGAGGCGTCAATATTCTCAGTGAGGTTGTCGATGATGTCCACATCATCGAATGATGGACAGTCGATGTCAACAAATGGGATTAAGTTTATAGCGTTGCAAATGGCTACTATTGCGCCGGCGATGACTTTTGATAATAGAACTACTGGCCAGAGAACAAACTCAAATGCTGTCCTGATCATCAAAATGTTGATGGAGTTATAATTCTGGTGGTTGTAATAGACAATAGGTTGTTCAGTGGCGTCCATGAATCCATTCTCCCATAAGTACTGAGTAGACAATCTTTGATAGGCTGATTGTTCCTGTGTCTCTCCTTTGAATAGTATGGTAGCCTCCTTCTTATCTTCACAATCTTCTGCACCTTCAGCAGTGATTTTGCCCAAAAAGGTAGTTTTACCACAAAGATCAATTTGTATTTCGGCTTTTATTTCATTTAAGAATCCTGCACAAGAGCTGAAAAACAAATTCTTAATAAGGTCATAACCTCGATCCTTCAATACAATTTCAGTTGAAATTGACTTGATAATTGTTTTAGAATTGTTTTCCTTGAATAGTATATCGTATCTATCGAGTCCAGAAGCTACAGAGGTGTAGTCTATCCCATCAATAATAAGTCTTGTCATTTTATGATATTTTTTTATGTGGGTAACCGAAGTTTTGTGGTGAATTACGCAATGGTGCTTTCGCAAATAGTTGAGATCACAGTTTTTCTACTGGCTTAATCTTTATAGCCATGTCCTGCAATATTTTTTGCACAATTGCTGCTTGCTCATAATTTTCTTCATCTATGTGATACTCCTTAATCAGACTCAACAACAAAAATCTTATAATTGAATCTTCATCTTTCAAATCCTTAAAGTCTGCACTTAGTCTAGTAATTGCGTTTTCGTGTAAGAGGGTTGCTTGCTTGATATTTTCTATGGCTTCTGCATTCGTACGATTTGCTTCAATTAGTTTTCGATTTGAATAAACCACTACTAATGATGCGATCATGCAAAGAATTGAGCCGATTATAAATAGTCCCATGTTTATAAATTTTTTAGATTGTCAAAATATTTTCATTACTTCCAAATCACTGCAAACTCACTGCAGACTGATTGGAGTTGTGGCTTTTAAATTGATGTCTACCTTACAGAAAAGCTTGAATTTTTCGCCCATTGAACTAAATCGCTCAACCTTAATAAAACTCTTACTGTAGTTGGCGTCTGGCAATGGGACCAAAGTCACGTGGTAGTTGTTGCCTTTTTTTATCATTTCGCTTGCTTGCTGCAGCTGCATTCTTTTCTCAATACCTTTTAGAGCTTTTTGTGCCCATTCTTGTGATGTACTTATCATGATATACTTTTTTGATTACTTAAATTATTATTCCTCTTCTTGCTCAAGTCCCCTTGGTCCAAATTCAATTTTTCTACCTCCTATCTCAAAGACCTCACGTATTGGTACCTGTCCAATGTTCACCTGAACCCCAGGACCAGACTTTTTCCCCTCAATTAAGTCAATGATCTTAAATATCAAATCAATGTCGCCCTGGTTAGAAATGGCTTTATTCACCACATGCATGACCATGACTTCCTTTACTGGCATCCTTGATTTTTTGCCGTCTATGTCAATCCAATCAACTTTCATGAGTAAAGCCTTTTTGAGTAAGGTCTTTAAATTCTTACTACCTTTTTCTCTCCCAATTGAATTTCCACTCTGACCAGGTTTCCACGGCCTTAGATTTTGGTATTCTAAAGCTGGCTTTTTTTGATTTTCCTTCATATAATAATTTTGTTTATTGCTCCATGGTTGAAAACAGGTTTTGTATGCCATCAAAACAGGTTTTGCAAGTTATTTTTAGTTTTTGCGTCATTGACATTAGGTTTTGTAAGCGAAAAATTAGGTTTTGTAAGGTCTGAAAAATCGTATATAGTTGATATTCAATTAATTATGCTAATTACTGGGTTTTGTACCATCGAAATCCATATATATAGAGAGAAATTATTTTTTTTTACTTATGTGCGTATTATTCCATTTTTGACCATTATTTTATATATATATCTGATAATCAATAAAATATAAAAAACAAAACCTAAGATATGGGTTACAAAACCTAATTTTCAAGTTACAAAACCTAAGAAATGGGTTACAAAACCTATAAATCGATCTACAAAACCTAAGCTAAAAAGGCAAATCAGCTCCTTCATAGACCTCTTCAGGAACAAACCATGATTGTTCTGAAGCCCATTCCTGTAATGGCTTTCTGGCATCTTCACCCAACTTAATAACTAATGGTGCCCCGATCTCCCTAAATGGGATATCCATCGAATGAAGATATCTCTTAAGATTGTCCTTGAAAAGCTTTGCGCTTAGCTCTCTTGAACCGTCTATATTGTGCTCATTTTTAAAATCAGTATATTTTATTTGTGGGCGAATTTCTGCGGCAAACAAAGTGTTTTTGTTGTTATTTAGCCAAGTAGGTCTTAAAATTGATTCATCGAGAAAGTGAATGAATTCATCACCATATGGGTTCAATTCCTCCCTGATCTTCTTCTTAACTGAATTTGAATTTGAACTTTGATTTGGTACAACTCTAGCTGATCGGAAATAAATTTGCACACAATCCATGATGAAATTGTAAAACAAGTTCCAGTCATTTTGGTCCCAATCAAAGAATAAATTTCGCCCAAAATCTGTTTCAGGTGTTCGCTCCCTGGTATAGTATTTACTAATATAAAGGTTCTTAATCCGCCTACTTTGATGCTCTGAATCATCAGAACCACCCATTGAATAGTTTGTAGTCATGCAGATCTTAGGAGCAAGCTCAAAAGGAATTACTTTCCTATCAACCCCTTTGCGTTCAACCTCAAAGGAATCGGTAATTTGGTTATACATCATTTTGATGTCAAATGCAGCACTCAAATCATTCAAGAGAAGTATATCTGTATTTGAGGATATTGGACCGAATGCGAATTGATTGTGTGTCTTTAAGTTTTTTCCATCCATCTCAATCAAATTCCTGACATACTTCAAGCTTTTAAGAACTAATGATTTCCCCGTTCCTCCTCCCTTATTCGAATCATCGACGTCTTCACTTATGATAATTGCAAATGCCTTGGATGGATCTTTGAACCTATGTACAAGATATCCGATAGCAAGAACGAGCGGACGAAGTTTATTCCAGTTTGATTGGTCACTTGCAGAATAAATTTGTAATAAACTCATTTCATCACAAGAATCAGCAAGCCCGGAAAGGCGATAACAATATTTTCCGAAGTCTGAAGGATCACCATTTACAACCCGATTAAAGTCGCGTTCCAATATATCAGCCTTCTTTACATAGGCAAATGTTTCGCCATACGGAATGATATCAACCCCTTCTTTGCTTACTTTTACAACAGTTGTACTGAAAAAGAAATAACTATTGTGTTTATCGTCGGTCAAGAACTGAATTTCGTTTTTGGCGGTCTTATCCATTTCCGTAAACAAAGACTTTTTAAATGATGGAGGAAGTTTTTCGTGCTCTTCCTTTAGCAATCTAGACCATTGTTCATCTTCATTTATGAAATGTGCAATATCTTCATCGATCCAGTGGGCCAATAATGGTGCAATGTCTTCATATCCATTCTGAAGATTTTCAACTGTTTTTTTACTCTCATCGATCAGTAAAAACTCATCGTCTGCAGATTTGATAATCCGCCAATTCTTTCCTAATCTTGGATAAGTGCTTACTAAGAAGTTTCGGAATTCATGCCTGATTATATTCACTAAACACACGCCTTTATTATTTCGGATAAGGGAATAATAAAGCTTTCTTTTTGCAATGTTCTTTTCCGTCAATATATCCTTGACTCTTGAGATCATTTCCGGACCATGTTCATTAGCTGACTGCAGCTCTTGAATAACATCTTCAAACATCTTGCCTTTGTCAAGTTCAATGGACACCTCATCTATAAAGTCTTGCTGATGTTTTTCCCATTGCTTGCCGTAGCCCTTTGATATTATGAACCTTGTAGCCTCTTTTTTATTTCCATTATGCTCTATTGTACTAAGGACTGAAAACGGCGTATATGCCTTATCTTGTTCAAATACAGTACTTGATGAAAAGACATAAAAGAGTCTTTTTTGAATGTGCCAGTTTGCACTCCATTTATTTTCGGATCCAGGACGACGGTAAAATATTTGATCACCTTTTTGTGATGCAATTTTCCATCCTGCATTTTCTAAAACCTCCAAGTGAGGATTGCTTTGATCATTATTATACGCATCCCAAGGAGTTAAACTATAATTGTCATATTCCCTTTTTTCCCTTACACTTATGGGTGTTGGCTCATCAAAGACCTCATTAAATGATTTGACAACATCAATGATTTGATCAACAACCTCGTTTTTGAAGGTTGGAATATTTTCAAAGCTTCCATGCTCAATTGTATACCCTGGGGATGGATGTACCATTGCATAACCGCCTTCAGCTCTTATCTCTATAAATGTGAGCTCTTTTACCTTAGGGTTTATTTGCCGTTCCTCAATTGTTGTAATTCTAGAGGCAAGTTTTTTGTTTTTGTACTCATTTTTTTCTTCACTTCTGAACCATAGATGTGTGCCTCCTGATGGTGTACTAACTCTTACCATTTGGAATAAATATTCACCAACTACATCAATTAGGTCTGTGCAGCAATCACTAACAATTTCTGAGCCTCTTGGATGATTTTTTGTATCAAAATCAATACAGATTAAGTACCCTGATATTTGGCCACATACAGCAGCTATTCCGGTTGCGCCAGCTTCGCGAAAACTTTTTATCTCTTTGTCTGAAGGGAATCGGCTTTGGTATGGGGTCCATGACTTTACAGGAATCTTGCCCTTGCAACCGATTATTGATATTTTTGAATTTATGAACCGTTGATAGACAATCTCATCTATAACAGGAGTTTGTGTTATATTTGCCATACGAAAGTTTATATAAATGGCACAGGTAAAAGTACACTGGCCATTTTTTTTTGACGTAAATACAGGCTATAGGAATGTCTAGAGACAATCTTATAGGTGTAAAGAAGATGTAATATTTATAGTAAAGCGTTTAATTAGGCTGGGCTCGCTTGCCCTGTTTTTGCGTTTTTCTTGGCTGGGCTTCGCTTGCCCGTGGAATTACTTTTTTAAGTGCGTTTAATTAGACTGGGCTCGCTTGCCCGGAAACAAATATAGGAAAAAGATATATTTAAGCTGCTACCTCTTTTGTTTCGAGCCACTTTTCAATCTTTTCTTTGCTGAATCTCAAGGAGCCCTGAATCTTGTAATGCGGCAAAGGATTTGGTTTTTTTTTGCCTGGAATGGTCATTCTATAAACAGTTGGAATAGAAAGATTTAAATAAGTTGCAAGCTCTTTTATGCTCATCATTTCTGCATTCATATCATTATATTTTTGTGATAAAACAAATGTACAATTGATAGTATTTGAATGCAATAGGATAAAGCATGTTTCACGTGGAATTTCACGTGCTTATTTTTTATCTATCTTTTGTCTGTGCTTGCTTTGATCTTTTTTTTGGATCCTGCTTTCGGTTCTGTATTTCTGACCTGATTTTCCGGCACTTTGAAAGCATCTTTAGTTTTGGTAAGGGACCATTTTTTTATTTTCCTAGCCCAAATTATGAATGGCTTTTGAAAGTATTCTGTATCAAGAGCAGAATCAAATAATATATTGTACAAGTCTAAATTATTTCCATCTATTGAATTAAAGTCAAAGAAAAGACTATTGGTAAGCTCAAAAAAACGATCGGGGTTATTTGCAAATTGGATAAATACTGCAACCCAAAATCCTCTTCGGCTCCCCGTATATGCTAACTCTGGGCCTTCACTATAACCTGTTCTTAAGGTGCAAAGCTCATCACTTAGTAATTGTTCGTTCCTCATTAACCAATCATTAATTGTTTCACCTTCATTTATTTCAGGCAGCTCAATAGGAGTAAAATATCTCATCCAATGGAACTGTCTGAAGAATAGGCTTTTACTTGTCTCTTCAATCATTTTGGAATCCTTTTAGTAGTTTATCACTAGCCTCCTTATCGATGTCAAGGCCAAATGAAGCGATGTAGCTCTGAGTAACTTTAACGGAACTGTGGCCAAGTTTCTCTTTCAAGAATTCAATGCTGTATCCATTCTTTATTGTTGCTGTGGCGTATGAATGTCTGGCATAGTAGGTAGATATTTTTTCAGCTCCTGGAATATCTTCATGCATGGCCACTTCTCTGAGCTTAGTGTTTGTGTCCTTGATAAACCATTTCACGTGGTTATGCATTTTTTGTGGTGTCCATTGTTCATCCAGTACAGGAAAAACATAAGGACCATCATTGCCAAAGTACTTATCAATGATTGTCCTCGATAGCTCCGGCAAATAAACGATTTGCTGCGATGAATCCCGTCTGGTCTCTTTGGTCTTAGCCCGTTTAAACTTTAATAAATTGTCTTCAATATCGGTTTTTTTAAGATGGAGTATGTCTTTAAAGTTCATTCCCTCAGTGGCAAAACTGAAAACAAAAAGATCAATTCCAAGTCTGCTTCTTTCTGTCATTTGCAAGTCAGTAAAATAGATCTTTGAAATTGCCTCAATAGGGATTGCCTTTTTTATATTCCTGGAAACCGGTATCTTATAGCTATTGAAGGGGTACAACGTTTGATGGATGATTCCATCCTTTATGGCCCGGTTGAATATGTGCCTCAGATTGCGCATGTAAATCCCGATTGTTGCATTTGCTCTTCCAGTTTTTTCTAAGTGTTTCTGAAAATCATCCAAAAACTTACTGTCAATATCATGGAACTTCAAATCTCTTTTCCTGAAAGCAGACAAAGCATCATTGACGTTTTTATAAAGGGATGCAGAACTAAATTTATCTTGGGCTTCTAATTCTGCAATTTTTTCCTTAAATGCATTTGTTACACTCAGAAGATCCTTATTTGTACTCTGTAGCGCTCTTTCAAGTTTCGAAAAGGAAAAGGCCGGGATAGTTTTCACAATTGATTCAAACCTTACTATAATTTCATCAATGGTCCTTTTGATGTGCTTGAACTCTGGACTTGGTCTTTTACCATTGATCTTGTTGAAGTCATCCACAGTTAAGTCAATTCCAGAGGGGAAGAACTTGACTTGATCAAGATGCCCGACTCTAATCTTTACAGGGAAAAGGTCTGTAAGCTTTGATTTCTTATAAGTATTTCTGGTATCGTGGTAATATCTAATTGAAGGTCTTGGATTTGCCATTTGTAAACATTTTGCACAAATTTTGCACGGAATAATGATAATATTTGATGTTATTTGACAAAGATAAGACAATTTAATTTAATATTCATGGGACACAACTGCCTATAATTCAGTTTGTTTTGATCAGAATTAAGAACATCTGATAATACTTGATAAATTGATTGAATTATGACTCATAATCAGGTGGTCCATGGTTCAAGTCCATGTGGGCCCACTTAAATAAAGAATCCTTAATCTTAATTGATTAGGGATTTTTTGTTTTATGGAAGGATATGAAATCAACTCGCATTTGGGAGCGCAATGAATGAATACTAATGATTACCCATAAAAAACCAATAATCTAAAAAATACACCTAATATTTAGATTGTAATCTAAAAAACACGCCTATTTTTTCGATCATAATCTAAAAAATAGGCCTAGCATCAATACCATTAAAGCTTAAGCTGGATTTTATGCTAAATAATCAAGGCAAACTTTATAGAAATTTTATGGAATAAATTTATTGAAATGAAACGCGATATAAAGGCGAATAAAAATCGTCATTAAAATAATTCCAAAAAAATTTTTGAATTAAATAGAAAGTGTATATTTGCACTCTCTTTGAGAAAACCGAGGAGAAAGGTGGGATGGGTGAGTGGCTGAAACCAACGGTTTGCTAAACCGTCGTACTCTGAAAGGGGTACCCCGGGTTCGAATCCCGGTCTCACCGCAACATTCTTTAAGTAGAAAGTTGAGCACCAAAGTTGAAAAAAGTATTCGGGGCGTAGCGCAGTCCGGTTAGCGTACCTGGTTTGGGACCAGGGGGTCGCAGGTTCGAATCCTGCCGCCCCGACAAACTTTAAAAGCCTGTAAGTCATTTGATTTACAGGCTTTTGTGTTTTAAAGAATTTAATACATCTCAAAAGATGAATAGTCTCTTATGTTGGTTTCATAAGTATCATCTCATTTTTATTATCGCTATTTATAATTGGACCATCTAGAGATATTAATATTTTAATAATTTCAGTTATATTGGATCGATTTATATAATTTATTGGTTCCTACTGTATAATCAATCAATGTCTATGAATTTTGAAAATCAAATAAGTTTAGGAGTTGGAATATACACAAGTAAAGAAATTGCAAAAATTCTTAGGCTTCCGTATTATAAAATTAATAGATGGATTAGTTATTGGGATAACAAACTTGGAAAAGATTTTAACGAACAGTATTCATGGAAGATTGATCAAAGTAGGGCAGTAAGTTTTCATACTATGATTGAGTTTTATTTAATGTCTTCATTTGCAGAATCAGGAGTTCAATCAAAAAATATTTTGAAGGCTCATCAGGAACTATCAATAATGCTTCATACTGCTTTTCCCTTTGCAAATAAAAATGTGCTCAATGGTCTCAAAACTGATGGTAAGAAAATTTATTTTGAGCATCCAGATGGATATACCATCTCTCTTGATGGTACCAAACAAACGAACTTAGAAGTTATTAAAATGTTTTATAAAAATCTAGAGTTTGGAGGTGATGAAATGGCTTCTAGATTCTGGCCACTAGGTAAAACTAAAAAAATAGTATGTGATCCTGAAATACAGTTAGGAGCTGTAACGATTGAGGGCACAAGAATTTATCCTGAAACCATTTATGAAATGTATAAGGGAGGAGAATCAAAAAAGTTTATTGCAGAAACTTATGAAATAACTACTACTCAAGTGAATAATGCAATCGAATACTGTTCCCAAGCCGCTTAAATTATATATTGACGAAAATCTTCCCAAACAATTTGCTGAAGCTTTCAATATTATACAAAGTCATCTGAACAAATCAGAAAAAAAACCGATTGAAGTCTTCTCTATTAAAGAAGTTTATGAAGGGGCAAAAGACATAGAATTATTCCAAGCGTTAAAAGATGAAAATGCTATTGTCTTAACTTTTGACAGAAATATTCAAAGGCATAAACATGAACGACAATCTTACATTGAAAATAAAATAGGAATTATTTTTTTGAAGCAACCAGCTGGTGGCTCTAGTTTTTGGGACACTTTTAAAAACATTACAAATCATTGGGAAGAAATAAAACAGATATGTCGAAAGAATGATCCACCTTTTGCATTCAGGCAACCTGGTCAAAATAGAAGGTTTGAAGAGTGGACCTATGAAAACTAGTTTTGCTCTTCCACTCTTACTATATTGGCAACACTTCTCAGTACCAATTTCCTGATTTTCCTATGCACTTCTCTACTTACTTCTATCATCGTGTATTGAAAATTGAAGTCAATAGTATCCTTTGTAATATTCATTACTTTCAGATTGTAGGTGCCTGGTTCTATAAAAGTAGCCATTTCACTTGTGGATCTTGTCAACCTTTTTTCCAAATCTTCGACAGAAGTCAAATATTTTAAATCTAGTTGAAATTCCACGCCCATCCTTCGGATGTCTTTGCGCGTATAGTTTATGACATCTGAATTGTAAAATTTTACATTGGGAATATATATGAGGTCATCTTCGTCATTGAGTAGGGTGATTTTTTGCAAACCAATGTCTATGATTTTACCCTTTTGTTCGCCGATTTTGACATAATCATCCAATTCAATTTTTGTTGAAAACCCGTTTACAATGCCAATGATGATTTCTGTGATAAAATCTTTGGTCACGATGGCAATAGCAGCAGCAACAATACTCAAAGTTGTAAAAACATCCTTTAGCTCCAAGCCTGATAGAGACATCAGTGCTAAAATCGTTGCCATTACAGAAATAATTCGAAATAAATTGGTGAGTCCAATGATCAAATTATCTTTTGTTTCCGAGCCACTACGCCTTTGTTCTAACTTATACCAAAGGATCAGAAAATCGATCACAATCCTGAAGATTAATAATAAAATGGCTAAATTAAGTACGATGCCACCAATCCTGATTTGCTCAGCGGTATACCTTTCTGTAGGAAAATAAAATCGCAGGAAAATCAAAATGGACATCAAGATGATCAAAAATATTAACCTTATGGGCCTTGGCATTTTCATAAATGTATATTTAGTTTAAGGGTGATTTTTGAAGATTTTGAAATTTATAATAACGCGTTATCAACAATTAAACAAATATTCAATTATCTACTTGAATAGTGAAAAACGTGCTTATTGATGCTTATAACAATAAAAATGATATAATTCCTCTGAAAAAATGGAAAATACATTCAGTATTTCCTTTTTTATTGATAGTTGTCTAAACAGTAAAGACCATTGAGTCTCAAAGCCTGTTGATCAGAAAATGTTTAAGTCTATTCTTCTTCGTCGCCCGTTTTTTCTTCCAACCAGAAATTATTAGAACCCGTTCCCTGGATGATGTTGAGCAATTGCAAATTGAGCATTTCCAGAAGTGCTAAGAAGGTGACAATAGCCTCCATCCTATTGGAAAGGCCATTGAATAATTCTTCAAAATTGGCCCTTTTTCCTGCTATTTTTTCTTTGAGGATTTTAGATTGACCCTCTACTGTGTATTCATACTGAATGATGCGATGGACGACTTTATTACTTTGTGATTCATAACGCTCGAGCAACCTGGCAAAGGTTTGGAATAACTTGTATAATGAAATGCTTTCGATTTCTGAATCGGCCAATGCTTTATTGGAAAGTGCAGCCAACTCAGCCCCCAAATTACCTCGGCCATGTTTTAATGAGCGCTCATATTCCATCTGCTCCAAATCCTCGATGATGGATTTGTAACGTTTGTATTCCAATAATTTTTGTGTCAACTCAGCTCTGGGGTCAATTTCATTGCCATCAGCATCTATTTCTTTTCTTGGAATGAGCATACGAGCTTTGATCTTCATCAAGGTAGCCGCCACCAATATAAATTCACTTGCAACATCAATATTCAATGTTTCCAAGTGTTTGATATACTCCAAAAAATCTTCTGTGATGGTCGCAATGGGAATATCATAAATATCCAACTCGTCCCTTTCAATGAAAAAGAGTAAGAGGTCAAATGGACCTTCAAATTTGGATATTTTTATATTATAACTTTGCATTTAGAAGTGCAGTTTGGTGGCAAGGGCTGCTCCAATAATACCGGCATCATTCATGGATTCTGCACAAGTAATGGGCGTTTTTAGTGCAAAATATTTACTATAAAGTTCAAACTTTTTACTGATGCCTCCCCCGATGATGATTTGATCTGGATTGAGGATAAACTCTAGATATTGCAAGTAACCGTTGAGCTCTTTGCCATAAGTTTTCCAAGTGATTTTTCTTGTTTCTCTAGCCAGATTGGACAATGTTTTTTCAGCAATTTTTCTGTTGTAAATGATGTGGCCAAATTCTGTATTGGGTACCAGTTCACCATTCATAAAAAGAGAAGAACCAATACCAGTGCCAAGGGTGAGCATGATGACCAAACCTTTGGCGTCCTTGCCTTTGCCAAACTTCATCTCTGCAAGTCCTGCAGCATCTGCATCGTTGACAAACTTGATTTCGGTTTGTAGAGCGGTACTCCACTTAGCTACTATGGGATAATCCAGCCAGGTTTTATCAATATTGCTCGCAGTGTGCGTTTTTCCATCCTTGATTACTGCAGGAAAACCAACTCCAATGGGCTTTCCTTGCCAATCAAAACTTTTGATTATTTTCTTTACAGCCTTGAGCATCGCATCTGGAGTGGAAGGTTGTGGAGTAGAAATTTTCAATCTTTCATCAACGAAAACACCCTTCACTGTGTCAACGATACAACCCTTGATTCCTGTACCTCCTACATCAATTCCTAAAACTCTACTCATAATTATTATTTTATAAGGCTAATATTCAAAATTTTTACATCCATATGAGGACGGTTATTTGCATCGACCACACTGGCTGCAATTTTATCAATGATATCTATACCAGCAATAACCTTTCCAAATACAGTATATTCATTATCCAACTGTGGCGCTCCACCAGCACTCAGGTATTGGTCAATGTCACTTTTTTGATAAACAATTCTTTTTTGTCGCGCCAAGATATCTAATTGATCTTGTTTTACCTCTGATCCATGCACAATATAAAACTGAGAACCTGAAGATTGCTTTTGTGGGTTTACTTCATCAGGAGTTCTTGCGGCTGCAAGGGCACCTTTCACATGATAATTTCCTTGTATAAATTCTGCAGGAATGGTATATCCAGGCCCGCCCCCACCCAAACGTTGATCAGCTGAAGCATTTCTACTATCTGGATCTCCCGCTTGTACCATAAACCCTCGCATTACTCTGTGAAAAAGCAAGTTTTCATAATAATTTACCTCAACCAGACGGAGGAAATTATCTCGGTGAAGAGGCGTATTATCAAATAATTGCAGAGTAATATTGCCCAATGAAGTTGAAATTTCTACTAAACAGGCAGTGGGTGCTTCGATAAAAATATCCTTTTTTACAGCATGAACCTTCTTCCCCTTTTGAGCTGCCAAACTGATGGTATATCTCCCAGAATGCACGTATCGATGACTTGGACTTTCTGCTTCTGATGTTGTACCATCACCAAAAGACCAAAGGTATTTTTCAGCATTTTGAGAAACATTGACCAAATTTGCAATGACAGGAGCTTGGTCGTGCGATTTATTGATAACAAAGTCAGCAATTGGTCGTGAGCATCCAAAAGTAACAAATATCATCAAAGCCATAAAAATCCTAAACACAGGTATTTTTTTTGAGATCGTAAATATAGTATTCAAGTGTTAAAACTGGGCTTTGATTTGAATCTATATTTGAGAAGGCAGGACGTGGACGAAGAGTTATACCAAACGGAAATTGGATTGACCAGAATTCTTGTTTAGAAAATTTGATTGAAATCGAAGAATGAGCAGCGTTAAAAAATCGTCGCTAACGATTTTAGCTGCGAACTGCGATACCCTTATCGCAGCATCTTATTAATCTGCCTTAGCTCTGGCGAAATTGAACGTTGAAGATATCGATTAAGTTTGAAACAAGAAAATGGTGTAATTCAGTTCCTATTGGTATTATTATTCAATAAGTGCTGTTTTACTTTTGAAATTATTGAGTTTGGTTGCGATGCTCAAATGATTTGTTCCACCCGCTAAATGAAAATAGCCCACTCCATAATCAATTCTGAACTGTTTGATTTTCAGACCTATTCCCAAACTAAATCCCCCTAAACTTCTGAACTGACTGATTTGCAATTCCTTTCTTCTCAAGTGGTTGTATCCAGCGCGCAAGACAAAACCTTCGTTTTTCCCAAGTAGAAATTCGCCGTTAAAAATGGTGTGACGAAAAAAATTGTCAATGGATTGGGACAATGCAGAACTTTCTATTTGCTGGCCGAGCAAGTCTACATTATCTCGATTATTTGGATCATCATATCTGATTGACCACTGTTGGAGTTGGTGGAAAATAACTGAAAATCTGAGCGGCATGTGTTTCAGTTTATTGGACAAGCCTATTTGAATATTAAGTGGCAGGCCATATCGTGTGCCATTGTATGTAGTCAATTCTGACCCCAAATTTTGGATAACTGCTGCAATATTCATACGCCCTTCTTGTGTGGAGTATACCATGCCCAAATCCATCAAAAGTGCACTTGCTTTGTAGGTTTCCAAATTTGAAAAAGCCATTTTTAAATTGCTCCCAACGGTTATTTTTTCATTCAACACTTTGGATGCTCCAAGCGTAAAGGCCAACTCATTCGCCTTAAAGGTACCGGTTTGCACCCCATTTTCGTCTGCTGCAATGAATTCCCCGTAATTTGCATAACTTATGGCTGCATGTGTGTTGATGCCCCACTTTTCTATTTTTCTTCCATATGCAAAATGACCATTATTGATGCCATCAAAATTAAAATTATGGTTGAATGCAATCGAACCATTCATTTTTTCATTGAGTAAAGCAGGAGAAGCCATGGCCAAATTGACGTCACTGTCAATGATGGTTATTAAACTGCCACCTAGACCAGTCAAACGAGCACTCGCAGGAAGTGATAAAAATTCAAAGTTATTTTTGCCCCCTATTTGACCTATCAAAATGATGGATAAGTGCAAAAGTAAAAGACCAATAACTATCCTTTTTTGATTTCCTGGTCTTCCTTCCATATTGTGATACACATTCTTGTGCTGTCGCATTGCATTTTTTTAATCAATTTACCCGTCACGTCAAAGTGCTCTAATAGTCCAAATTCATTGTCACCGTTGAGATAGTTTCCTTTCCATTTCACAACTCCATTGTCATAATATTCTACAAAAGGTCCATTTTCAGCTCCTTCAACAAATGTAACCTCTTCTTGCAAATTTCCATTCTCATAATATTTATAAAAAGTACCAATGAGTTGATCATCTTTATAATTGCTGTCTACCCTCAATTTGCCAGTTGGAAAGTAAACCTTTCTTGGTCCATTCAATTTACCATCGGCATAAGTGGAAGTAAATTCCAAATCACCTGATTCAGTAAATATCTTGCGTAAACCTTCTTGTAATCCGTTTTGATAGTTTGTCTCTTCTGCCAAAGTGCCATTAGCATGGTATCTTAAATATGCCCCATCTTTTTCTTTATCCTTATTTATTTGATACTTTTCTTTGAGTTTTCCATCATCATAGTAAGTTTTTTCATACTGATTGCAGGCGCTCAAAACTAGGATGAGGACAAAAAATTGAAGTATATAAACTAGGTTTTTATTGCTTTTTGATAACATCAACTGTTCCCATTTAAATCTGATAATATTGCATTCAAAAGCTGTTTAAGAAACTATTTAACGGATGGAAAGTGTTTTTACTTGTTTCCAGAGGTAATATTTTCATGTAATTACGTGTACAAATAGGAAAATCGTCTTCATATTTTCAAAATAAATCCTACACCATGGATATTTTCCAACTCTATTTGTGGGTCATATTTCAATAATTTTCTCAATCTACTGATGAAAACGTCCATGCTTCTGCCCAAGAAGTAATCGTTTCTTCCCCACAGTTTTTCAAGAATGGTCTCTCTTTTTACCAATTGATTTTTATGTGAATGCAATAGAAATAGTAAATCTGCTTCTCTTTGAGTAAGAGATTTTGTGCCATTAGCATGAGATATTTGCAAATTGCCATATTCAAAAAGCAGCTGGCCTATTTTGATGATGTCGCTAGGAGGTTCTACAATTACTTTTCTTCTGATGAAAACCTTGATTTTCATCAAAAGTTCTGCCATTTCATAGGGTTTGACCAAGTAGTCATCACCACCAATTTCAAATCCTGCAATTTTATCAGCGGTCAAAGATTTTGCGGTAACAAAGATGATGGGAATGTGAGCATTTTGAGTCCGTATGTATTTTGCAAGTTCAAAACCATCCTTTTTGGGTAACATCACATCCAGGATACAAATGTCAAAAGCTTCTTTTTTGAATGCCTGTTGTGCATCAACGCCATTTTCATACAATTGTACTTGGTAACCTTCATCTTCCATTGCTTCTTTGGTAAGAAATCCCAGAGTCTCATCATCTTCCACGTATAGGATTTTATTTACCTCCATTTTTATTACTTTTTAATGTTATTTTAAATTGTGTTCCAACACCCAGTTCCGATGAAATATTAATGGTCCAGCCATGTGCGTCACAGATGTTTTTGACATAAAAAAGGCCAAGACCAAAACCTTTAATATCGTGCCTGTTTCCAGTATTCACGCGATAAAATTTTTCAAAGACGCGCTTCAGATTCTCCTTATCAATACCAATACCTTTGTCTTTAACTTCAATCATCAGCTCCCCTGTTTCTTCATGATTTTTCAGTGTGATTTGAATATCGGGTACTTCTTGTGCATACTTAATGGAATTGTCCAAAATGTTATGTAAAACATTGGTAAAATGCACTTCATCGGCCCATAAGGTGGCATCTTTAGTGAAGTTTTGGAACGTGACAATGGTTCTACCATATTTAGCATTTTCATCAGAAACGATCTTTGCAGCAACCGCAGCAACATTGAATTTTGAAAGATCCAATTGCATTTCTTCTCCTTCTACTTTTGCCACATTCAGTACGCGTTCTACTTGACTATTGAGGCGTTCGTTTTGGGCAAAAATGATATCGGCGTACCGCAGAAGTTTTTCATTTTCTCGTATGCTCATATGAGATCTCAAAGCTTGGGAAGCAATTTTTATTGAAGAGAGGGGAGTTTTAAACTCATGAGTCATGTTGTTTATGAAATCTGCTTGTAGCGCAGACAATTTCTTTTGCCTAGATATGGCCAAAAAACTGAAAATAAAATAGGATAAGGCTAATACTGCAACTAAAGCAAGGAAAATGTTTTGCCTGAAATTTGAGAGCAAAAAACTTTCTTTTTGGGGTAGCTTGATCACAAAATAATAGATCAAATCCTCAAACTTCGGCAGGTTTGCGGGTGGACCCAGACTTTCTTGGTTTGAAAATTTACAATAATTACCATATACGAGTTCATCACTGTGGCAGTCATAAACGGCATATTCAAAATCAGTGTTTAATGAGAAATTGGTAAACTCTTGGTAAAGAAAATCTTCTAAAATACGCGGATCAATGGCACTGTTGACGTTGACAGCATAAATATTGGAGCTTCTGCGCTGTATTAAGTTTGTTTTTGGCAGGGCAGTGTCGTTATATTTTGCAATGCCAATGGCCACTTTTTGCAAGGCAATGTGCATGGTTGTGTCAAATTCCTGGTCCTTGAGATCCCATGTTTTCAATAGCCAATAGGACTGCACAGCGATGATGCCTACAATGGCTACCGAACCCAATATCAACAGTCGCAAAAATTTGTTATCACTCACAAGGCAAATTTAGTTGAAGTTTATTGTTTAAGCTTATGATAGGCTGTACATTTGCAAATCGTTAACCCGTTTGAACTTCCTTTTATTTGATTCAAATAGTGGTGAAATTCATATGGACAAACGGGTAAACAGATCATAAATCACAAAACCACCAGACTTGAAGGTTTTATCAAAGTATACTTTTGTTTTATTAATATGTATGATTTCTTTGATCGTCACTGGTCAAAATCCTTTTGAAGTGAAGGGAAGAGCCGTTGCTTCAACCCTAGATACGTCTGGAATACCAAGCCAAGAAATTGTAGTTCCCAATGCTGATAGCGTCGCCGCAAGCCAATCTAGTTTGGACGCCAGATATGATAAACTCAAGGAAAATAATCCATTTGAAGTGAGCCATATTCCCTTAAAAAGGAAAACAACACCTTCAATAGGCCAAATACCACTAGACATTAAGCCAAAAGTATCTTCCAATTTTATCTTTTGGCTTATGTTATTTACTTTGCCATTATTGGCGTTAGTACTTGCGAGCAAAAGAGATTTATTGTCAAAATTGACTCGTTCTTTGTTCAACGAAAACGTGTTGAAGCTTACTAGAAGACAAGACGGATCTGGGCTAAATTTGCATTTTATATTGATGTACATCGTCTTCTTTATCAATGCTTCTGTTTTTATTTACCTCATTCTTAGGGAGTATTACGACTTGGCTACAGTACAGATTTGGTTTTATGTTTTGGTTGGAGTGACAAGTGTTTACATTGTCCGACATCTTACGCTTAGGATATTTGGATGGTTATTTCCCTTAGAAAAGGAGTCCGCTTTATATAGTTTCACCATCATGTTTATCAATTTATTGACAGGATTATTGCTCATTCCCATCAACTTGTTGATGGCTTTTGGACCAGAAAGTTTCTTTAAACCTGCCTTTATTGTTGGGCTCATCATTATCGGCATTTTATTGTTAATAAGGTACATCAGAGGCTTCTTAATATCGGCCAATTTTATTCTAAGCGATATATTCTTATTTTTTGTTTATCTTTGCACCCTGGAAATTGCTCCCTTGCTACTGGGGTATAGATTGATTGCTAACTTATAACAAAACAGGCATACTACATAATATATGTCAACATCGGGGAATACAAAACAAGCTGAACAAAAGGCATACGTAGAGGAGTATAGAAAAGTCAGGACGATTTTGGTTTCGCAACCAAAACCAGAAAGATCTCCATATTATGACCTAGAAAAAAAATATGGACTTACCATTGATTGGCGACCATTTATACATGTAGAAGGTGTCATTGAAAAGGAATTCCGCAAGCAAAGGATTAAAATTGACGACTATGGCTGTGTCATTTTTACTTCCAAAAATGCAATCGAAAACTACTTCAGATTGGCTGAGGAAACCAGGGCGAAAATATCACCAGACAACCGGTATTTCTGCGTCACTGAAGCCATCGCAAACTACTTACAGAAATTCATAATCTATCGCAAGAGGAAAGTTTTTGTTGGGAAAAAGCACATGGAAGATCTTCACAACTATTTTATGAAGTACAAAAGCGAGAAGTTTTTGTTACCTCTTTCAAATTTGGGAGCAGAAGGTTACATTCCTTATTTGCAGAAGAACAACATTTCATTTACTGAAGCAATGATGTACAAAACACTTTCTAGTGATTTGTCAGATCTAGCAGATGTTTTTTATGATGTGCTCATATTTTTCAGTCCTCAAGGAATAGAATCTTTATTTGAAAACTTCCCTGATTTCGAACAGAAATTGACCAGAATGGCCGTTTTTGGTTCGCAAACATTACAGGCAGTTTTAGATAAAAATTTACACCCAAACATTCAGGCACCTACACCAGAAGCACCTTCCATGTCTATGGCATTGGAGCAATATTTACAAAAATCAAACGGATAAAGAGCCTGAAAGAAAAATAGGTTTTATAAAATACCTATTTGTTTCACTACTTGTTTGATTTCTTGCTCATCTTCTTTTGGGTATATCAAAAGGGCATCTGCTTCGTCCACGACGATGTAATTTGATAGTCCTTTGATAACGACAATCTTTTCGCTGTCAGATCTGACGATGCAATTTGAGGTATCCATCAGGAAAGTATTACTTCCAATGGTTACAGTCTGGTTTTGGTCTTTATCCATATATTCATGGAGGCTATTCCAAGTGCCCAAATCGCTCCACCCAATATCCGCAGGAATGGTATAAACGTTTTCTGCTTTTTCCAAAATGGCGTAGTCAACACTGATGGATGGGGTAGAGGGGTAAACTTCATTGATGTAAGCCTGCTCTTCAGGAGTGCCAAATTTAGATACATCGCTTCCCAAAATCTCCACAATTTGAGGTGCATTTTTCTGAAATGATTTGATCAAATCTTCTGCTTTCCAAATGAAAATGCCTGCATTCCAAAAATAATTTCCAGCATCCAAATATTGCTGTGCGGTAACTGCATCTGGCTTTTCTTTAAACTGTGTCACCTTTATCAAATCATCAGTTTTGTTTTCTGCCGCAACTTCTATGTATCCATATCCAGTATTTGGTCTGGTTGGCTGTATACCCAAGGTTACAATGGCATTGTTTTCAGAAATGTACGTCAATGCCGATTTAATTTTTGAAAGGAATTCTTCTTCTTTAAGAATCACATGATCTGATGGGGCAGTAACAAACAACGCGTTTTTATTGATGCTTTGAAGTTTCAGCGCAGTGTAAGCTACACAAGGTCCGGTATTATTTCTGGAGGGTTCGCAAAGGATGTTTTCAGGAGCTAACTCGGGTAAATCTTTCATAACCAAGTCGCGGTAAATTTCGTTGGTGACAATAAATATCCTTTCGGCTGGCACTATTTTGTTGAATCTTTCAAAAGTTAGCCTTAACAATGACTTACCTATTCCTAATATATCCAAAAACTGCTTTGGTTTGTTTGTTGTGCTAGAAGGCCAAAATCTCGACCCTACACCACCAGCCATAATGCTGATATAACTATTCTCCAATATTTCTTCGATAGAAGCCATCCACAGATAATTTTAATTTATTATTTATTTCCAACATGCTTCAGATATACCCAAAACATACTTTTGAACAACACTGATTTGTTTTGCTTGTTCTGAACCAGAAAAATTTGACAAATGTTCGTCATGCATTGTTTCGCGGGCAATATTAGTCAATTTTGCAGATACCGGCTTGTAGGTATAGTGCCATTTTTCCTCCTCATACCCAGCCCTATTATCAGCTGCCTTGGACGTGTAAACCTGATAGAATCCAAATTCCTTACCTTTTGTTTGCAACCAATCATATACTTTTTTGCCTGTTCCTGATTCAAACCATTTGTTATTCAGTTCATTGATGTCGATGTCAGTACCCCAGTGATGTCTGGAAGCACCGGGCATTGCGCTGTATCTCATAATTTTTTCAGCCCTCGCCTTTTTATTTGAAATTTTGCTTGCATTGATGTTTCCTTCCAACTTTGTCTGCCCAGACCATTTTCTCTCCCAAATTCCCTTTTGATATTCAAAGTTGCGCGTTGCAGAAATGATCCTAAGGTTTATACCATCCTTTTTTGCTGCCTCTAGCATTTCCTTAAAAGCTGATAAAGTTTCCTTCCTTAGAAATAAACCTGATTTGTCGGCTAGGCTAGCTGGCACAAGCTCAAAACATCCATTTTTTGCAGGATCAAACTTACCCATGATATAATCCATTTCTAAGACACCGCAAATCCTTTTTGGCGCCACCTCATTTGATTTTAATGTATCTTTTTCAATAGTTGTCACATTATTTAATGGTATGGCATCCTTTTTAATAGATTGCTCATTTGTTGTTAAAGCATCAACAGAAGCAGTTTCAGAAACTGGATGTTGGAAAGAAGATTCTCTACACGACCATAATCCAATGATCAAAAAACAAAATTTCCAAATCATCAACTATTCTGTTTTTTAAAATTGAAGTACCCTTTTTCCACAACCGTTTGATAGATGATATCTGGCACACCTTCTTTCCAAACCGCGCTTCCTTTTTTAATTTCTTCTAAAATATTTTGAGGCAATATTTTCAAAAGATCTGGATTGTAATGGTCAATTTCCACAATCTGCTGGGCATTGATCAAATGTTTATAAAGAAATGAAATTCCGTCTGGTACTGGTAAGTTATAGGCGGTGAGCGTACTATTCTTTTCTTTATCCAAAGCAGGATAAGCAAAGATTTTGATGTTTCTGGTAAATAATTCGCCAAAAGCCACCAGCAACCTGCCATCTCTGTTTTCATAGTATTTTTCATTGATGATGTCTAGCAATTCCCTAACCCCAATGACCAAACCCAGATTTTGTATTTTATGGTCGCTCATATAGTTGATCATCATTTGATGATTGGTACAATCACTGACAATTACTTTATATCCAAGTAAATTGAGCAAATCTGCACGTTGTAAAAAATCTTCTTCATCCAAATCACTGCTGTAACTCCTTAGATAGTCTAACGTCAACTCAGCCATAATCATCGATTTTTCTTCATGCACATTTGGCTCTAGGAGGAATTGCTCAAAGCCACTTTTGAATACATCCAAAGTAACCAATGTCGGTGGTTTGAAATGCCCCCTCACGACCATCAATGATTTTTTATATAGGATTTCTGAAGCGTGAACACCCATGTGATTTTCATCAAAAATGGCAAGTTCAGTCAAGCCATATTTTACTAAATAAAAAACCAGTAAGCGATTGTCAACGTGGTTGAAGTTTGGCCCAGTCAACCTGATATGGTCCACATTGAGCCGCCCTCTTAGGCCATCATGCAAGGATTTCACCAGAAGTTTGGGATCGTGATTCAGATAATAAACAGCATAGAGCAAATTTACACCAAGTACACCCACCGCTTCTTGTTGTAACTTAGTGTCATTGTCCAAGAGTTTGGTATGTACAACGATTTCATTGGGCTCTTCCCCTGGTACCAATTGAAATCTGATGCCGAGCCACCCCTGACCATTCACTGTTTTACTATAGTTGATGGTTGTCACACTGTCTGAAAAGGCAAAAAAGGTAGCTGTGGGTTTTACTGCTTTCAGACGTTCGTCTAGCAATTGCCATTCATGATCGAGCATTTTGTAAACACGAGATTCACAAACATACCTACCAGATGCCTCACTACCATAAATAGCGTCTGAATAAGTTTTATCGTATGCAGACATGGTTTTAGCTATTGTATTGGCAGCTGCACCAGCTTGAAAAAAGTTTCTGGCAACTTCCTGTCCTGCACCAATTTCTGCAAATGTCCCGTAAATAGTTGTGTTTAAGTTTATTTCTAATGCTTTTTGCTCCGTTTTGAGCAATTGATATTCCATACAGTAAGATATCTGTTGATGGGATAAAGATAGAAATTATTGAGATAAGGGTTTTATAATGGATTATCTATTTCTCTTGTAATACGGCAAGTTTGCATCTTCTTCCATAGATACTTTGTAAACAGTTATGTCATTTGAACCTTTTCCTGCTAAAACACCACCACCTATGATCATTGCAACAGCAACTCTGTAAAAAACTTTCTTTTGATGTTGTGAAGAGAACATCAAGGTAATGAAAATAAAAATACCCGTTCCCACAAAGGCGAGACCTGCTGTTACTCTTTCCTTTCCTGTTTTTACTTTATCGGTTCTGAATGTATCATCTACAGTGTTGGCCGTTGCTTTTGCTTCCTCAGCTGAATATCCATCTTCAATAAGTTTTTTTTCAAGCAAAGGCTTTGAGTTTGTTTTGCGGAACTCCAGGTATTTTTCCATATTTTATTTTTTAAAACTTATGCAAGTATATCAAAAAGTATTGAATCTAGTCTTTTGAGTATATTTTTTATTTTAATCTTAGATTGTAGTTAGCAAAGAAGTGGATTGTCTTAAAGTTATCGACTATAAATCTTTGTTTCGGGGATGAAAGCTAAGGATGGTTTTCTTCAAATAATCATTAGACAAGTGGGTATAAATCTCCGTAGTGGTAATGGAAGCATGACCCAACATCTCCTGCACCGCCCGCAAATCCGCACCACCCTCTACCAAATGGGTCGCAAAAGAATGCCTGAATGTATGTGGCGACACCGTCTTTGTAATCCCTGCTTTGGAAGTACACTCCTTTATTATATAGAAGACCATTACCCGACTGAGTTGTTTGCCCTTATTATTTGGAAAGATATAGTTGCTTGTAGTTCCTGATTTATCAATAGTGCTCACGTACAAATCCAATTGTTTGACGGTATAGTCGGCAATAGGTACTAGTCGCTCCTTATTGTTTTTGCCGATCACCCGCAGAAAGCTTTCGTTTTTATAAAGATCAGACCACTTGAGATTGATCAGTTCTGAAACGCGCAACCCACAGCCATACAATAATTCTAGGATGGCTTTATTGCGATGGCCCGTTGGTTCTGACAGATCGATGGTTGAGATCATAGCGTCTATCTCTTGGATGGTGAGAAAAACGGGCAACTTTTTACCTATTTTTGGACTAGCCAAGAGTTCAGTCGGATCTTTTTGTATAAGCTCCTCCAGATCTAGATATTTATAAAATGATTTGATGCCTGATATGATCCTGGCCTGAGATCTTGTTCCTACCTTTATATTAGTCAAATGATTGATGAATCCATCCATATCTCCTTGGGTCAAGGAAGTTGGGTTCTTATTATTGCCATCACAAAAGTCGATCAATTTTTGCAAATCATCTTTATAGGCTTCAATGGTATTAGCGCTCATGGACTTTTCCATCAATAAGTAGGCAATGTATCCGTTGATCAATGATTTCCACACCATTTTAAGGCAAATAAAACTTTTTTTAGAAAAAGAATACAATATTATAAAAAATAGTATCTTTGCAGTCCTTTTTAAAACGGCAAATTATATTATAGGATGAATACAGTAACTGTATCAACTCAAATAAGAGAAGAAGTAGGTAGCAGAGGTGCTAGAACAGCAAGAGCTGAAGGAATGGTTCCAGCAGTAATTTATGGTTCTAATGACCCTATCCATGTTTTGGTTAACCAAAAAGAGGTAAAACCATTAATATATACACCTGATTTTAAATTGGGTGAAATTTCTGTAAATGGTAGTGCAATCAAGTGTATTGTAAAAGAAACACAGTTCCACCCGGTAACAGATGAATTATTACACGTTGACTTTTTGGCCTTAACCCCAGGTAAAAAAATCAAAGTAGAAGTTCCTGTTAGATTTGTAGGAAATTCTCCAGGTGTAAAGAATGGTGGTAAATTGATCCAACAACTTAGGAAGATCAAGATCAAAACTACTCCTGAAAACATGATCGAAGAGATCAATGTGGATATTTCACATTTGGAGTTGGGTCAAGTTTTGAGAGTAAAAAATGTGCAAGTAAGCAAGGATATTGAACTTTTGATCAATCCATCTATTCCTATTGCAAATATAGAAATACCTAGAGCGCTTAAGAGTGCGGCTGCTGCGGATGCAAAATCTGGCGGCAAGAAAAAATAGGGGTAAACACCCATTGATATTAAAGAGGGTTTGTACATTGATGTGTACAGACCCTCTTTTTTTTATGTCATTTTTTAATTCGATTGGAGTATATTTTAGCAATTTATATTTCTTAAACAATTGACTATCAATTATTTATATTGTATATTATTTATATTTGTATTTTTTTTGAGCTACAGCCTCGGAAAATATTTTTTTTGAAATTTTGTATTAATTTTTTAATTATTTAACTTATTCGATTAGATTTGTGGTCTAATTTATTTAAAACTCATTACTCAATTTAATTCTAAACTCATGAACAGAAGATTACATTATCTTTTCTGCTTCTTGGCACTCCTGGTTTTTAATACCAGTCTGAGCG
Organism: Bacteroidota bacterium; assembly: GCA_029567325.1. Lineage (GTDB taxonomy): Bacteria > Bacteroidota > Bacteroidia > Chitinophagales > Saprospiraceae > JADKBO01. The sequence continues at coordinate 1,498 of JAKQLF010000179.1, read as the reverse complement.
CTCAAGGTTTGGCGTGTTTACCGAGTGTCAATTTATCTATTGATTCGGAATGTACCGCCACAATTTACCCAAACACCATGCAACCTCCAAGCAATGGTGGTACATTGGTAAGTATCAAATTATCAGATTTTAAACTCACAGATGCATCATCACTTTCTGGTGGTTCATTACAAGCTGGAGTTTATACTGGTGCAAACATTTCTTTTGACTTCTCTGATACAGATTGGTCAGCGTTCTTCAATGCTGGTATGGCAGGTCCTTTCAAAGTAAGTGTACTTGATGGATCTGGCAATTCTTGTTGGGGAACAGTAATGTTCGAAGACAAATTACCTCCAGTTTTAGACATTCCTGCGGATCTTTCTATTTATTGTTTGTACAATAACAAAGATGCAAAAGGAAACCCACTTCCAGGAGCATTAGAGGCAGTTGGTATTGCAACTGCTGAAGAAAGCTGCTCAAGAGTAACTATTTCTTATTTTGATATAGTTAGAGATAGAGCATGTTCTCCAACAAATGACACTGTTTCAGTTATTCAAAGAATCTGGACTGCTGTAAATGTGAAAGGTATTGCTACAGTTGACACTCAAATCATCAGTGTAATTGCTGTTGACGGTGCTTCTCTTACTAGACCAGCTGCGTTAGTGGAAATTCCTTGTTTTGCTGGTGATCTACCTTGGCAATTAGCTGCAAGAGTTGCTGGTACTGGTGACGATACGATAGCATATCCTTCAGTATTAGTTGGTGCAACTAGACAATATTTGAAACCAGACACAGCAGTTTGTAACGTAGTGGCTACTTACAGCGATGTAAGATTGAGCGCTTGTGGACCAAACTGTGGTGCTTCTATTAAAGTATCAAGAACTTGGTTGGTTTTAGACTGGTGTAATGCAACAACTACAACATACCAACAAATCATTAAGAAAACTGATAATATTCCACCAGTAATTTCTGTTCCACAACCTGATAAGCCATACAGTGTTACAGCTTGGGCTTGTGAAACTGACATCGTTCTTCCTGCTGCAACTGTAACTGACCAGTGTGATGATCACGCTAAAGTTGTAGCTGTTGATGGATTTGACGCAGAAGGTTTACCAATCGAAGTTGACTTAGTTGGTGGCAAATGGGTTGCAAGAGACGTAACTAAAGGCTCAAGTACATTTATCTATACTGCTTCTGACTGTTGTGGAAACACTTCAACTGCAGAAATTTCAGTTTGGGTTCTTGACAAAATTGCACCAGTTGCAACTGCTAAAGAATACATTACTGTTTCATTGACTAGAAGTGGTGTTGATGGCGAAGGCGCGGTTGCAAAAATCAAGCCAGAACACATCGACAATGGTTCTTATGACAATTGTACTGATGTATATCTTGAAGTAAGAAGAGAAGCTGGTTCTCCAGTATGTTTGAACGAAGGTGATCTTTGGGATCATGATGGCAACAGAAGTACGCCACTTATTCCTTGGAATAACAACATCACTTATAATGACGAAATCAATGG
>JAKQLF010000178.1 GCA_029567325.1 Bacteroidota bacterium | reverse complement strand
CACTAAGAAGACTCAGCGGCAAAAGCAATTCTTTAAGTTTTTAATTCTATTTATTTCCTTGAATGGTTGCACCTCCGCCTTGAGTACCTTGGCTAGAACCACCACCGTCTCCAGTTTTTAAATCGCTGTTAAGGATCTTGGATTGTCTTTCTCTAAAGTCAACTTTTCCAAACTTGTATCTGAAGTTGATTCCTAGTGATCTGAATGGTATGGAAAACTTACTGTCTTGAGTAAAGCCATTGCCTTTGATGTTGGTGGCGAATACCTTGTCAGCACTGGTAGGTTCGATTACCCTCAAGCCCAAAGAAGTATTCTTCCATTCTTTTCTGAATCCCAATCCGTATAGCGAAAAGGAAGGGTTGTCTCCTTGTAAAGTCCTTTGCGGTGATCTGAAAAATCCAAAGAAGTCCATTTTGAGGGTACCCGTGAAACTAAAGTCTCCGCTCAAAAATAAGTTGTACATGTAGGTATTTCTGCTCAATTGTTGATTGTTTACCACACCCTGAGACTGATAAGTGTAAATATTTCCACCACCTCTCATGGTAAACTTACTGATCGTTTTAGAAACAAAAGTGTTGAATCCTATGGAGTTATTGGTTCCCACGTTGTCATAAGTACCGACCGTTGCACCAAATTCATTTTGCTTCAAAACTGACTCGATGATGTTTTTGGTGTATTTGTAGTAAACGGATGAAAAAGTAGTAAATCCTAGGAATGTAGCATTATAAGATGCTTCTACCTGTTGTACAAGTTCTGGATTTAAGGCAGGGTTACCAATTTGTAAGTTGAGCTGATCCGCATTATTGTTAAATGGATTGATAAATTGCAAACTAGGTCTTTGGATCCTCTGACTGTAATTGAGTTTGAATGACCTAAATTTTGGTAATGAACGACTATAAGTGATGGATGGTAAAAAGTTACCATAATCGTTGGCAAATGGGTTTTGTTCCCCAAACCTGTAAGCCCCTTCGATAGTTGTATGTTCATACCTTCCACCGACGATGAAGTTGTTCTTCTTATTGACTATGAAACTGTAAGAAAGATAACCTGCATATACATTCTGATTGTAATCGAATATATTGGTTGACTCTGCATTCTTTATAAAGCCACCATTCTGAAAGGATTCATTGTAAAAATCACTCTTTATATCCCTTAGCACGCTTTTTCCACCAAACTCCAGTTTTGATCCTTTGGCCATTGGCAAAACATAATCTGTCTGGATGGTATATTCATAATTGTCCCCATCATTGTAGATATTACTGATCCTATTGAGGGTATCAAAAATGGTGTGGGTTTCTTCTACTGTATTGGTCTGATCGTTATTGTCTTTAGTCAACTGGAAAGCGGTTGTCCATTCTCTACCTTCTTTTCCTTCAAATTTTCTGGTAAAATCTGTATTCCAATCAAAACCTCCGTTGAAACTTGTTCCGATATTTTTTCTGCTAAATTCATCTTGAAAACCTGCAAACCCAACTAAGCCTGTCGTAAGCCCATCGCTATCAAAACCAAATCCTCTGAAGTTGAAAGTTGAGTTTAAACTATTGTAGCCATTGAAATCATAAAAGGCATTTACATTGGCATTTCCTCCCAATCTGGATGTTTTAGTGGTACCGATTTGTTGGTAAATGCTGCCTATGTCATCTTTTCTTAAAAATTCAAAAGTTCCATCCACAGGTACACCATAAAATACAGAACCTGTGCTATTGAGACCAAACCTGCCTTTTCCAACATTCAAACTTGCGGTTGCATTGTTTTGAAGGTTGCCTACAGAAGCATTGATTGACCCTGCAACGCCTTCCGCATTTTTTCCCTTGGTAATGATGTTGATGATACCCGCGCTACCTTCGCCATCATATTTTGCCGATGGAGAAGTGATAACTTCTATTTTTTTGATTTGATCAGCAGGAAACATTTTCAAAGCATCTGCAACATTACTTGAAAACATGCCTGAAGGTTTACCATTGATCAAAATTCTTACATTTTGTGAGCCTCTGAGAGAAACATTTCCATTGAGATCTACAGATAATAGAGGCACTTTCCTCAGTACATCAGCCGCATCTCCACCTGCAATTGACGCATCATTTTCAGCATTGAAAACCAATTTATCCGGTTTGTTTTCTATCAAAGATCGCTCACCTTGCACTTCAACTGCATCCAATACATAATTAGCCGGCATTAAAAAAACCTGACTGAAAATATAATCGGGGTCTTTTAGCGTAGTTTCAATCGTAACTAATTTTTCATCATAACCGATAAAAGAAAAGATTAAATCATATTTGCCAGTCACGACATTTTCAAATTTGAAACTTCCATCATCCCCGGTAACTAAACCGTCTAGGGCTAGAGAAGATTTGTGCTTTCTCAAGGCAACTGTAGCAAAAGCAACGGGTTCTTTTGAAACGGAATCAATGAGCAAACCTGATATTTTTCCTTTGAGTTTAGTACTACCTTGACTCATACCACCAGCTCCAGGGAATTGTGCATTCACTAGTTGGCAAAGGGAAAAAAAGAATAAAATCAGTAAAGTGTTTTTCATTTTTTTGTCTGTTATAATATTTAAAGAGCAACTTTTGTTGTCTTTTATGGTACAAAAATATAGGCCATAGGTCTTAAAAAAACGTTATAATCGAACAAAGCGCGTTTTTAGTCGACCAATGTGCACAAAGTAGTTGTTTTGCGCTTTTGCTAAAATTTTCACTTTTATTCTTCTGAATTACACATTAATAAGACCTTGACAAAATAAAATATCGTAGGAAATAATCTCTTTAAATTATTGAATGTCATAAATGCTGTTTTATAATATAGAAACGGGAGTCAGCGTTATATTTTTTTAACTTGGAGTTAAAAAAATATTTATCTTTATGTCAGTTATCTTTATCAAAAAAGGTTATTTGAATCATTAAAAACACAAGATCATGGCAAATTATATGAGCATGGATCACCTGCGATTCTTGATGCATGAAGTACATCATCTGGGTGAAATCATTTCTTACGATAAATTTCAGGATTTAGATATTGACAGTATCGATATGCTTTTGGAAGCTGCAAAATCTTGGGCAGATCAAGAATGGTATCCCTATTTTAGGGAAATGGATGAAAAGCCTGCTTATTTTAAGGAAAACAAAGTTTTTTCTCATCCGCAACTCAAAAAGATATTTAAAGATGCAGGAGAAAACGGCTGGATTGGGATGTATTTTGACTATAAACACGGAGGTATGCAATTACCATATTTCGTCGCACTTGGTGTCAATCACATCTTTGAGTCTGCCAATAATCACATTACTGGTTACCTTGGTCTCACTGCTGGTTCTGCCGATTTGATAACCACTTTTGGTAATCAAGAACTCATTGATCAATATGTTCCCAAAATGTTGGCAGGAACTTGGGGCGGTACCATGTGCCTCACTGAACCACAAGCGGGATCTTCGTTGTCTGATGTAAAAACAGCGGCAACATTACAAGCCGACGGTTCCTATAAAATTTCAGGTCAAAAGATATTTATCTCGGGCGGTGACCACGAAGCAACAGAAAACATCATCCACCTTACGCTAGCAAGGATTGATGGTGCACCAAAAGGGACCAAAGGCATCTCCCTTTTTGTGGTTCCGAAATTCAGAATCAAAGCAGATGGCAGTTTTGAACACAACGACGTGATAACAGCGGGTGATTTTCAAAAATTGGGTCAACGTGGTTATAGTACCGTACATCTTTCTTTTGGAGAGCAGGATGATTGCCAAGGCTTTCTACTTGGGGAAGCCAATATGGGCCTCAAATACATGTTCCAAATGATGAATGGTGCTCGACTCGAAGTAGGTATGAGCGCAGCATCGACCGCGACTGCCGCTTATTATGCTTCCCTACAATATGCCAAGGAGCGTCCGCAAGGAAGAAGAATTGAGGATAACGGAAGGAAAAACATATCAGAGGAACAAACATTGATCATCAATCACGCAGATGTGAGGAGGATGCTTTTTCTTCAAAAAGCCATCGTTGAAGGATCACTTTCACTACTCATGGAGGCGGCCTATTATCAAGATAAATCAAAACAAGGTCCCGAGGAAGAAAGAAAGGACAATCACTTGTTGATGGAATTACTGATGCCAATTGCAAAAACATATCCTTCCGAGCGTGGCAAGGTAGCGATAGACAACGGTCTGCAAGTTTTGGGAGGATACGGATTCTGTATGGATTTTGTCTTGCAACAATACTACCGTGATGTACGCATCATGTCTATTTATGAAGGTACAACGGGCATTCAATCCATAGACTTACTCGGTAGAAAGATTCCAATGGAAAATGGCAAAGCTTTGCTTTTACTCATGGAGCAAATCCAAAAAGTGATTACAGAGGCAGGAACTTTTGACGACCTGACACCCTATGCTACTCAGTTGACAAAATCGCTGGGCATGGTGCAGAAAGCATTGACAAAACTCACACCCATTGCCATGGAAGGTGATCATGAAAGATACCTGAGCGATGCCACCATATTTATGGACATGGCTTCGAATGTAGTAGTGGCTTATCAATGGCTCAAGATGGCCAGTATTGCCAAACAAGCATTGGTTACTGGTCAAGGATTGTTTGACCCACAGTTTTATGAAAGTAAGGTCCATACCATGAAATTTTATTTTAAATATGAGTTACCAAGGGTATCTTCATGTTTGGAAACTTTGCTCATGGATGATTCGTTAACGATCGTGAATGAGCAATCAGAATTATTAGTATAAAGGAAAAATATATGATAGCAGAAGCAATATTTGAAGACATCAAAAAACAAGCCCCAAATCTCAAACCTTTTGGTGCTAAACTAAAATTTGTGGTAGATGAAACCACCATTGTCATTGATGGAAATGGCGAGGTCAATGAAGTGCGAATGGGCGATGAAGAAGCTGATTGTACCATTACCGCATCTAGTGAAACCATCGTAAAAATGCGAAACGGCGACCTCAATCCCATGATGGCAGTGATGACTGGAAAGATCAAAATCAAAGGGGATATGACCCTTGCGATGAAATTGCAAAGTCTGATCTAAAGCAAATATTTTGGTATAAATTTTAATAAGCCAGCGCCGCACAGGCAACAGATATTTCTTTTGCCCCATTCTTAAGGATCAGTTTTCCGCAGGCCTCCACCGTTGCTCCGGTAGTGACAGTATCATCGACAATCAAAACATGTTTGTCTTTGATGGCTTCAATGCCTTCGGGTGATATTGCAAAGGTATGTCTCAGGTTATCCATCCGCTCAATTTTATTTTTGGATGTTTGGGAAGAAGTAGGAATAATTTTAATCAAAAAATCATCACTGTATTTTGCTCCTGTGGATTCTGCAATCCGTTGAGCAATGATGGCACTTTGATTGAAGCCTTTGACCAACTTTTTTTGTGCATGCATCGGGACAGGTAGAACTATTTCCGGAATAGACGTAATGGTTCCTTCCATAATCCTACTTCCTATGATTTCACCTAGCTGCTGACCTATGTAGATTTCGGACTTATATTTAAAAAGGTGCATCATATTTTGTACAATATTTCCTTCTGAAAAATACAAAAGTGCAACTGCAAAATTTACAGGAAGACGACCATAAAGCCTTTCGCACATCAGATTTTTATTAGGTGACGAAAAATGGTCCGTGAAAGGAATTTCTGATAAACAATAAACACAAAAATGTCCCTGATCATTGGGAATGCTTCGCTCCATACAACCGATACACATTTTCGGAAAAATTGTATTGGAGATTTGGTGTAGGATTTTTTTGATCATTTAAGTATTTTCCACTGAAATGTGTTGGAAAATCATGGCCTCTTGTCCAGGTTTTATCGCCACGGCATTTTCTCCAATATTGCCAGCTTCTACACAAACCATGGTT
>JAKQLF010000155.1 GCA_029567325.1 Bacteroidota bacterium | reverse complement strand
GGAGCCACAGGTTCGATAGGCTTACTGGGTCCAACTGGAGCTACAGGTCTAATGGGTAATCCTGGTCCAACCGGAGCTACTGGCGCTACAGGTTCAATGGGCTTACTTGGTCCAACTGGAGCTACAGGACTAATGGGTAATCCTGGTCCAACTGGAGCTACTGGGGCTACCGGTTCAATGGGCTTACTTGGCCCAACTGGAGCTATGGGGCCAATTGGTAATCCTGGTCCAACTGGAGCTACTGGTTCTACCGGACCAACAGGTTCAATAGGTTTACTTGGTCCAACTGGGGCTACAGGGGCTACTGGGGTTACTGGAACTCCCGGAGCTACCGGTGCTACTGGTCCTGCTGGAGGGGGGGCAGTTTATGGAGATGGTTCTGGCGGTGCATTAAATATTTCTTCCAATACCAATTGGGCTACGAATCCTCCATCTTCATTTAATTTTCAATTTTCAAGCATCACGGTTTCTAGTGGTGTTACGTTTACGGTTCCATCGGGAATTAAACTAAAATGTAATGGGAATGTAAATATTATGGGCAACATTCAAGTTCTTGGTAGCCCAACTAATGCTTTATTTCCCGAGAAAGGGGTTGCTTACAGTGCAGCAGGACCTGGTACCAATAATTCAAAAGCAGCGTTCGAAGCAAAATTTACTTCTTTTATTAATATACCTGAATTCGGTGGGGCTGCCGGTTCAATAGCTACTACTGCATCTTCTACTACTGAAGGAGGTTCTGGTGGGGGTTCGTTTGCTATTTATGCTAATGGGACTATTACTATTAGTGGGACAATTTCTGCTAACGGAGGAAATGCATTACCTGGAGATATGCTGGAAAACTTTGTTGGGGCAGGTGGCGGCGCAGGTGGACTAATAGTTTTGCTCTCAAAAACGAGTGTAACTAATGCCGGCACAATAAACGCAAACGGAGGTAATGGAGGTAATGGGAATTTTATATCTGGCACACTCCATAGAGTTGCAGGAGGTGGTGGTGGTGGTGGAATCGTACTGTTTGTATCACCAACTAATTCGACGGGCACAGTAAATACTAGTTTTGGTTCGGCAGGAATTAATGCGGCAGGTTCAAATACTTCTTCAACATCAGGAGGCTCTGGAGGCGGTTGTGGAGGAGATGGTGGAGTAGGCGGCTTGGGTAACCCCCTTACTAATCCATCAAGTGGTTCAGTTGGCAAGGTAAGAAGTATAGTTGCTAGCAACCCAGAAAATTTGTTCTAAACACTTCAAATTTAAAATATTAAACAAAAGATAAAACAGGGGATTTTCGATCTCCTGTTTTTTTTTGTAAGGAATACTGTGACAATGTGTCTTTAGCTATTAAACTATCCCCATTTTAATTGAAAAAGATTAGGATTTAATGATTATGCAGATATTGCAATATTCAGTAAGATGAATCACAAACTTCGTAAAACAACAATGTCATGGGTTTGGCTAGGTTTTTGATCAATTTTCTTTTTAAGTATTCTAAAAGTCTTACAATTCAATGCTTTATGGTTTTGAACTGGTATCAAAATTAAGCCAAATTCATTAAGTGAAAACTAAAATTGAATTAGTAGAACCCAAAAAATACTAAAAATTTGTTTAGTTTGCACCATTAGAATAAAAATTCAAAGCAATGTCATTTCATAGTTTCTTCATTAAGGCTAGTTTATTGTGCTTTTGGTTCTTATTTCTTTTTGGTTTTTTGAATATTCTTCAAGCCCAAGATGAGTGCAATCCCACATGTCCTGCAAATATAGTGGTGCTTGCAACTGCCGAACCTTTCTCACTTACAGGGGCAACACCTGGAGGTGGTACATACAGCGGCACTGGAGTGGTAAATGGGTCGATGTTTGATCCTGCTTTGGCAATGCCAGGTTTAAATATAATTACTTATACCTGTCCAATGGGTCCTACGGGTCCAACTGGTCCTACAGGGCAGACTGGTGCTACCGGTCAAACAGGCTCCACTGGTCAAACAGGATCAACGGGTGCCACTGGTCCTACAGGTCAGACTGGGGCTACCGGTCAAACAGGCGCAACTGGACCCACAGGAGCTACTGGTCCGACAGGCGCCACTGGTCAAACAGGCGCCACTGGTCAAACAGGATCAACGGGTGCCACTGGTCCAACAGGCGTAACTGGCTCCACTGGCCAAACAGGATCAACAGGCCCAACAGGGGCAACAGGAGAGACTGGCGCAACTGGAGCAACTGGAGAGACTGGCGCAACTGGGCCATCTAACTTAATAAGTGAATTGCTTCCAACTAGTTGCACTTTTGGTATATACGTAGTGACTGCGTCACTTTCTGACCCATGCAGTTGTGCAGATCCATTGAATGTGAGAACTCGTGGACAGCAGATTTTATATTTTCATGATGTTCTTTCAGTGAATATAGGAATTTCAGGAGCCACCGTCGAAACATCTTCCATCAACGGGAATTTTTTAACCTCCAATGGCGCGATGTTGCCTATAAGTACAGTGTTGACAGAGAGTATGACAGAGCCGGGAACATATCAAGTTGATTTCTGGAGACCAGAAAACAGCGGAAGTTTCTCATTATCATTTTCTATAGGTAATACTGACCCAGTTATTGATGATATTATCTTGACTATAGGTGAGTGCAATTTAGCAAGTGAAGATTGCATACCAATTCCATCTATGGGAGCATGGGCTTTAATGATTCTTGGTTTATTATTTACAATCCTCGCTACTGTGGCAATCCATAAAAGTAGGTCTCAAAACAGCGTTATCTAAAGATTAAAAATCGATAAGTCCCAACTGGCTGATAGATCTTTAGTTTTTGTCAACACTTTTGTACAAAGGCGGTAAATTTCTTTCATCCAATGGCAACTTAGCCAATTATATTTTCGCATTGACTTTATTAGAAAAAATGACCAGTTTGGAACATAGAAAGTTTGTAGAAAGTTATCTATACATTGATCGATTGCAGAATTGGAAGGAATAAGTAAAACATAAAAAATGTACCGATTCTTAAAGTTAAAATATATATTCCTCCCTATAATAATTGCCATAATTGTGATTTTTAATTTTTACAATTATCCATCTACTTGGGATAAAATCCAACTTGGGCAAGAAAGAATTAGTACACATCAAAACATAGGTTCTCCAGATGTAGGTGCTTGGGAAGTAAAAGGTGATATATGGTTTAAAGAAAGTTTTCTTTCTTGGCACCGACTAGACATCTTATACAATAGAGACACAATTGTTTATGGATATTCTATCAGTTATCATATCGGTACTCAAACTAATTACTATAGATTTAATGTAAAAAGTAAGTTTAGGAATGCATCTATTTGACTTTAAAAATATATTTCACAAAAGAGATGAAAACTTATATTTGTCTGCTTTTGTTCCCAAAACCTGACAAATATAAAGCTATATATTCCAAAATTAACCCGATTCTTTCAAGATGAGCACCGTAAACATCATATGTTATTTAGGAATAGTCACCATAGCTTCGAGTTTCATCCTTATTCCAAATCGAATTGCTGGTATCATTAAACCGCTTGCTGGTTTTGCAATATTATTAGCCCTTGCTCAGCTTTTGATGGAAGGATATTATTGGCAATTCTTACCAAGTTATTTGTTGTTATGCTTGTTGATGATTACAGCATTTTTCTTAAAAAATCGACAAGATAAAATTCAAAAGAAATCCATCCAATTTTCAATAATATTTTTGATTTTATGCTCGATAGTTCCTTGGTCCATTTTTCTTCCCGTTCCTAAATTGCCAAAACCTTTGGGTCAATACAGAGTTGGAACAAAGATTTTCCGATGGATTGACAGCAATCGGCATGAGCAATTAACTACAAATCCAAGTGACTATAGAAATGTTGTGGTGCAAGCTTGGTATCCAAGGCCGGCAGATGCAATAGGCAATCATTCAAAATATATAGATGGTTTACATAATCTGCCAAATAAAATTGGAATTCTGCCACGTTTTATTTTTGACCATTTTGATCAAGTTGAGACTCATGGAATGCTAAATGCACAAATATCTTCCGCACAAAAACAATGGCCAGTCATAATATTTCTTACTGGAAATGAGGCAGCACGTGCTTTTTATACAGGTATTGTAAGTGGCCTTGTCAGTCATGGATTTGTTGTTTTAGCAATGGATCATCCTTATGAGGCGATGATCACACAACTTGCAAACGGAGAGGTGGTGACACCCATCGAAGTGCACTCCAGTAATGATCCAGACCTTACCAATTTTATGGAAAATCGTTTGAACACTAGAATCGCTGATATACAGTATGTCATAAATAAAATTATCCATCAAAATGAATCAGCAGATGATTTTTTGTCCAAATTAGATACGAATCGCATAATGATCACAGGCCATTCTTTGGGCGGAGCTACAGCTGGAGCTGCCATGGCGCATGACCCTCGACTGAAAGCTGCTGCAAATCTTGATGGTACTTTGTATGGTGAACTTCCAGAATCTTACGGCCCTCGTCCATTCTTATTGCTTGAAAGTAAAAAAGGTGACAGTATCCGTTATATGAGGTATGAAAATGGAAATCAAAAGTTATTCAAGCAATTTGGTGGAGGTTTTAGATACGAAATTATTGAAGCTGATCATTATAGTTTTACTGATGTTCCATTTTTTCTGGCTTTACCTACTCGTGCTATTGCAGGTAAATTTCTCAATTTTGGGAATGTCACTAAAAAAACGCAACATGCTACTATTGATATTTTGAATGTTTTCTTTAAAGGGGCGATGAAGAATGATTTTTCTCGGATAGATTCTATTGGTGCTCATTATGGTTTAATACAAAAGCAAATCATTAAATGATGACTTATTTGTTTTAAAGTTTATCTTCGTTTTACGCATTTCTCGATGGCAGATGGAAGACAAAAACGATCCTTTCATCATGCAAGTTTACAATCGGTCAGGTTTTTCCAAAACAAACTTTAAGTGAAAATCAAATATGGATAAATTAAGCACAAATAATAAAATCAATATCATCAGATTAATTATTTTTTTAGTAATTGCTTTTGGTGTTTCTAATATTTTTAGATTCAATATTTTTCATCTAAATGAAATATTGGAAGAAAATTCTAAATGGAGCTATTTAGTGACTCAGGGGATTCTTGAAGGAAGCGGTATATTCCTAGCAGGAATATTAGGCTTGTATTTGCTTAAGAAACAAAGGTCCATTGATATTTCATTTTTTGGAACCTCTAAAGTTAAAAGCATATTAATGGCTATTATTCCATCTGTTTTATTAATTGTAATTGGGGTTAAGAATAAGTACGAAATCAACATTCATTTATATGGAATGATTGCGGCAGTTGGTAGTTTCATATACTGCATCATGGAAGAATATGGTTGGAGAGGTTACTTACAAGAGGAATTTAAATTTTTAAAACAAGGAATTAAATTTTTACTTATTGGCTTTATTTGGTATGCTTGGCATCTTAGTTTTCTAACAGAGGCAACGATCATGGACAATTTGTTTTTTTTAGGAACATTGATTATGGGTAGTTGGGGTATTGGGAAAGTAGCAGAATTAACCAACTCTATTTTAGCCTGTTCCTGTTTCCATTTGATTGTAAACATATTTATGTACAATCCTTTTTTCAATGATGCATTTTCTGGTTTGTCGAAATTAATTATTTTAATTGTTTCCTTAATTCTATGGATTATTCTACTCATTAAGTGGAAAAAAGATGATCAGAAATTGGAATTGCAAAAAACAAATTAAATTATAAATTCATTAGCAAAGTGAAAACATGAGTTTTCAGTTATCAGCGGTCAGTTATCAGCTATCATTATTGGTTATCAGGTCCCATGCTGTAAATATCCCTACCACTGGTCACGATGACATCCTTCTTTATTATATTGTACAAAGTGATTTCATTTTCAAATTTGCTGATTGCTGAGATTTGATTGCTGACCGTTTTAAATCTGAAAGCAATTCGTGACTTCTGCAAATCTGAAAACTGGCCACTGAAAGCTGAGCGCTTTTACCTCCAAATCAGGAGTCCCTTGAGTATTTCAAATATCAGCATAATTTGAATTCGCACCATTCTGTACTTCAGCATAGAATTGCTTGAATAGGCAAAATATGCTTTTTAATAGTTTTTTAATCTATTCTTTGAGCTATAGAGGTACTTATTGCCAATCTTTGCATCCATCAACAACAAAACTACATCATGAACATTTCAAAAATTGCAATTGCAAAACCCAACAAAGCATTAAAAAAATACTTAATGTATTTATCGCTGATATTTGCTGGTATATACATTTCAGGCTGTGCTAAAGACTCTGCACACAACCCAAAAGAAGTAGGTGACTTCAATCATGAAGTTATCAAAGAATGGAATGAAACTTTTCTGCAGGTAGAAAGATATTCTGCAGGTTACAGACCTGGCCCTGCCCCCCGCGGTTTAGCATATCTTGGCATAGCTGCTTATGAAGCTTGCGTTGCAGGTATGCCTGAATATCAATCATTGAGTGGTCACATAGATGGCCTTTCGATACCTGAAGCTGATCCAGAATTGGAGTATAATTGGCCGTTGGTTGTGAATGAATCATACAATTATCTTATGCCCTTATTTTTCTCACAAGCAACATCTAATCAATTAAGTAACATTGAGCAAACTTATGATAAAATCCTTCAAGAAAACAGTGCTGGTGTTTCTCAGGACATCATAACAAGATCAAAAGAAAGAGGAGAACAAGTCGCAGAATTAATTTGGATTTGGGCAAAATCAGATAATATAGGTCATGAGCATTATCTAGATCCATTTCAAGGGTACAATTGGGTAGACCATTATAAAAAGGACGGGAATTGGATTCCAACAACTCCAGGACCTGGAAAACCTATGGGTGGTGTATGGGGTAGAGCCAGAGCATTTACACTCAAGTCTCAAGCAGAAAAGATTTGCATTCCACCTATTCCTTTTTCTGAAAGCCCTCAGTCCGAGTTTTATTCTCAAGCACTTGAAGTGTATGCACAAAATACACCTACCCTTTCCTATGAAAAAGAATGGATAGGAGAATACTGGAGCGATGATTTGTTAAACTTGACATTTAGCCCTGGACCAAGATGGATGGCAATTGGAATTCAAGTGCTTGAGCTTGAAAACAGCAATCTCGAGGATGCAATCGTGATGGCAGCAAAAGTTGGTATGGCGCTCAATGATGCTGCAATTGCATGTTGGGCATCAAAGTATCACTACAACTTGGAAAGACCAGTTTCATATATCCAAAGAGTCATTGACCCCAATTGGAAAACATCTTTGTACAATCCCTTGACAAATGAAGAAAACAACACACCTTCATTCCCGGCTTATCCTTCTGGTCATTCCACAATGGGCGGTGCTGCTGCTGAAGCATTGGCTAGTTTATTTGGATACAATTACAGTATGGCAGATAAATGTCATATAGGTAGAACCGAATTTTCTGGAGAACCAAGAAACTTTCCAAGTTTTGCTGCCATGGCTCAAGAAAATGCTTGGTCAAGAGTACCACTCGGTGTCCATTTCAGAATGGATAGTGAAGTGGGTGTCAATTTTGGTTTTGAAATAGGTAGAAAAGTAAATAAGCTTCCTTGGAAAAAATAACTACAGTTAAAATATTGTTCCGGCTATCTAGTATTTTGGTTATTATTATTTGCCTTGGTTTCCAAGCATGTAAGGAAAACAAATCTGATGACAAAACTATTGGCTCTCAATCCCAAGAAAATAATAATTTCAGACCATATTTAGATAAGGAGCAAGATTTTCGAAATACAAATGGACAAGTATACAGGAGCATAAGGTTTCTTCCAGATGATGTCAAAACCATGACTGACTACTACGGTGATGGCAAAACAATAAGAGTATTGAAGTATTTCTATAAAGATTTGCAAAACGGTAAAACCAGTGTTTATTACCCAAATGGCAAGCTGAAAGAGGTTCAACATTACCAAAACGGTGTGCAATACAAAGGTGATACAATATTCTATGAATCTGGAAAAATACATTTCATCTATAATTTCGTAGACAATAAGAAAAATGGATGGATGTATAGGTACAATGAAAGTGGTGCTCAGGAATATGCTGTTTTATATGAAAGTGATTCAATCAAACAAGTTGTCGATAGTCTACACAATGTTATAAATGAATAGTACTGCAAGTAATATAGTAAATACGACCAAAGCAAATTTTAGCTTGGAAGCACAAATTGTATTTTGGTTGAGGTTTGCTATTTCAGGCTGTTTTATCGGACATGGAATGTGGGGATTTGCGCAAAAACCTGCTTGGATCCCCTTTTTCAATACTTTTGGAATTTCTGATGAAATTGCTCAATCCTTGATGCCTTTAATCGGGTCAGTAGACATTTTCATTGGTATTGCTATCCTGCTCTCAGTTAATAAATTTTTGATACTTTGGGCAATTATTTGGACATTATTTACAGCCCTACTTCGCCCTTTAGCGGGAATGAGTTTTGGAGAATTCTTTGAAAGAGCAGGCAATTTTGGCCCCCCCATTGCTTTATACTTGCTTCTTGGTTATGTTACATTTGGGCAGCAAAAAAAGATAAATATAAATACCAATGTTTTATGGGTTTTACGCAGCTGCCTTAGCTTATTGTTAATCGGTCATGGCTGGCTGGCTATTGAGAAACATTCAACAATAGCTGCAAATCTTTCCTTCCTAAATTTCCCTACCGACGGCAGCAGTATGATTTACTTTGGACTATTTGAGGTGTCATTAGGACTACTGGTTTTCTTACTCCACAGTTCAAACTTATTTCTGTGGACGGTTTTAGCTTTAAAACTATCAACTGAGTTTATTTACCCACTTAGAGGTCAAATGTATGATATATTTGAAACCATAGAAAGGATGGGTGACTACCTCCTTCCTTTTATTTTGATTTTGATCAATACCCACAAACGGAATCATTTTTAAATTAAATAAAAAGTCATTTTAAAAGTAAACAGAAAAGAAAATTGAGTCAAAAAACATTATGGTTTTACAGAACTATTAATAAGAAATGTTGTACTAGGAAATGAATCTGGGTTGGCCTTAGTTTAAAGAGTGTGTTACACTTTATGCGGCATCTAGCTCAAATTGTAAAGTTAAAACAAGCGATCTTTAAAAATTTTGTTACCAATTTCCAGATTGTATTATTTTGTTCCAGCTGTTATAGCTGCAAGTACTAGGAAAGTACTTTAATTTTAAATTTAAAAAGTCCTGAACTGCTAAATAAATTTTTTATAATTTTAAAGTGTGAAAGTACTTATTGTTGACGACGAGGAAAAAATTCTTGCTTCCTTAAAAAAAGGGTTGGAAGAACATGGATACATCGTAGATGTCGCTAGAAACGGTATAGAAGGGAAATCTATGGCTTTAGCCAAAGACTATAAGATCATTATTTCTGACATCATCATGCCAGGAAAATCCGGCGTCCAAATGTTGAAGGAAATTCGTGAAAATGGCCTGAATGCATTGGTACTAATATTAACCGCCCTCAATAATGTTGAAGATAAGTTGATGGTTTATGAAGTCGGAGCAGATGATTACTTGGTAAAACCGTTTGATTTTAGAGAATTATTAGCACGACTTAAGGCATTAAGTAAACGTTCACAAATAAACGGAAATTTAGGAGAGGAAAATGAGCTTGTATATGGAAGCTTGACATTGAATATACTGACAAAAGATGTGTATATGAATGGAGAGCCACTATTTCTAACACCCAAAGAATTTGAACTCTTGAAGTATTTTATGTCCAATCCAGAACGTACAATAACAAAAAATGAGTTGCTACAGAAAATTTGGGAAATAGATTTTGAAACGTCTACAAATGTGCTTGAGGTTTTCATAAATTTTTTACGTAAAAAATTGGAAAAAAATTCTGATACAAAATATATCCAAACACTACCTAGGGTAGGATATATTTTTAAAACCAATAAGTAAAATGAAAATAAAAGTCAAATTGACTTTGAAATTTTTCTTTATTGTAGCGATGATACTGATTTCGCTTATGTATTTTGTTTACAGTCGATTTGAGGACAATATTACAAAGGAGTATTACAACAACTTGAAAAGCAAAGCCACAATGACTGCCGATATGGTACTTCAAAAGGGAGACATTGACAAACTTGAAAGAAATCCTACCAGGAAAGCCCCTAAAGTATCCTTACCCAATTACGACAACGTAATGATTTACAATCAAGTTGGTGAAATTGTCTTCATGTATAATAGAGGGGTTATTGTCAAGTTACCTTTTTTGGTAACCAATAAATTCGAAATTGAAAATTCATACCGCGAAAACGATTCCTATTATTATGGGTTACCATATATATCACCCTCTGGAAGAAAATATTACGTAGTTGCCACTTCTGTAATTAACTCAAAAGAACTCGATAGCCTGAGAAGGATAATTATTATTTCTATCATTCTGGGTTTATTTATTATTGGATTGATTGGATATTTATACGTCAGAGATGCATTGAAACCCATATTTTCTATCATTGATCAAATGGATAATTTAAATGTAAAAAATTTTATTCGCAAACTTGATCCTCCAAGTACTAAAGATGAAATAAGCCATTTGACGAATTCCATTAACTTTCTTTTGGAAAAAGTTCATGAATCATTTGAATTCCAAAAAATGTTTGTTGCAAATGTGTCTCACGAACTAAATAATCTCATTTCCGTAATTTTATCCCAAGCAGATGTAGCATTGGATAAATCTTCTCGACCGGTGGAAGAATATAAGGAAACACTAGAATCAGTAAAACGCGATGTATATGAACTTTCAGTAATAACGGAAAACTTGATGGAACTGGCTAAATTAAAATCTGAAGGTTTTCAATTACGGCAAGAAAACTTTCAAGTTGATGAGGCTCTTTTTGAATGCAAAAATAAATTACATCGCACCCATAAGGACTACAACGTCAACATTGATATTGTTGGTCAACCAGAATCAGAACAAGACCTTACTATTTATGGAAATGAAGGGTTATTGAAATTAGTGTTCTGCAACCTCATGGACAATGCATGTAAATACAGCAATGACAAGGAAGTATTTGTTTCAATTGTGGTAAATCAACACAAATTATCCCTTCAATTTAGAGACAATGGCCAAGGCATAGACACAGAATCTATAAAAGATGTTTTCAAACCCTTTTATCGAAATCGCAATGCCTATGACATTAAAGGATTTGGGATTGGATTGTCATTGATTCGAGCAGTCTTAGATGTACATTCTCTTGAGCTCTACATCACAAGCACTCCAAATATTGGTTCTACATTTACCATTGATTTTAATAAAGTGCAAGCTGCCATATAAAATCTGAATAAATGTTTAGTTATTAAAAGCGAGTTGTCAGTTATCTGCTGTCAGCTGTTCTTGTCTTATAATTCGTGATGTTTATTTGTTTATACGTTTATTCGTTTATAGCTATTTTAATAAAAAATTCGTGGCTATCAGCGGTCAGCTTTCAGTTATCGGCTTTCAGTTTTGAAAACGGTGTTTGCCAGGAGTTTCGTGCTACGAGAAGCGAGCTTTCATCTCTCGCCTTTCCTTACTCCTCATAAGATTACTAGTTTCTTCTTTTCCAAATACTTATATTTGATTTTCAGATTATTTCAACATACTAATTGATCTAACTTGTTGCGATCATGAAAAATTATTTATTTCTTTTTTTCTGCTTAATGATATTATCACCCATTCTCCAAAGCCAAAAACATTCTATCAGGTTTTATGGCTCTGGATTCAATGACAGCGATCGCATCAAGATCCCATTGGTAAACGGGAATTCGTCTTTAAATAACAACGTTGCATTTGATTTTACCATTGAATTTTGGTTGAAAGCCAATGGTGGATCAAATCCATTGGGTACACAAGCAGCTTCTGGGGCAAACGATGATTGGACCCTTGGTCACATAATCGTCGACAGAGACATTTTTGGTCAGGGAAATTATGGCGATTACGGTATTTCTTTGGCCAATGGCAGAGTTGCATTTGGCGTAAATAAGGGGTCGAGCTCATATACCATCATAGGGACAGGCGATTTAAGAGATGGTGGTTGGCATCACATCGCAGTCACTCGAAATAATTCTTCTGGTGAACTGCGAATTTTTATTGACGGTACAATTAATGCCACTGCGATTGGACCCATTGGGAATTGCAGTTATAATCCATCCCGATCTTTATCTATGAGTTGTCCTGCCCAAGGCGATACTTGCATCAATGAACCCTTCATCATATTGGGCGCCGAAAAACATGACTATGATCCAAATGTGTATCCTTCTTACAATGGTTGGATAGATGAGTTTCGGATTTCCAATAACATCCGATACGCAGCAAATTTTTTGGCCCCCTCACAAGAGTTCACCACTGATGCCAATACGGTCGGTTTATATCATTTTAATGAAGGAAATGGAACCAGCATTTCCGATGTCACCAATGTTGCCAATGCTTTGCTGATTCCGCACAGCAACCCCGCCAATTCTTCATGGTCTTCTGATTCGCCATTTCAAGTATTGTCCAATGATCGTATCGATTGGAATTACGAGTTGAGTGCTAGCAATATTTACTTTTTTCCATTTACTAATTTGACAGTAGAAGATGAAATTTTGATTGAAAGGTTTGATTTAATTTCTAATGAATTTAAAAGAATAGAAAATCAACCAGTATTTACAGGCCAAAGAAATAATTTGTGGCAAATCGGATATGCTCAAGAATTTATCCCAGAAGGGCTTTATCGACTTTCTAGTATAAATGCAACTGGACAAATTCTAAAAGGGGAAATAAAACAAATCCAATATCATTATCAGGAATTAAATTTTTTCCCAAATCCAGTCCTAGATTTATTAACCATTACCAGCAACGAAAGTTTTACTGCTTTAACGGTCTTGAATTCACTTGGTCAAATGGTTTATTTTTTTACTCCTGATCAAGCATTACAAAGATGTGCTCTTGATTTTTCGAATTCTCCTGGTGGTGTTTATTTTATTAAAGTTGAAAAGAAAGATAAGCCAAAACCAACAGTAATTACAGTTTTAAAGGAGTGAATTCATTAATATTGTGCTATGTTCGTGATAAGGGCATTTCATAACTTCTGAATTTTGGTCATTGAAATTTTATCATGATTTTTGGAAAATTGGCCAAAAATCCCGCCAAAATCATCTTCACTTTTCATTTCTTGCCATGGACTTCATCCATGGTTATTAATATTTTACACCAATGGTGTATTAAAATCGAAGCTATGAAATGCACTCTTCTAGATAGAATATCGTTTTAGTATAATCAGTTTTGGATAATCACAAAGATCAAAAGCAATCATAGTTATTAATGATCATAAGTTTCGACATAGACAATACCCTAATTCCTTATTCAAATGAATTCGAAATTGAGCATAAAAGTATACTAGCAAGGATTATAGGCGCTGAAGGTATTAGAAAAGGAACCATAGAATTATTCAACAAACTTGAAAATAGAGGCCACCATATTTGGATTTACACGACCTCATTTAGAAGTGTTATAAGCTTAAAAAGAACATTTTTAGCCTACGGTTTGCGTCCAAGGAAAATAATTAATCAAAAGGTAAATCTTCAAAAACTTAAAGCTAATAATTCATATGTGTCTAAAAATCCAAAATTATTTGGAATTGATGTTCACATTGATGATGCGCCAGGAGTTAAAATTGAAGGAGACAGAAATAATTTCTTGGTAATTATTGTCGAACCACATGAGTTAAATTGGGTAGATAAAATATTAGAAGAGTTAGAATAGAAATTTGCCCTCAACTGGTAAGTTAAAGAACAATATTGCTTTATTTTACAAACCCTTTACATCGTTTTACAAATGAAACGCCATACAACAAGGCGCTTTTCCATAGTTTTGGTCTATTCATTCAATAAAAATAGAATTTATGATGTACTTCCTATATCTGACATTTTTGTCCTGCATGCTGAACTTCACCGCTTGTGAACCTGCTTTTGATTATCAATCATCTTCACCTACCAAAATTCTAGGTGCTGTAAATAATCAATCTGATGGTACCATTGCTCCTAAAGCAAACAACATCATATTTCAATCCATCGATGGTGGTTTAACTTGGAATAATATAAGTAAAGGCCTACCACAAAACGAGCAATCAGATGCTTTTTTTGTTGACGAGTCGACTCTTTATTTGCGAATTAAAAACGAAATATATAAAAGTACAGTCAATTCCTCTATTTGGGAAAAGGTGGTAGGTCTCAATGCGGAAGGTCCCATCTTAAAAAATGGATGGGTGAAGGATATGGTAGAATTTGAAGGTGTTTTGATTGGCAAAAGCCAACAAGGCATCATTCGTTCGACTGATAATGGTGAATCTTGGGAATCGGTTATCAGTGAAGGCGGCGTGGGTATAGCCGTTGAAAATATTGATGGTGGTGTTGCTGCCATTTCCTACAACACAGAAAGCAAAACCAGAAGGGTGCGTATCAGTTTGGACAAAGGAAAAACATGGAAAGCCATTGATGAAGGTCTTCCGCCTTCTCTATCTATTTCTTCCATTATTCAAATGGGCGAATACTTTATTTGTGGTCATCCAGACGGCATCTTCCGTACTTCAAACATGGGTAAAACTTGGGAAAAGATTTTACCAAGTGTAGATGAAAAAGTATTTAATGTTTATAAATCTGGAAAAGTACTTTATGCACTTCCAAGAGATGGCGGTTGTTGATATAATTTCATAGCAATTCAAATACATTGTGGAATTACTATGAGATATACCAATTCTGCAGCTGGCCCCAAACTATTATAATGCAAAATAAATTATTGTATATTTAGTGCTTGATTTCAATTTCTAAGCCTCTGGAAAGCCCAATTTTGATGCTTATCCAAAAAGCTTTGAAAACCACATTTAGCAATTCAAATAAACAATAATTAGTGATGAAATATATCATTTTGTCTTTGTGCTTTTTCGTCAGCCAATTGGTTTCTGGACAGGGCATCACCAATGATCCATCCATCAACCTGTCAAAGGTAAGTATCCAATCTACAATGGACGGAGTTGTACAACCATTATACTATTATAAATCCACTGCCAAAAAAAGCAAACCGCTGGTCGTACAACTGCATTCATGGAGTTATTCCGCAGATTCATTGAAGACAGTAGGCCTCGATTTTGAAGCCATTTCCAAAGATTATAATTACATTTTTCCAAACTTTAGAGGAATAAATAATCACATCAAAGCATGCTGTAGTGACTTTGTAATCTCGGACATCGATCAAGCAATTGATTGGGCAATTAAAAATATGAAAGTTGATAAAAAGCAAATTTACATCGTCGGATACAGCGGTGGAGGTTTTGCTACCTTTGCCATGTATATGAAATCTCGTCACAAAATCAAAGCTTTTTCAGCTTGGGTTCCTATTGGAGATCTGGAGAGTTGGTACAAAGAATCATTGGAAAGGAGGAATAAATATTCGAGAGAAATCATCAGTTGCACCACTGAAACAGGGACATTTGATCCATTAAAAGCGCGTGAGCGTTCACCTCAGTTTTGGGTAACTCCCGTGAAAAAGAGAAAGAAAAGCATCATTCAAATATTTGCGGGTATACATGATGGTTATACTGGACCAGTTCCCATTTCTCAATCTGCCAATTTTTATAATAAATTACTTACCGATTATGAAGTAAAGGATAGTTCTTTGTATGTTTCAGCAAAGGACTTGGATTACATGCTCAAAAATCAAAATTTCACCGATTCGAATGTTTTAAAACTTGGAGATAAAAAAATTCACTATCAAAGAAAATCAGGAAATATTAGTTTGACGATCTTTGAAGGCGGCCATGACATGTTGAGTGAAGTGGTTTTTGATTCTTTTAATAAATGATTTTTTAAACTTCTTCGTATTAAACTCACATGAACCAAGAAATTAAAAATTACAACGAAAAATTGACCCCAGCCGATAATGAAATTTGCAGTGAACTTGCGACTATTATAAACAGCGAACTCACAAATGCAGAAAGTAAAATTTGGCATGCACACCCCGTTTGGTTTTTGGATGGAAATCCCATTGTTGGTTATAGCAAACAAAAGAAAGGGGTGAGATTGATGTTTTGGAGTGGCGCTGATTTTGAGGAAGCCAATTTAAATGTCAAAGGTGTGAAATTTAAAGATGCTTCTATTTTCTACAATAATGTTTCAGAAATTGAAAAAAGTGATTTGAAACGTTGGTTGATGAAAGCAATTGCCATACAATGGGATTATAAAAACATTGTGAAAAGGAAAGGGCAATTGGAAAGATTGAAGTAACTTAGATATTGTGTTAATTATTGAACCAAAGCTATAAACTGTCAATGATTTAATGGGAAGTAATGTTTTCAAATTTAAAAATTTACATTTGGCAATGGCTTCTTTTATCATTGTAGTAGTTGGGTTAGCGTATGGAATTAGCCCCACAAAAATCATGTCTTCATTATTTGATTTTAATGTGGAGAGCGTAGATTTGAGTCATTTATTAAGGGCAATCATGGGCTTATATTTGGCTTTAGGTGTTTATTGGTTGGTTGGAATATTCAAGCCTGAATTTTGGATAGGGGCCACAATAACTTGTACGATTTTCATGGGAGGCTTGGCATTAGGCAGAATATTGAGTTTGATTATTGACGGCATTCCATCCATCACTTTTTTAATTGGGATGATTTTGGAAATTGTGTTCATGATTTGGGGAATTTTTAATTTAAAGAAAGCATAATTTAATACGTAATTGAATTATAATAAATATGAAAAAAGCAGTAATTGTAGCGTTTGATAAATTCACAGACATCGATATTTTTTTGGCATGGGATTTACTCAATCGGGTAAAATTTCGAGACAAAACATTTGAAGTCAAAATTGTTGGAACAGCACTCAGCCACAAATCTGTCTGTGGGCTGGACTTAAACACTCAAGGATTGATCGAAGAGTGTAATGATGCCGATCTTGTATTTTTTGGAAGTGGCCCAGGAACACGAGTTTTGATTCAGGACGATTTATACTTGAAGCGATTCAAACTTGATCCGACCAAGCAAATTATTTGTTCGATGTGTTCTGGCGCATTGATTATTGCCGCGCTTGGACATTTAAAAGGGCTATCAGCTACGACGTACCCTACCGCATTTGAAGCTTTAAAAAACTACGGAGTAGATGTGTTGGAAGACAAACATTTGGTTACCCACGGAAATATTGGCACAGCAGCGGGCTGTTTGGCCGCCGTTGACTTAGTGGGCTGGGCAATTGAGAAATTGTACGATAGTGAAATCAAGGAAGACGTCATTGCATCTGTTTTACCCATTGGTCAAGGTCAGGTTTGTATTTATTGAAAAGTTCATAAAGTGGAAAGTTCAGGTATTATAAAATATGTTGAGACGCAAGGCCTTGCGTCTGTACAGGAATAGAAGGGGAGAAAAGCTTTCGCCCATAGTTCATAAAGTGGAAAGTTCAGGTATTATAAAATATGTTGAGACGCAAGGCCTTGCGTCTGTACAGGAAGATTACATAAAGTGAGTCATTATATATTTTTTTAAGATGAAAGCACAAGGCACTACAGTTGAGGATATTTTAAAAAATCTACCTGAAGACAGAATAGAACCCTTTAATAAATTGCATGAAGTAATTGTAAAAAACTTACCTGATGGATTTGCAGCTGCCATAAGTTACGGCGGTCTGGGATATGTTGTGCCTCATACAATTTATCCAGGAGGTTATCATTGCAAGCCTGAAGAACCTCTTCCTTTTGCAGGTCTTTCTTCACAAAAAGCTTCCATCAATTTTTATCACATGGGGATTTATGCAGAGCCAAAACTATTGGAGTGGTTTGTCAATGAATACCCCAAGCACAGCAAACAAAAACTTGATATGGGAAAGAGTTGTGTAAGGTTTAAAAAAATGGAGGACATCCCTTATGAACTTATTGCTGAGTTGATGCAAAAGATCACTGTAGCGCAATGGATTGAGCGTTATGAGGAAAATTATTTGCCTAAGCCGGGTAAGAAAAAGTAAAAATAACTGCTAACTGATCGCCGGAAACCGAGCTTCCAAATCCGATTTGTAAATCCAATGTTAAATCTTTCTCTACCCTTCATTTAGTGATGAAATTGGTAACAAATTCATGTAAATTTGTACATTATTTAAATCGTCATGGAAAGCCATAAACAACTACAATACGAACTTCAGTTACTTGAAAAGAAAATTATCACTGCGAGTTCGAATTGTAAAAAACAGATCTCTTCTTTGCATCAGATGCAGCAAAAGAGTGCAACAAATCTTATCCAATACCTAGCCCTAAGGAATCAAGACATTCGTGCATTACAAGATGAATTGCACCACGCAGGTTTGTCGAGTTTAGCAAGTTCAGAAAGTCATGTTTTAAAACAGGTACAATCCATCAGGCAAAGACTTGGTGCAACTTTGAGTGAAAAGGAATTGTCTGATTTGGATTATTATAGTGCTCAAAATACATTAAATGTTTTTACGGGTAATTTATTTGGATTGAAGAAAGACCCTTCTATTCCGCATATCATGGTCACCTTGGATACCACGTTTGCAGAAAATATTCCTGTTATTAAAAAATTGATCGAAGCGGGCATGAATGTAGCTCGCATCAATTGTGCACACGGCGATGAAAAAAATTGGATGTCTTTGATAGAAGCTGTGCATAATGCCACTGTGAAAAGTGGGAGCGCATGTAAGATTTACATGGATATTGCAGGTCCCAAGATGCGCGTTGATTTGCCAGGAAAAGGCAAAGAGGAAGGCAAACTCAAAGTCAGTTTGGGCATGGAAATTTTATTAGTAGAGCCTGGAGTAACCGTCAAACGCAATCAAAATGCAATAGCATGCTACGAGCTCGGCGTTTTAGACAATTTAAAGGACGGAGAAAGAATCATCATAGATGATGGAAAATTTGAAGGATTGGTTGTAAAAAAAAATAAAAAGCAATTCTTGAAAATTACTAGAGTCCCCGCGCAAAAATCATTCATAAAAAAAGACAAGGGCTTAAACCTTCCAGACACTCACATAAATGTCCCGGCATTAACTAAAGAAGATTTAAAAAGCATTCCGTTTATCGCGAAACATGCCGATCTTGTGGGTTGTAGTTTTTTACGAGACCCTGCAGACCTTAAGCTGATCAGAAAAGCATTCAAAAAATACAAAAAGAAACCAAAACTCATTTTAAAAATAGAAACACCCGATGCGGTTATCAATTTACCTTCTTTGCTTATTGAGGCCATGAAAGATGAATCCTATGGTGTAATGATAGCGCGCGGAGACTTGGCAGTAGAAATTGGTTTTGAAAGGCTCAGTGAAATACAGGATGAAATACTGTGGATTTGTGAGGCTGCCCATGCTCCCGTTATTTGGGCTACACAAGTGCTCGAAACTTTTAGCAAATCTGGAATAGCCACAAGAAGTGAGGTGACAGATGCTGCCCACGCCGCAAAAGCAGAATGTGTGATGCTCAACAAAGGCGATTACATCATTGACACCATCAAACTTTTAAAGAAAATCCTCAATAAGAGCACTGGTCATCGACAAAAAAAGCGATACAGCATGCGCCCATTAAACATTGCAGCTCATTTTTTTAATCAATCAAAGTCTGGTCAAAAAAAATTGTTGGTTGATCATGTTAAAATCGTTGAAACTTCTTCTTAAAATATTGGTTTTCAATGCACCTATTTAAGAGCTGTTTGAATTTGCTTTTAGAGTATAAATTATTTTGAGTGTAACTAACAATTGAATGATTTCGTTAGCGTTTAGACATTGCATTTACAAACAAAAATAGATTTTACCAATGTTTAAAAAAAGCTTGACGATCCTCCTTATTCTTTCTACAATTCTACTAAATGCTCAATCGCTCACTTCATTAAGAGATAAAATAACCCAAATCACCGCTTCAAAAAAGGCAGTTGTTGGTGTTTCTATAATTGGAAATAATGGTAAGGACACCTTGTCATTAAATGGTGAACGACACTTTCCCATGCAAAGTGTTTTCAAGTTTCACATTGGCATATTGATCCTTACGGAAGTAGACAAAGGTAAACTCTCCCTAAACCAAAAGGTCAAAATAGAAAAGCATGAATTGCTACCAGGTCTGTGGAGCCCTTTGCGTGAAAAATATCCCGAAGGAGCATCGCTTACCATTGCAGAAATTTTAGAATATACTGTTTCTCAAAGTGACAATGTAGGTTGTGATGTGTTGTTGCGCTTATTGGGTGGACCAAGTAAAGTGGAAAAACATTTTAAGAAAAATGGATTTAAAGATATTGCCATCAAAATCAATGAGGAAGTCATGCAAAACAATTGGGATTTGCAATTCCAAAATTGGACCACTCCCAAATGTGCAAGTGATGTTTTGAAAGTTTATTTTGAAAACAGCAAAAAGTTATTGTCAAAAAGCAGCCATGACTTTATCTGGAAAGTAATGAAAGAAACTACAACTGGCGCAAGTCGTCTAAAAGGAGCGCTGCCCAAAGGAACAGTTGTAGCGCATAAAACTGGCTGGTCAGGTGCTCACAAAGAAACTGGAATAATTGCAGCTGTCAATGATATAGGGCTCGTTTTTTTACCCGACGGAAAATACTTTATAATCAGTGTTTTTGTCACTGATGCTAAGGAAAATGCAGCAACGTGTGAACAAATTATTGCTGATATTTCGAAAGCGGCTTGGGACTATTTTCTTGTTTATGATAAGTAAGGGGAATAAGATTTTTAATTGCGCCATAGCAATATGATGGTTTATAGGGGTTGTACAACCAACCTAAATCCTCTATGAATTCCAGTATTTTTTCTCACTGTGGGAATTGGCTAGTACCCCTTCCATAAAGTAGCGGGATATTTGAAGGGTAAATTTCAAAACATGGTTTCCCCAAACACGCTTTACCGCAATTGGTCCAAATACGTCGCCTTTGCTTTGCTTTTCTGGGCTCAGCTCCTAGTGGCACAACGACCTATGGAAGTGATCATCAATTTTTATCCTCCCTATCCAAGGGAATTTGCAGCCTATTACAATAATCCGCAAGAATACTCCATAACGGTCATCAATTACACTGACGCGGATCAAGATGTTTATTTTCTTGGGGAGTTACATGGGACAAACAATGGCGTATCCATCAGAACCTTACCTGGTTTCAGAATTGATGTGCCAGTCACCATTCCTGCAAATGGCGTGGTCAACCTTACAGGCGAAGAAATAGCTTCCTTTTACGGTGGCCTTACCATTCAAGATCTTGAAATTATAGGCATACCTCCTGATCAACTCAACATCAATGGAGTTTTACCTGAAGGAGAATATGTATGGTGCATCAATGCTTATGATTTCCAATCCTCTTTCCAACCTTTATCTGTTGGCTGCTCACAACCTTTTGCCATTCACTATGGTGATCAACTCAATATTATTTCCCCTTATGAAGGCGAGAATATTTTGACAGAAACATTCAACCTGCTTTGGAATCCTACCATGTCTGATCCTGTAAAGAGGGATCAATTGGAGTACGAAGTAAAAATGATCGACCTTACGGAATATCCTGACGCCGATCTTGATCTATTATTTCTAGATGGCGCAGCTCAACACCAATTGGAAATAGTGACAGAGGATGAAAATTACATTTACAATGGCGACGGTTCAGACCTGGAATTGGTGGAAGGCCATGAATATGGTCTGAGAATCAGGGCAATTGACCCCTTCAATGAAATTGTATTTGCCAATAATGGGTATTCAGAAATAAGAAGATTTGGCTATAAAATTACTGATGTGGTGGATGAAGAAGTAGATGACAACACCAATGATTGTTACGAAAATTGCCACTATACGAATAATATTTCTAGTAATGATGCAGCAAATCCTGCCTCCTTATCTAAATGGCAGATTGGTTATTTTGAAATGGAAGACATCGAGGTCAATTCGCAAAATGGGGGAACCATTCAAGGAACTGCCGCCATCAAAGTGCCGTGGCTCAATGATATGAAAGTCGCTGTAGAATTTAATAATCTCAAAGTAAATAGCAACGGAAGGGTTTACTCAGGATCTGCTAAAGCAAGAAATGACAGTGGAGGTGAGTATGACCTGGGAGATGTTTACAATACACTTTTTGTAGGAAGATCTGAGTGTCCATCAGCGACATTGGCTGCTTTGGCAGACGATATTTCCACCATAAGAAGTGTATTCAACATGGCTGCAGGAGAGTCGGCAGGTGTGCCTTTGGGAATCAATCAAAATCTGGAAGGTAGGCAATTTGTATTGGGAGTATTGGACATGAAATTTGAAGCCGATAGAGCATCTATCGCTTTGATCAACATTTTGGAAATGACCTCACTTGCCGAAGATTTTTGGATCAGTATAGCAGGCAATGATGTTTGTCTCACTCCAGGTGGCATCGGTGGAGAATACTTGCTTTATCAAGCATTCGACAATCGCAAAGTGGGCTTTGGCAATATGGATGTTAAGACTTTTGGTGGACTTGGAGATGATCAGACCATCAGAGATCAATACTGCTATATTGAAATGAATTGTGAAGGCATGAAGTCGATGGCCATAAGAGGTGAAGTTTCCTTTGACCGCAATGTGATTGTACCAGATGAAAATGGAGAGATTGGCTCAGGAAAGGTAAAGGGTAGGTTTGAAATGACACTTGACAAAAGAAATGATCCGTCAACAAGTTTATACGCCTACAATGACAATGCAGAAATGACAGGCACCCATCTGATGTTTGGATTTGACATGGATGATTTTCAAGTAACAGG
Source organism: Bacteroidota bacterium (assembly GCA_029567325.1). Classification (GTDB taxonomy): domain Bacteria; phylum Bacteroidota; class Bacteroidia; order Chitinophagales; family Saprospiraceae; genus JADKBO01. The sequence continues at coordinate 151,951 of JAKQLF010000155.1, read as the reverse complement.
ACTTGAAGGATGGACTTTTGTACCTGGCACTGGTAGTATGGATGCTTCTGACCTAGAAAACCCTTTAGACATAGAATTCCCGGAACAATATGATGTGGAAGCCATCTACGGTGATGATGCAAATCTTTTAACACTTTGGAGAGGAATGTTCCTTAAAGACGTTGAAATGAAAAGCCCGAAGGAATTTCAAAATGGCACACGTCGTGGAGCATTCATTCACAACTTAATATTTGATCCAAGTCTTACCATGGATGTTGGGGTAACAGGTCTACTAGAAATTGGAGACGGGAATATGGAAGGTTGGGGTTTCTCGATAGATACCTTTAAACTTGAAATTGTCCAAAATACTTTTGTAAGTGGGGGGATGTACGGTGGCATCAATCCTCCAATAACTGGTGATGTCGATTACATCAACTACAGAGCCGTAATAGATAGGGATGAAGACAATAGCTTTTCATTCCATGCCATTGCTCTACCGGATACACTGATCAGTGTGCCTATTTCACTTGCAAAAGCAGCCCTTTGTCCAAACAGTTATGTAGAATTTACTACAGGAAATGGTCCGACGCAAATAAGTACTTTTCTCAAAGGCCAAATGGTCATAGACGTTTTAGAAAATATTCCAGGGGATCTAGAGCTACCGGATGTCATTCCTGGTTTCCAAATCAGACTGGCAGATTTTCAACTCAATTACAACTCAACGCAAGGATTCGTCACAGAAAGTATGGTTACAGATGGTACAGGAAGTGCATTTGCTTTTGGAGTTGATTTCCAAGATGGCACCTGTGGAAACCTATATTCAGGACCTATTTTTGAATTTGAAGGTTTTGAAGGATACGAATATGACGTTGATAATTTAGATCGCTTACTACGTGAAGGTATACCCGGAGATATCACACCTCAAGAGAATGTGGATCAATTTCCGATTTCTATCAATGACATTGCATTGGGTTTTTCGGGCAATGAGATCAGCATTGATTTTGATATTGACCTCACATTGAGTTCAGGGATGGCTGACTTTATGATTGGCACTCGACTCAATTTTTTAAGCAATCTGAATACGAACGCAGATGGCATTGATCGGTTCAAGATCACAGGAGTGCGCATAGAATGTGGTCGGTTTGGGGGCAGTGATCCAGGATCTACACTAGGCTTTGACCCATTTACAGTTGCCGGGGAAGTCTGCCTGTTACAAAACGAAGATGGCAGTAAGGGTTTTACCGGTGATGTTGAATTAGGTTTAGGCGTCTTCAACATGTCCCTAAAAGCTGGTTTTGGCAATTATGGAAGGCCAGAAAATGGACCATTCGGTTCAGAAAGGTATTATGGCTGGTGGTATTTTGATGGTATGGCAAGATTGTGGCCAGGATTGCCCCTCGTTCCTCCATTTACCATCGCACACTTTAATGGATTTGGTGGTGGTATTTATTGGAATGCAACAGCCCCAAGTGTGACGATTTCTATGGAAGATATCATGGAAAATGGTGATGCTACAACAGTTCCTCCTCCTTCAGACGACAAACCTGAGCCGCGATATGGGGAACGGACATTGGCTTTCCGTACAAGTTGGAACATCATAGCTGACCAGGTTTTTATGGTAGATCCTTTCGTTTCTGGCACGTGGGATGAAACCCATGGTTTGCAATCTATAGCTTTTGGAGGAGATTTCTGGTCACTAGCCTTGACTTATTCCATGCGTAATGATGCAAGAATTTACGGTACATCTGTTACACAGTTGACATTTATGGACCAAGGAAGCGCTCCTGATAAAGTTGCACTTTTGGGTACAAATACGATCAAAGCCAATATTATACCTGGAATCCTATATGGAGCTGGCATTGATCGAACATTGATTAATTCTTCCTTTGCAATTGGCGATGAAGCCTTCTTTCCTGGTGAAGCGAGCAATTCAGATGAAGACGATGTTTTTTGGTTTTTCAATGCAGGAAACCCATACAATGCCGATTTTGGTGGGGTAGTTTTTGACCTACCTGGATTTAATCTCACACAAAACCAGAAAAAGAACAGTAATCTTGGATTAGACGCAAGTTTCAGTGCCATGATGTATACTATGATTGGTCAAAACATTCCCAATTATTTACCTGATCCTCCAGGAGAAGTTGCCCAGCTTTTTGGCTCAGTATCAAGTGATGAAGGTAGTTTTGATGGAGGTGCGAAAGAGGATGATCGAGATGCTTCAACAGCTTCAACTGGCGCAGGTTTTGTCATGGGTTTTCATGCAGCGGCAAGTTGTGAAATTAGAGCCGTCTTTTATGCCAGCCTTTCCATTTTCACAGGTATGGATGTGATGTTGGTCAATTTAGATGGTGCTTCGTGCTTTACGAGCGATGGTGAGGTCACTGATCCGGGAGTAAATGGCTGGTATGGTACTGGTAGGGCATATGCTGGTCTGGATGGTGCAATAGGAGTGAAAGGTAAAATATTGGGACAGGAAATTGACATTAAAATCATACAAATCATAGCGGCAATGATGTTGACGGCGGGTGGACCTGATCCTATGTGGCTCGATGGCAGAGCAGTGCTGCAATACAATTTGCTTGGCGGAACCATAAAGGGGAGTACACGCATGATGATCACAGTCGGCGAAAAGTGTGTACCTCCTATCACAAGCCCTTTTGACTTTCCCATCATTGCGGAATATTACCCCAATGAAGAAAATAATAGAGACATTGACCCTTTTGTAAATCCTTCAGTAAGTTTCACAGTTCCAATCAACGAAAGCTTGTATATACCTGATGTAGATGGCACAACACATCAAATCAAGCCTGTATTGGTCGAAAGTGATTTTACCCTCACTTCTGATTGTAATAATTGTGCCACCGCAGAAAGAGATGAAAGATATGAGCTCGTCGCAGAAGATGGTAGAAGTGCTAGTTATAATCCCGTTAATGCTTTAGCAGGCCTCGATGGCGATGAAAGAAAGAAACAATACCGAATGAAAATAAAAGTAAGCGCTGAGGAATATAAAAATGGATCATGGAAAGACGTAAAAATAAATGGCGTAAAATGGGAAGAAGGATTTGATTTTACATTTAAAACAACAGCGTTGCCATCACAAATTCCTGCTTCCGAAGTTGGTAAAACAAAACCTGCAGAGGATCAGAAATTTTATCTACAGGGAGAACATGCAGGAAACCACTACGTCCATACACGATCAAATATGGAGGGTAGCTATTATTATGAAACTGGATATGATGGAAAAGAATATGAATATTTCGCTGTCTTTAAAGATCAATATGGTGAGGAAGAGCATCGCAAGCCACTGCGTTATAATGAAGCTGACAAAAAACTAAATTGGGATAAGCCCAACCTTGAAAACAATAAAAAATACATCGTACAAGTAGTAAGGAAACAACTGGTGCAAACTCTCGTTGGGAGTAATAGTCTAAGCAGAAAAATCATCGTCAGTCAAGTACTTTTAGATACACTATCTCTTGATTTTGAATATGAAGTAGAGCCCGAATTACCAGAAATTTCGGCATTGACTGCTGTAGAAGCTGGAGAGACTCTCTTGTATGCCTTTGAATTTGAGACTAGCAGGTATAATACGCTACTTGAGAAAATGGAGGATGTGACAATAGATTATGAAGAAAAGAATGGTTACCAACGTCTAAATTTTACCAATTTCGAAGGTTTTGATGTCATCGACATTGACGGTGATATAGATAATGACCACCTCTACACCTCGCCAGCTAGGGTGACCATTACAGATCCATTTACGTCTTCATTTCATACTTCTTTATCTAAACCGTTGCTGGGCGCCTTTGCACAAACTTACAGAGACCAATACCAAGGTGAGTGGACAGGTGTAGAATCAGAATCGGTAGATCTTACAGGTGGTGGAGCCATCGTACTTGGCGGCGGCGGATTTAATATTTATGGCGCACAAAGTGCTGATGGTGGTACAAACCAATCAAACTCGCAAGGAGGTGGAAGTAATAATAACCAAGGAAGAAATGAAAATATACCAGTTGACTTCCCCAATTTGCCAAGCACAAACTATACTTGGTATAATGCTGAGGAAGTATCACAATCCTTAAATGAGCACGCCATTAGATCAACTATTCTTGGAAATGAGGATGAAGATGATGTGTTTATTGGAGTATCAGCTGGAGGTATTGGGTATGCTGCAGCTGCATCGGCACCAATTATTGACTACTTAAATGACTTTTCAATAAAATATTATGTTTTAGAAGATGTCTTGCGTGATGCTGAAGAATATGCAGATTTTGGAGAAGAATGGGTTGACATCACCAGAACAGGAGATTTCAACACCGGAAATGGTTTGAATTATGACCAAACTTTGAGTACCTCTGAAGTCAATTCATTGATAGATGATTTAGAAAACGTAACAGAAGGCATACAAAATAGTAGATTGATTTCTGGACCGGGCTCTGGAGGATTTTCAAATAAGGTGAGATTTAGGGCAAATAAATCCTATGAATCAGGACAGACAGAAAGAGGAAGCACAAAAAATGTTGACTTTGATATTCATTGAATTAATTGAAATCAAATGCCCATTAATTTTTTAATTTTAATTGATAATTTTGTAGAAATACAGTGTCCACCACTTTAAATAACCACCAATGTTTCGAATTCTTTTTTGTATTTTATTATCCTTTTGTTTCTATGAAAGCAATGGTCAGGATACTTTATATTGGGTAGGCAATTCTGGATATTGGATTGATGCCTCGCATTGGAGTACTTCAAGCAATGGAGTTGGGGGTGCAGGAACTCCTGACTCAAATACAACCGTTATTTTTAATGCTTTTTCTTTTTCAGGAAATGATGCAATTATCATTGACGCAAGTGACACAATTCCAATATGCAAAAATGCTGATTTTTCTGCTATTGATGATTCTGTAACCATTGCATTTAATAGCCGCGTAATCAATAATTTTTATACCATTCCAGTTATTAGAATCTATGGGAGCTTAAGCTTATCCTCTAAGTTGAAATGGGATCAACAAGAAAATATTGTCGAATTTAAAGGAATGGACTCTACCAATGTTTTGTCAAATGGCATCAGCCTTGCTACAGTAAGTTTTAATGGTGAAAAACAAAAGATAATTAGGATTAAAGATGTATTTAAATCACAAGTGATCAGTATCCATAAAGGAAATTTGATTTTGGAAGATCACATTTCCTGTAATTTATTTGATGCAAAAAGATCAGATACCACAAAGATATTTTTGCTGAATAAGGTGCTCACAGCGGGCGAATGGAGTTCTGAAATAGGACAGAGCAATCTGTCTTTTATTACAACAACTGGTAAACTGATTTGTAAGAATATTAAACCCGGCAGATTTGTAACTTTTCCTACTGTAGAAATTGACTGCTCATTACCTGCAAGTGTTCAGGCCAGTTGTGGTATTAGCTATTTTAATGCGAGTTTGGCAAATAATAATAAGGATGTGAGCTTTCAAAAATTGCGATTATTATCACCAAGTACTATAAAAATAACGGGTAGCATAGAGATCATTGACAGTTTTGTTTTGAATGAAAATGTTCAGCTCCAAATCAATAATAATGACACTTTGTATACGCCTATATTCAAGATGAATAATACGACCAATTCGTGTATTTCATCTTTTTCTCTTACTTCAGATCAGCCAGGTAGCAGAGCCTTTTTGAACAACACTGGCAATGATACCCTTGCAATCAATGGCGCTTTGGTCAAGGATATGAAAGGAATTGGTATAATTAAAGTTTTGAATGGCAGAGACAATGGAAACAATGAAGGTATAGTTTTTGACACCATACCCGAGCCTACTAAAACTTATTTTTGGATAGGAGGGAATGGGAGCATCAATGATACCTTACATTGGTCATTATCCAGCAATGGCCCTTATGCAGGTTGCCTCCCTTCTTACAATGACAACATTGTGTTTAATGCATTTTCTTTTCCAAACACATGTAGCACAATTTGTCCTGAATTGACCATCCCAATTGGAATTCATTCTTATAAATCCATTGTATTTAACAATATTGCTTCTTTGAAAATCAATATTTTACCCAATATTTCTTCGACAACCATCATTGAAGTTGCTGGCTCTTTGATTCTAGATCCAGACGTTACCATATTTTTGGGGCAAGGAAATTTTACATGGAGCTTTACCGGAACTAACGAAAGTTTCATCAATTCCAACGGTGTTGATTTGATCAATGTGGAATTTAATGGAACTGCTCAATACAGGCTTTTGAATGACCTAAAAGTCATGACAACCAATATCAATCTTGGAAATATCAATGTGAGTTCTGGAAAATTTAATACAAATGGGTTTAATGTTTTATGCAGGGATTTTGTCGTAAATGAAGAATCAGAAAAAGAATTGCTTTTGAATAATGATACGATTACTTGTGATGGAATAAATTTTATTGCAAATGTGGACATAGACGACACAGACTATACCATCATTGCAAAGAATTTCATCAATTCGATTGTAAGTGCAGATAAGGTTTATACTTTTAATCGGGTGATTCTGAAAGAAAATTTCATTTTAAATATCAAAGCCTTGTCCATGAGAAATAGGTCAGGTATTAGATACTTGACATTAGACAATGCTCAAATTACCTCAACAGAAGGAGAATTTAATGTGGAAAACGTCTTAACTTTTACAAAAAATCAGGGTGGTATTTCTTTCAATAATTACCCTTTTGTGAGTTCGGGACCAGATACTTTCAATCTGAATTGTGAAATTATTATTCCTGCCTCAAGCTGCAATGGAAATTATACAATCAGAGCTGAGGACACTGGAGAGACAAAGTATCTAAAATCAAATAAAGATACCATCATATTTTCAAACATGTTGATAAAGGATATTACACCCATTTCCCCAGCAACTGTATTTATTGCCAATAATTCCATTATAGCTGGACCAATTTCAACCTGGGTGGTAACCAACACGGCCATACAATCTACCTATTATTGGGTTGGAGGCAATGGATCTTGGAATGACATCGGGCACTGGTCGTTATCGAGTGGAGGAGTGAGTGCCGCCTGTTTGCCTGGGATTCATGATAAGGTAGTTTTTGACAACAATAGTAATACTGGAGTTAATTCAGTCCAAGTAGAAATTCCACTATTTTATGAGTTTTCTATTTCCGATCTTTTTTTGCTCAATACCAATAAAAATGTTACAATTGTTGGGCTGAATCAATTTGGGAGTACTGATATAAATATCACAGATACCTTGTTATTTAATGAGAAGTTTGCAACCAGTAGGATAAATTTATCATTGACTGGAAATCATAATTCTTATTTAATTAATTCCACATTAACTGCAGTGTATTGTGTCTCAGTATATATAAATAAATACAATGCAACTGTGCAATTGGATCGCAATTATTTGTCAAAAGGAGGTATCTTCCTCTATTCAGGAACATTTAAGACCAATAATTACAAAGTTGAAGTAAGTTCATTTTATACATCAAGCAGTAACAGCAAAACACTTGATCTTGGTACAAGCCAGATTTATAGTAATAGCTTCACTTTAAACAACTCATTAACAAACATCTTAAATTCAAACTATACATTTTTTGTGAGTAATAGTTTTGCGGGCTACCAAACCAATATTTACAATAGGGTAGTTTGCACAAATTCTAGTGAAATGGACCTCAATTTTGGATTATTGAAATTTGATGCTTTATACTTGGAAGGACTTGGAGAAGTAGATATGGTAAGTGGACAGTATTACGTTTATGACTCATTGGTCATTGGCCCAGGGTCAAAATTATCTGTCCATCCCAATGCATCTTTAGTTATTGAAGGAGTTTTTGTTTCAAAGGGTGTAGTTGGTAACCTCTCCTTTTTAAAATCAGATATAGTCGGCACAACATTTAATTTATCTTCTATCAAAAATCAATGTCTACAATATATCAATATCAAAGATTGCAGAAATATAGGTGGTGCAAGCATCAATGGTCAGAACAGTACAAATGGTGGTAATAATACAAATATCAATTTTACAACACCTGTAGATGCCAACAAGTTATATTGGATAAAAGGCAGTGGAAATTGGAATCAAATGGAGAATTGGTCATTCGGTTCTGGTTCATGCCCTGCTACTAGAATTCCAACAGCAGCGGACGATGTGATCTTTGATGATTATTCAACGCTTCCATCTATTGATGTGATTAATCTGCCTCCTAATGCATTTTGTAAAGGACTTTTTGTAAGAAACTTTGTGGATTCGATTACCTTAAATATAGGTACTAATTTATTGGCGGCTTTCGCTGAATTGGAAAATGCAAACCTTATTTTGAGTGATGGGAATTTACGCACGGATGAATACATCAGAGTAGATTCCAGTAAGTTAATTCTCGACAATGTAACAGTAGGGGTGAATTATTTGACTTCGGGTATAGACAGCATAGGTTTTAATATTATGGCTGGATCTAATTTTAGCATGACGAATACAAGTAATTTATTTGTCCTAGGGAATAAAAATTCAATCACGTTTCCTGCCTTTAATATCAACGAAAATGGAGCTTTTAATTCAGCGCCCAATACTTTTATTGGTGTTGGTATACCACTTTCCGGGCAGCCCTTAAATAGCATCAATTTTTCATTCAATGGTAAAATACATCAAGGAGGTTTTTTGATACCTGAGACAGTGGACCCTGCTCAGCAAGTCAGAATCCTATCCAATGCAACCATAGAAGGGCTTACTTTGATCAACAACGGGCAATTGATTGTCACTAATAATGCCATTTTCAAAATAAAGTAATTTGAACGCCTGTTTTAAAAAGCAGCCTAAGTAACTACCGTTTCATTTCTACCTTTTTGTCTTCCTGTTTATCCATGAATTCATAGATTTTCTGCCCTTATTAGAAATATGTATTTTGGTAACACTCGATGTTGCCATCTTCGATACTAATAATTGATAATTTATGGACTCCAAAATTTTAAAAACAGCGACATTCGCTGTAGTAATTTTAATGCTCATTGTTTATTCAGCAAATGCACAGAATTCTAAGCAAATAAACCAAGATTTTTCTCTAAAAGGAGATGTATCCTTGATAGGAAAATGGCATGGAAATCAGATAAAACTTAGATGGGGTTTTGATCACCCACAACTTTGGTATCACCATCTAAAACGTCCAATTAGTTTATACAGGAGGAATGTAACCAAAAATGGTAAATACGAAAAAATTGCCGATATTTTACCAATGGACTCTACTGGTATGGAACAACTCGCATTCCAGACAAAAGATGAAATGGTCGTTGTGAGTCTTGAAAACATTCATAGAAATTGGAGCAATACCAATTTTGATTCTTATGCCAATATCCTTGAGAAAAATGACAACTTTCACAACAGATGGTCTCTTACCCACCTAGCTGCAGACAGATCATTTGCAGCAGCAAAAGCTTCAGGTCTGGGTTTTCTTGACACACCACCAAACTCGGATGACATCTACGCTTATAAAATTGCTGCGGAAGGGAATGCCATCATTTCTGATTACAAAGTAATATATAAAAAGAAGGACTTCGTACCAGCAATATTTGAAATCATAGAAGCTGAAGAAAAGGTCATCATCAATTGGGATAAAAAACTTCATGATTACCACTTCACTGCTTATTGGATAGAAACCTCAACCGATGGAATAAATTTCAAAAAAAGCAGCGACGTTCCTTTCATTCAAATGGTAGATGTTTCTGTAAAAGATGAACGAAGATTCTACTCCTACTCCTTGCCTGTTTCCAATTATCAGAAAACTTTTATCAGATTAATTGGTATCGATGCATTTGGTGATGAAAGTCTTCCTTCAAGCATTGAAACTGGTATGGGAAGAGATAAAACTCCCCCGCCTCCAGCTTATTTAATTGCAGATTCAAGTAAAACACACCTTACAAAAAGTTTTACCATTGTCCATGACTCACCGCATGAGGTTGCCAGTTATCACTTGGAAAGAACTTTAGGAAATGAAACTATGATTATAAAAAATTGGCTAGACCCAAAACAAACCATAGGCATAGACAGTGTTTCCACTGAGGGCATTTACAAATACAGAATCATTGCCGTAGACAGCGCTGGCAATGAAGCCCACAGTCCATTTATTTATGCTAAGATGTACGACCTACTACCCCCTGCAAAAGCCCCAAATTTGCAAGCCATTCCAGATACTTCTGGTGTCATTTCTTTGTATTGGGAAGCCCACCCAGAAACCGACATCATTGGCTACAATGTTTATGCCGCTGATGGTAAAGGAAGAAATTTTACTAAGCTCAATACGCACATTCACCGCCTTCATGTCTACCTCGATACCATCAGTTTGGCACTCATGAATGAAAAAAGATATTATTACATCATCGCTGTGGACAATGATTACATGTTGAGTCCAGCTTCCGATACCCTTGAAGTGAAAAGACCAGATAAGATTCCACCTTCCCCAGCCCATATTACAAATTATGAGGTAACAGATACTAGTATCCGATTGACTATATTCCCTTCTAGTTCTCGAGATGTCGTAAAGCATGAATTGTGGCGCAAAGAGGCTGATAAACCTTACGAGCTTTTGGCAAATTTGATGACAATTCCACCTTATTATGAAGATAAATCTATTGCCCCATCCACAAAATATACCTACCACATTGTGGCGATTGACGAATTGGGGTTGAAGAGTAAAGCAGTAAAAGAAATTCATTTGTTAAGCAAAACCCCCAAAGCCAGTAAGCCATCATTGAATTTGAATGAAAATAATGGGATTTTAATGTTGGAAATTTTATCACAGATTCCAACTTCAGAAAATGTAATTGTATTTAAATCGGTAAATGATGGTCCATATGAAAGATGGACCGTAACAGATACTTTTCCAATCAAGGATTTAGCTAAAGGAAAAAATAAAGTTGCTTATCGAGCCGCATATTGCAGCAACACTGGCCTTGTTGGGCCATTGAGTGATAAAATTATTTGGACTTCAAAAACCAATTAAAATGAAAACATTTTATTATTTCTTGTTTATATTTTCATTGATCAACTTATCCTGTACCAAAGAAGAAGTTGACCCCAATAATTACAGAAAAAAGGGTGAAGTTCAAGACAACACCATTTACCTGCGTGATCACACTACGATGCTCACTGATGAAATGAAACCAGAAATTTTGACGATTTCAGACAATGAAATTGTTGTAAAAGAGGGTCAAATTTCTGATAAAACTGTAGGAGATGTATTGGTAAATATAGCCGATGGATCCGCTACGGATAGTGTTTCTTTCTTTAGGAAAATCAAGGGAATAAAAACACAAGGGAATACAACCGTTTACCTCACTGAAACAGCGACCTGGAATGAAGCTTATGAAAAGTGGTCATTTGATTCCAGGTCTGATAAATTTACGATCAAATCCAGATCATTAAACTTGGAAGAAAATTTTGAAATCAATGCAACAAGTTTTGCCAAAATATCTGGTGATCATCATGTGACTCCGCAATTTAGTGTTGATGTCAGTTTTGATGATTTTTATTTTACTTCATTTTTTGACTCAGCGGCAATAGCCAATGCCAATGACCTTGGTGACATCAACCCAGCATTCCACCTACATTTTGAAAATTTGCGGATACAAATGAGTGGCAATGTTACTTTTGGAGCCAGTGTAAGTCTTGGAAAAGATATTGAATTTGGCGAACCAGCGCAAATATTCATCATTCCAGAGACGGGTTTATCCTTATATTTTCAACCCAAAATGGGCTATTCTGTCAATTTTGAAGGGGAGGTCACTACTCCTACTCTGACAGGTGGATTTGGAGGTTATGATATCGATTTGATCTATAATGTCTGGGACGAATTACCTCAATTTACTGTGCTCAATCATCCGCCTTCTCAAGAGGACCAAGATAATCCAGGATGGCAAATATCAGGAACCGGAGAGATAGAATTGCAAGGTGGTTCAGATATTTTTGTTGGCGTGACTGGAGCTCCAAACGCAATAAAAGCAGGAGTTTATTTATTTAATTATATTCAACCAGGTATTTCGCATAAAGGAAGTTTGAGTTATTTACAACCAGAATATAATCTTACTTTTCAATATGGAGCAGGAATTAACTTCTTCTTTGGGTTTCCGATAGTAGAAGATTTCCTCGATTTTTCTTGGTCATCTGATGAATACAAATATCCGCTTTGGAATTATGTTTATCGTGATACTTCTACCTGTCGTGCTTTCTCAGAGGCATTGCTAAATTTCAACCGCAATACTGGCTTTTTTGATTTGAGAGTGGGTAGCCAAGATAGGCCTCTGGGATTTTATAATATTTCTGTAAATGATGAGCCAATTACTAATTTGGGTAATCCCGATTTTGCATACAACACCTTGTACAATCTCAATACTGCATTGCCCAATGATCCGATCAATAAACTAATAATTGCAGATAAAAATTTAGTTGGGTGTTACCTCGAAGACCAATATGTCGATCCGGCTGGATTTGGCGAATGTGCAGAGACTGTTACCGATGCTCAAGGCAATGAGTATTGCACAGTGAATATCGGGCAGCTCAAATGGATGGCAGAAAACCTTCGTCGGACAGATTTTGGAGCTTCATACCCCAACGAATCTGTAGGCGAAGATCGATTGTACGGCAGATTATATACATTCGAAGAAATTCTCAATGGTTCCAATGGGGTAAGCACGCGCATTCAGGGCTTGTGTCCCAATGGCTGGCACTTACCAACCATTGCAGAATGGAATGACCTCATCAATGGATTGGGTGGCCAGGCTCAAGCAGGTAAAAACATTAAATACCCGTCTACTTCCCTTTGGCCATCAGCTGCGCTTCCAACAGCTGGTTCATTCAATGCGGTCTCAGCTGGAGAACATTATTCATGGAGGGGCTTGGGTGCTGATGCTTTTGGGAATAGGCGAAAAATAGCGAGGTTTTGGACGACACAAGTGGATGCAAATACAGATGGCATTCTGATTGTGGAAGTTACAACAAAGGATCGCATAGCGGAACAAAATGTATCAAATGCAGATCCATATTTCTTTCACAGTGTCAGGGAAGCTGGTTATAGCTGTAGATGCGTAGAAGATTATTGATTGAATTGGCAATAAACAGATCAGATTGATTATCCCAAAATATTATATTCATAAACGACTCTCACCAATCCTGCTGTATTTTTTACACCTAGTTTGATCATGATATTGCGCCTATGCGTTTCTACAGTTCCAAATGAAATAAACAATTCGTCAGAAATTTCTTGTGTGGTTTTTTCATCCAAAATCAATCGTAATATTTCTTCCTCTCTTCTGGAAAGTTTAGGAAATGGCGAATCTGGTTTTGCCTTCCATTCGCTTTGATTGAGATTGAGCAGGGCGTCAGAAATTTCTTCACTCAAATATTTTTTACCTGATAATACTTGTTTAATCGCATTTTTTATTTCTTCGTGGCCAGCGTTTTTATGAAGGTAGCCAGTTGCTCCATTTTTGAGCATAAGCTTTATCAGATTACTTTCACTGATCATTGACAATGCAATAATGTGCACTTCTGGATGGGCCTTTTTGATGATTTTTGTAGCCTCAATGCCGTTTAGTTCAGGCATATTAATATCCATGAGGATAATATCCGGAACATGATTTTCCAGTGCTTTGATCACTTCATTTGCTGAATTAAAAGTTTGCGTAACCTTTATATCCTCTTCACCATTCAGTAAGAGCCTGAGCCCTTCCAAAACCATGCGGTGATCATCTACAATGTATAATTCTGTCATTTGTCAAACTTTATTTGTGAAAATGGAAGGAGGTAGTTCTATATTGACTTGGGTGCCGTGTCCAATTCGGGAATCAAAATGAATGACACCATGCAAGTATTTCACACGAGACTCGATACTTTTGAGGCCCATCCCTTTTGCATGAATGACCTCATTGATGTCAAATCCTTTTCCGTTGTCATCTACTTGGATGTTGAGACCGTTTTCATGGCCCAAAAATTGAATGGTTATTTCAGTTGCCTTGGCATGTTTGATAATGTTTTGAATCACTTCTTGCAATACTCGATATATCAGAGCCGCATTATTTTCAGAAATATTTTTGAGGTCTACCTGAAAGACTTCGATATGGGGAGTGATACCATTTTTGGAAATGAGCGACTCAAAATCTGTAAGAGCTCCTTCCAATCCATGCATTTGTAGTGAATGTGGTATCATATTATGGGCAATACGCCGCACTTCAGAACACGCTTCATCTATAAGTGCATTCGTCTTTTTATATACATCAAGCTCAATTAATTGATTGATTTCATGAGAAATGGAACCAAAATGTGCTTTTACAGAAGTCAGCAAACCTCCTAGCCCATCATGTAAATCTCTGGCAATGCGCATCCGTTCACTTTCTTGGCCTTCGATGACTGCGCTCAAAGATAAAAGTTGGTTTTTCTGTTCCAAATCGGTGATTTGCTGTTTTTGGATTTCAGAGTCCGCATGCAGAATTCTGTTTTTGTATTCAGTTCTTTTTCTATAAAAATACCAAAGCAAAAGTGACAGTAGGCCAATGGTGATGGCAACTGCCAAATACCATCTTTTCCTCACATTCGCTTCGTATAACAAAGCTTCTGTTCGCGTTTTTTCATGGGTTAATTCCAAATTTTTATACTTAGCTTCAAATTCTGAACTTAGTCTGGTGATGCGTTCATCTCTGTCTGCTCTGAAAACAGAATCTTGCATAGTTCTATAGACGTGTAATGCTTCCAATGCTGCTTTGTTGTTTCCAAGTGCTTGCTGAATTTCTGATCTTACAAGATAATTGTTGGCGATATGGTGTAAACTAACACCCTGCTCATTACGAATCTTCAAAGATATATCGTTGTATTCATTGGCTTTACCAAGCTGTCCTTTTTTCTGATATGCACCTGCCATGACACTGTAAACATTGGAGAGCACATCCAATTGATGATAGTCTTTGTATTTATTGAGATAAACCTGGGCAAGTTCCAAAGCTTTGTCTTCATGGCCCGCCTTACCTTCCAATTCGGCCAGGTTTCCGACCAAAATAGAAGTACTCAATGTATCACCATTTTTGAGGTGTTGTTCATAGGCTTTATAATGATATAGGGAAGCACTATCTAGTTTGCCAGATTCTATAAATTGAACCCCAATATTGTTATTCACATTGGCAACCCAAGTGGTGTTTTGTTCTTTTTCAAAAAGAATCAATGCTTTTTTGTAATACTCAATGGATAAATCAGGCTTGCGTTTGTATTCCATGCATGCCCCAATATTATTCAAACTCAAGGCTAAATAAAAATTGTCCTTAGCTTTGGAAAACAAATCTCTGGCTTTAAAATAATAATTCATGGCTTGTTCATAATTTCCTGCAAGGTGGTAACTCATGCCAAGGAAATTTTGCCCTTTACCTTTGTATAAATTGTTTGATCCGAGCGCAGCGATGCTGTCATAGCTGGTAGCAAACTTTAGCATATCCGAACCTCCGCTGGCCATTACTGCTCGTATCTCTTTTTCAATAGCTTGAAGCTTTAAGGTATCTTGTCCTCGTAAAAGTACTGCTCCTCCAAAAATAACTAAAATCAGCAAAAGCGTTTTCATAATTTATGGAATTGGTATGATCATGTTAATAGTTGTTCCTTTGCCAATTTTAGAATCTATGTCCATTTGGCCCTCGAGGTATTGAACTCTGGATTCCAGACTTTTTAATCCCATACCTTTTTTATTGATGAGTGTATTTACATCAAAGCCAATTCCATTATCTTCAGTAAGAATGTGTAAGTTTTTCTCATCACCAAAAAACTGGATAAGTAAATGATTGGCATTGGCATGTTTGATGGTATTTTGGCTTACTTCTTGAAGAATGCGATAAATCATGGAAGCTTTCTGTTCTGGCACTTTGATCAAAGGATAATGAACCTCAATATCTGCTTTGATACCAGCATTTTCGAGTGTATTGCTCAATTCCATAAGAACACCTTGCAAGCCATGTTCCGATAAAGAATGTGGAATCATGTCGTGTGCAATGCGTCTCACTTCACCACAAGCCTCATCAATTAATTCATTTGTTTTTTGAAAAACATTGATTTGACTTACAGCCTCCAATTCTCTGGTGATGGTATTGAAATGTGCTTTTACAGACGTGAGTAGACCTCCCAATCCATCGTGTAAGTCTTGAGCAATTCTCAATCTTTCTGATTCTTGTCCTTCAATCATTGAACTCAAAGCCAATAGTTTATTTTTTTGCTCTAAATCAAGAATTTTCTGATTGCTTATTTCCTGATCTTTTTGGTTGATTTTTTTCTGAAATTTTAATTTACGGTAATAAAACATCAAACCAGAAAACACTAGTAGTAAAACAAAACTTCCACCACTCAATAACTTAGTTTTATCCAGTTTCAGATCCTTTAATTCTATGTCTTTTTTCATCAATTCATTTTCTTTTAGTTGTGTTTGATATTTGGCTTCATAATCTGCAATTTTACCATCGAGAATTTGTTGGAAAGAACTGTCTTGTAATTCAGTATATTTTTCCAGCGCTTCCAAAGCATTTTGATGTTGGCCCATTTTTTTTAAATATTCATATTGAATCAAATAGCTCGATTTTTGCACCCGCGATAAACTTGGATTTTCTTGAATAAGCATATCCATTTGATCCACTGCTTTTTGTAATTGTCCGGTTTGTGAGTATTTCTCTGCAACATCAAATCTTGTTAGAATGGAAGATGCATCCAGACTGTCTTTATTTAATTGCGCCAGTCTTTTTTCCAGTTTCTTTAAACCTTCTTCTTTGTCATCAAAAAGATCAAGTAATCCACTGTGGAGTAAATCAATAGGTTTATCAGGAGATCCAGCTTTTTTAAATGCCAAAAATTCTCCTATCCACTTATCCAATTCTTTTTCTCCCCACCGCTCTTTTGCAGATCTTGTCATGGCATACAAAACAAATCCCTTATCCATCCGATTGGTAGAGGTTTTTACATAATTGTAAGCATCCTTTAAGTATTGATCTGCTTTTGCAAAATCATTTAATTGTAAATAAATGAGATATCTATTGAAATTTGGAGTCCATAATGATACTAATGGTTCATGTTTTCTGTATTCGTCTACGGTCAATTGAGCATAATACAATGCTGAATCCAGCACATTTTGATCCGTATAAATCATGGTTAAATAATTATAATATTTCCCCAATTTCGGATGATTTATATTACTTGATTTAACCAAATCTACGCCTTGTAATAAATATTTTTTACTCACTGGAACCATTCCATTGGTATAAAAGGATTGGGTAATTGCACTGATCATCTGGACTTTAGCATCATTTACAGGTCTACTTAAAATGACCTCTAGATAAGGTTTATAACATTGTTCGTCTTTAAAACATTTATTGATGATGAGCTTGGCCAAATCGCGTCCTTCAATTTCTTTTGTCACCCTGTTGACAGCAATTAATAAACTATCCTGAGCAGAAGAAGACCCATAAATAAAAAGAAATATGAATAGTAGTTGGCGCACTTTTTTTTTGTGAAATTATAAGGAAAATTTCAATGTTTTTTCATTTAATTAGAAAATATATGATTTCATAGATTTTCTGTTCACTCCATGAAATAAGTCTTTGAGGACCAGTAAACAATATCAAATTTGGTCACAAAACAAGTATGATGAAATACATGGTCTTTTTTATTTTTATGTTTGGTTTAATAGAGGTCCAAGCTCAAACTATTCAGGGCTTCCTAGCGAGTGGTGGTAGTAGTTTTCAAAATTCAACCATACATGCACATCAAGTATTGGGCTCCACATTTATTGGCGGTAATTCCAACCAAACGGTTTTTATCAGTCAAGGTCTGTTATTCCCAATAGGAGTATTCATGCCCACCAATACACAACAATATTTAATTCCCAAAATTGCATTTTATCCCAATCCAGCCAATGATTGGATTCAAATAAAAATTGAAGATGTTTCTGCAGTCGCAGCTATCGAATTGCGAAGCATCAATGATGTCAAAACAGCGGTCAATATTCAAACGCTCAATAATTCTTCCATTCAAATTTCTGTAGCCGAAATGCAAACTGGATTGTATTCATTGATTTCAATTGATAAAAAAGGCATTCGATCTTTTCAAGGTTTGCTTGCCATCATTAGCCATTAAAAAAACAGTAAAATTAACCATAAAATGAAAAAGTATTTTATCGCCATTTATTTATTATTCACCTATTTTTTTCTGATTGGACAGACGCCTTCGTTTTTCAATTATCAAGCAATTGTGCAAGATGAAAAGGGTATTGCATTAGGCAATAAAGATGTAAAAGTCAAAGTAATAATAACGACCAAAGGAGGAAGTTTTGAAGAAATTTATGAGACCAGAACCAATGAATTGGGGATTGTAAATCTTCAAATCGGTGGCCCGGAATTTGATAAAATTGATTGGGCAAAAGGTGGTGGAGAAGTTGCCATTGAAGAGTTGAATTTTGGTATCAAAATGCCACCTTTTCAATTAGCAGCTGTACCTTATGCTTTGTATGCAGAAACATCTGGTTCATCATTGCCAGGCCCACCTCCCGCACACCAATGGGAAGGTACCAAAATCAGATTTGAAAATCCAGACGGTAGCTTTGGCCCTTTCATAGAACTTAAAGGCGAACAAGGAAATAGTGTTAGTGTGGTGGGGTCAGTGGGTGCAGAAGCTGATTTGCCAACCAACTACACAGGTAAGCTAGGTGATATGTTTATTGTTACCAGTACCGGTGGTGGATTTGTTTGGGATGGAAAAACCTGGATCAGTGTTGGTAGAGTCCAAGGTCCAAAAGGGGATAAGGGCGATAAAGGAGATAAAGGTGATAAAGGAGATGCGGGTTTGAAGGGTGATCCCGGAACGCAAGGTCAAAAGGGTGATACTGGTTTGCAAGGTATTGCTGGACCGACCGGAGCACAAGGAACAAAAGGTGACAAGGGTGATAAAGGAGATAAAGGAGACAAAGGTGAAGACGGTACCAGCGTGAGCATTGTAGGGTCTGTTACCAATGCCAATCAATTGCCAATAACTGGTAACAAAGGTGATTTGTACATTGTTACCAGTACGGGAGATGCTTTTGTTTGGGACGGTGCAAAGTGGGTAAATGCGGGGAAATTGCAAGGTCCAAAAGGTGATAAGGGCGATAAAGGAGAGAAAGGCGATAAAGGTGATACTGGTTCACAAGGTTCTGCTGGTGCACAAGGAGCTCAAGGTCCTCAGGGAACTCAAGGTGTAGCAGGTCCTGTCGGTCCCCAAGGCCCAAAAGGGGATACCGGACCCAATGGTCCACAAGGTCCAAAGGGTGATTCTGGAGCAACTGGTTCTGTGGGACCACAAGGCCAAAAAGGAGATAAAGGTGATATGGGTTCTATAGGTTTGCAAGGACCTAAAGGGGATACCGGCTCACAGGGTTCACAAGGGCCTAAGGGGGATAAAGGAGAAAAAGGAGATAATGGCTCCCAAGGTGCTCAAGGACCTAAAGGCGATGTTGGAGCAACAGGTTCTCAAGGTCCAAAAGGTGATAAGGGAGATACCGGTTTAACTGGTTTACAAGGACCTAAGGGCGATGTTGGAGCAACAGGTTCTCAAGGTCCCCAGGGTCCTAAAGGTGATCCTGGAACCACCGGTGCCCAAGGTCCCAAAGGTGACGTAGGTCCACAAGGACAACAAGGACCTAAGGGCGATATTGGAGCAACTGGTCCGACAGGTTCTCAAGGTCCCCAGGGTCCTAAAGGTGATCCTGGAAGTACCGGTGCCCAAGGCGCTCAAGGTCCAAAAGGAGATGTGGGAGCAACAGGTGCGCAAGGACCCAAAGGAGATACTGGCTCGCAAGGTCAGACAGGTCCACAAGGTTTGCAAGGCCTCAAAGGTGATGCAGGTTCACAAGGACCGCAAGGATTAAAGGGCGACAAAGGTGATACAGGTGCAACTGGTCTTACCGGTCCTCAAGGTCCCAAAGGTGACACTGGCGCAACAGGGCCTGCAGGTTCCTATACACAAGGAGTGGGTATTGGCATTTCAGGAGGCGTAATTTCAAATACTGGTGATACTAATGCCAATGATGACTTCAAAAAAACAGACGACCTTGAGGGTGACGTTGTGGGAAAATGGAATACCACTTTGGTCAAAAAAATAAATGGTGTGGGTGTGACAGCTACACCGACAACCAATGGTCAAATCCTCGTGTACAACGGTACCACATGGGGTGTTGGCAATGGTTATTCTCCAGGCACAGGAATTTCGATAACCGGTGGCGTCATCAGCAATACGGGTGACCCAAATGCCGCAGATGATCTCACTACTACTTCAGATCATAGCGGCGATGTGAGTGGGAAATACAATTTACTTACAGTCACAGCCATCCAAAAAAGAAATGTGTCAAATGCCAACCCATCTGTTGGTCAAGCTTTGATCTGGAACGGGTCTGCGTGGGCACCAACTACCATTAGTGCTGGCGGAGGTGGTCCTTTAGCCGCAGGATCTGTTGCAGCAGGTGGTGGTGAAAGTTGGGATATGAATGGTAATGTTTCCACTTCCTTTTCATCAGGAGCAACTACCATCAGTGTGTCTGGGTCTAGCTTGTCAGCTTCCAACTGCTCAGTCATTGTTACGCCAAGAGGCTCACCTTCGGCAGGAATAAGTTATACGGCATTGGTCTCTTTCAGTGGTGGAAGTGCTGTAGTAAGAATACTGGCAAATGGTGATGCGGTTAGTCAGGCATTCAGTTACGTAATCTATAATTAAATGTCATGAAATTACGGACCAAAATACTTTGCTTGGTTTTATTGGCCATCGTCGTGAAGGGTCGTTCCCAAGATTCAATGTCAAAGGTGACAAAGGAAAAATCCTCTGACTTCAAAATCAGTGGAGGAATATCTTTAGGAGGGGAGGTTTATGATGTCAGTGGCATTCAAGCTCGGAGAAGTCCGTATTCATATAATATCAGTGGTCGGGTAGCCCTTTCTTATAAAGGCTTTACAATTCCAATATCGGGTTCCTATCGAGATGCTCAATTCAGTTATGATTATACTTTTAATAGATTGGGCATAGCTCCCAGTTATAAATGGGCTAAGGTTTATCTAGGCTGGAATACGATGAGTTTTTCACCTTATACGATGGCGGGAAGAAGCTTTTATGGTGTAGGCTTTGAATTAAAACCAGGGTTATTTACCATTTCTGGACTCAAAGGAAAAATCCAAAATCCATTGGCTATTCGCGACACTTTGATTGATGGAGCATCTCTGATACCCATCTATGATCGTTACGTTCAAGGAGGAAAACTTGGGTTTGGGAAAGATCGGTCCAAGATAGAGGTCATCTTTTTGCAAATCAAAGACGATGAAAATTCATTTCAATACGACAAAAGTTATACCACAAGTTATGGTTATCAACAACTTACTCCGCGTGAAAATATATTGTTGGGCATCAATGGAGGTTTGACCCTTTTCAAAAAAATAGACTTTTTCATAAATACTGGTTTCAGTGGATTTACGGCAGATCAAAGAGATACGCTTTATCTCAATTATGGAGATGCTGCACCGGATGTAGCCTATGACATCTTTAAAGCCAACAGCTCTTCAAGTTTTTCTCTTGCAGGTGACGGTGGTGTAAATATAAGAATAGGGACGGGTAAACTTGGCTTGAAATACCGCCGCGTTGACCCATTTTATACGACACTCGCAAGTAATTACTTTGTCAATGATGTACAGCAATATACTTTTACTGGAGGTGTGGGTTTATGGCAAAGAAAAATCAGATTGGATGGGCAATTTGGAGTAGAAGAAAACAACCTTACTGGAAAACGCACCAATACCACAGAGCGACTTATTGGGAATGCAAACCTCAATTTTTATCCCTCAGATAAATTCTACGCTACGCTTACTTTTAGCAATTTTCAAACAAGCTCTGAAAATCAAGTCCTTCAACTAGACGATACGTTGAGGTTTGTATCGGTTTCCAATCAATATGGATTATCAACTTCCTACATGCCTGAAATTTCCAACAAAACCATGACCATCAATTTGTCGGCTTTTTACAACACCGTTTCTGACCAAAGTGAAATCCAACAAGTCGGAGATATAAAAATTTTGAGCCTAAATTTGAGTAACAACGTGGGCATCAAAGCCCTGGACCTTACAGTTGGCGGCAGTCTCAATTTCAATCAGTATGATTACTCCAATAAACAGCAAAATCGATACGGATTTGGCCTTCGGGCGACAAAAAGATTTTTGGAGAAAAAACTTTCCATCAATGGGTCTGCCAACTTTTCAATCAATGAATATGATGGTTTGTCTGATGGTCAAAATCAGACTTATCAGATGAGTGTTGCATACAAAACAAGCAAGAAAAGCACCTTAAGTTTCAATTTATCTCATAGAGTGGTAGAAAGCCTGGTGAACAATTCCTTTGACGAATCAAGAGGATTGATGCGCTATGGTTTGAATTTTTAATTGAAAACTATTCTTGTATTTTTCTCATAGGAACAATAGCTCCTCCCATATAATCAATTTTCTGTAACCATATTTCAGTTTCGTTGGATGCCAAAATGCCTCCTAATACTCCAAACAACGCACCTGCGAGAATTACATCTTGACCATTGGCAGTTACCTTATTTTTACCCTCAAAGCAGAAATCCCAATCTTCATATTTCAGCTCGTAAAATCCGAAATTAGTGGAAATCAACGCCTTACCTTGATCAACAATACAATAGATTTGTTCTTTGTTCAAAACCAATTCTTTGCCGCTTGCATTTAGCCCTATCACTTGGTCAATCTGATTTGCTTTTTTCCCATAAACTATTTTAAAGTTTGACGCACTTGGATTTTGATCTGCAAAACTTTTGAAAGTAAAATAAACCCCATCTTTGAGTTTATCTGTGGTATATGCAGCCAATTTATTTTTTTGAATTTGTTCGAAGTTCTGAATTTGTAATGCCGTGAACTTCTCGCCAGTTTTATTAGCCGACAGATTTTGAGCAAGTTTTTCTGTAAAAACCTTCATTCCATTATTGATGTTTCTCTTTGTAACATCAAGCATCGATTTTATTTCCAACACCAAATCCATATCATCAATCAGTTCAAAAAGCGAATCCTTTTTGATGAAAAATTCTGCTCTAAGTCTGCAAAATCCTTTTTCACTTGAAGCGCCAGTCAGTTCTGTAAAATACATTTCTCTGATGTTGATCAACATCGTATCCTTTGCATTTGGGTAAGGGTTGGTTATTAATGAAATAAATCTTTCCAAATCTTGTGACAATGAATTTTCGGTTACTAATGCAACTTTTTCATTCAACAAGCCTTTTTGTATGATTCCCAAAAGTCTTGTATCTTTCCTAGAATCCCAAACGATAAATGAATTGTATTTTGAATTTATCTTTTTATCTGGCAAGCTAAATTTTGCAATGTGATACCTCATTTCAGATTTTTTCGGAGTAGGTTTTGGTTGATTATCACCAAATTTTTGAGCATGAATCTGAACGAAGGACAACAAAATAAGTGTCCATAAAATAAATATTTTCATCTCTTTTAAATTAAGGTTTTACTTTGAATTGGAAAGGAGCAGTTATTGAATGCTTCCTAAAAGCAATGCTCAATACTGATTCCTCTCACCTGGTGTTGGCAAATTTTGTGCCACTTGCTCTCCTTTTTCATGCGCACTTTTCAATGCAGCATTCAAAGTAATGCCACTTCCGGCCACTGCGACTCCTTTGGCATGATTGTTCTTGAGTGGTGTTGACAAAGTGATTGAATCCGTCACATCACTCGGTGGAGCTCCAAAACGACGCCTCACAGGTGTTACTTCTGAAACAATAACTTTCTCCATTTGACTTCCTTTTCCAACCAAAATTTCTTGACCAACAGTAAATCCAAAGACACTTTCTACAAAGATTTTATTGCTTCCACTTTGAGATTCACTCGTTGAAATAGTGGCTCCCAGACCTCCAATTTCTTTAACCACAGCAAGTTCGCTTCCAATAAAAACGGTCTGACCAACTTCCAAACCACCTTTTTCCAATACTTTGAAGTTGTTTGCCCCAGCCTCCACTCCCGTAGCCAAATTGACCTTTTTTTGAATCCGAAAATCATTACAATTTGAATCATTATCATTCCCATCAGGGAACAAACCCAAACTCACATTGACTTCATCTGGCGCACCTGCTACAGGTATGAAACGTCTTGGCAAAGCGGGCACTACAGCTATACAACCACCCTGAGATTGCACACCTTCCAAAGTTGCAATTTCAGGGCTGGGAATGGTGCCGTTTGCGCTCGAATTACTTTGCTGTGACCCATAAACCAATCCGTCAACCAATACTTTTCCACTAGCGTCCATCAATGCAATCGAACCTGAACTTCCCGATAAAGAACCCCCATACCACTGGTTTGGCAAGATTTTTCCCCGATAACCGCCGTTTTTGAAACCAAGTCCATTGATAGGCGTACCATATTTATGTGCACTTTTCAAACCAGAAAAAAGTGTGACGCCGCTGCCCAAACCTTGTACGGCTTGACCACTGACATGCACAAATTTTGTAGCTGGAGTAAATCCAATACCCGTTCCTGGATCAGAAACATCCACGGCATCCATGTGGTCGCTCATTAAAGGTTTGGTCAATTCTACTTCACCTGGTCCTTCACTTGGCCTGCCACGCACCGGAGCAGCAACAACTTTGATGATGCGCTTTACTTCAACTAGTTCTGTTCTGGCACCTGTGTTGATCGTTAAAACATCACCAACAGACATATTTGCGTTTTCTACAACCTTTATGACAGTATCGCCTTTTTGAGCCCCGCCAACCAAATTAGTTTGGGTTGAAGCCTTTCCTACCGATGTAACTGTCGCAATCTCAAATTTTCCTCCTGCGTCAATGCCTATTTTATCACCAACCATAAATCCAGTAGCGTTGGTAACGGGTATCTTAGTAGTTCCTACTGGAAAAGTCAACCACGGACCTGTAGACACTGGTACAAATATGGTGGTCATTGGTGTAGCAGCTGTTCCTACTTTTGTTATAGAAACTTTTTCACCTGCCACTGCAATTTGGTCACCAGCTTTTAAACCTTCCAGTCCAGATAAATAGATGTTTTTATCACCCTTAAGAGCTGGCGCTACTAAACCTGCTGGGGAAAGGCCTAGCAGATAGAATGCTTTGGGTTTCAATTTTTTACCTTTTGGAATCGTGGCTAGTTCTACAGGTGCCCATTCACTTTTGGTGTTGATCAATGACCATCCACTCAAATCCACCTCATTATCAGAACTGTTATACAATTCGATGAATTGATCAGTGACATTCAAGCTATTTTTAAATCTTACCTCGTTGATTTTTATAGATGGAGCAGTTCTTATGCGTTGGCTTGCAAAAGATGTTTGTTTACCTTCAGAGGATTCCCATTCAGCACTTCCTTTTAAATGACCGGCCATTGCATTGGTTGGAGAAGTCACCATAAAATTGACTTTTACGGTTTCTCCAGCTGCTATCTTTTCTGAGAACATTTTGAAAGGAGTGGTTTCTCCCGCGATTTTGCCTTTCCAACCTTTTGGGAGGTTTAATGACAATTTAAGGTTTTTTATGTCTTTTCCAGAACTGTTGTGATAAGTGAGGTTGATTTCCTGTGTAGATGCTGGACCAAAACTTGTCATCCTTGATAGCTGAACATATGGAAGATCATATTTTGAAGCGACAATATTTTGCTGAACTCCATGAATAGCCTCATCTTTTGGGTATCCAATCACCATGATGCCTTCATAAAACGTGCCAGCAGAACCATTGCCATTGTCTCCCCCGTTACCCATCTGTACGGCACCTTTGCGATGCATGGGAAAATAGGTATTATTCTCTCTTGAACCTGGCCTTTCACCTTGATAAAAGGTGGCAAGTTTGCCATCTTGGGCATTTCCACCCCTGATCTCCCACTTATTACCACCACCACCGTTGACCATTCCTGTCACAAAACGCCACCCATCAATGGTGGGATCTGCGATATTTTCTTTCGCATCATAGCCAGAAAACAAACCCGCTTCCATGTCAGACATGATCCAAGGTCCTTTACCAGCTCCTTTTCCCCACGCAGTCGAAGTGCCAAAATATACTGTTGCCATGGTTCCTGTACCCACCGCCTGACTATTGGTCGAAGTATTACCGTAGTTAAAACAACAACCACTGTCATAATGACCTCCATCAAATACCATATAAATACCCTGTGGTTCGTCATTGATCGCCAAACCAACAGCATTATTGTTTCTAAGACCCATTCCTGGCATGACATAAGAACCATAAACTTTATGCCCAGCCAATGTCACAGGAGCCATATCAGCAATTGGTAGTGTATTGAATCCGCCTGGGGCTGGGCCAACAAAAGTTCCTGGAGGCGCTTGTAGTAAGTGATTTTTATTTCCAGATTGATCGTAAATGATGGAAATGAAACAGACATCCTGGTCGCAAAAAGCATCCTGGGCTGCGGCATTGGCTACAATCACTGCTTCACCTTTTTGATATGGCAATGTTCCAATGTCCAAGGTTTTTCCATCAGATAGTCTCTTTACTTGATAAAGTGGTCCTTTATAATTGGCTAGTAATCTAGTCGTACTGTGGGCAGTCACACAAGGAGTGCCATGCAAAGCATATTCATCACATGGAAAGCTTGGATTGGCGCCGGAGTTTTGACCGAACCCTCCTATCGTAAATCCGAAGTTTGTCAAAACAGCAAACAAGAAGGATTTTAAAAATGGCGTAAAACGTTGTGAAACAGGCATAAATGTAACTTTTGAATTTCTTTCTGATATACTAGAAAAAGACAGTTCCAATGAAGGCAATAAAACCCAAAGAAGGAATGAATTTCTCAAGTTTACGAATATAAAGTATTTTATCCAACCACCAAACGCAGATTGGTAATTGTGCAAAAGATAGGAAGTTCAGCCAGGGATGGAAACACTCTAACTTCATTATTTATCTTTTGAAAAGCACTTATTTTATTAGTCTAATTTGGCTTTTTCCTTTCTCTCTTTGAATACAGTTTTATGCAAAATTATAAGATATGTGAATCCTGTAATTCAAAAATGGAATTGTGTAATGCATCCTATGTGTAAGACCAACACCTTTGTAAAGCAATAATTTTGTTGCGAAAATGATACTCAAGAAAATTTATTATGATAGAACAAAATAATCAAAGTACTCAAAACAAAAAAACTGATCATGGCATGTTGACTGGAATGTTTCATGACAGAGAAAGTTCAGAAAAAGCTTATAACGCCATGTATGAAAGAGGATATTCCAAGGATGACATCAATCTGATGATGTCTGATGAAACTCGAAGCAAACATTTTGAAGGATATGAGGCCGAATCCAAGTTCGGCACCAAGGCTGCTGAAGGTGCAGGAACGGGCTCAGCTATCGGGGGAACAGTCGGTGCTATCGCTGGAATAATTGCCGCTGTAGGAACGAGTATTGCTATTCCTGGACTCGGCTTAGTCATCGCTGGACCCATTGCAGCTGGCCTTGCTGGCGCGGGAGCAGGCGGTATCACAGGTGGTGTGATTGGTGCATTAGTCGGAGCAG
The DNA here is from genome assembly GCA_029567325.1 of Bacteroidota bacterium. Lineage (GTDB taxonomy): Bacteria > Bacteroidota > Bacteroidia > Chitinophagales > Saprospiraceae > JADKBO01. The sequence continues at coordinate 124,429 of JAKQLF010000155.1, read as the reverse complement.
GTATTCCTGAGGACAGAGCTAAGCTTTATGAGTCAGGAGTTAAAAGTGGAAATATCGTGATGGGTGTAAGACCCCGGAATGAAGAAGATGCTAAATACTTTGAAGAAAACTGGCGAACCAATAAAGCCCAAGAAATTCATAAATAAGGTTTTATAAAAATATTGAAGGATTGCTCATTAATTTAATGAATTAATGGGCAATCTCTTTTTAGAGTTCAGGAAGTATTCTTTAGGCAATATTTTCAATGAAAGAAAATTGAGCTTTTTTGAGCAAAAAAGAGGTGAATGCTATCTTCCAGTCTAGATAGCTAGCAAAATAAATTTGACCATTTTCTTGCACAAATTTATTAGATTTCTTCATCGTTCAATTTCATGAAATCTTGGACAATACCTCAATTTCTCTCTGCGATCTCTATCAAATTTTCTACACAATATTGGTGATCAATTCAATTTCCGATAGGTATATGAACTTTCAGCATAATAAACTGACGACATTATACTTTATGAACGATTGTTTCTTAAACAAAACTGTTTTATAAATACTGGTGCTAAATGTATTTTTACCATCTTTACAGCAACAAATTGAATTGAATTATGCCAATTTTTTTAAGAATAGCATCCACTATAATACTTTGTGTATTGTTATTCAACGCATGTGTGCCACCAGCAAAAAAGGCAGAAACACCTACATCAGTAGATCTTTCCAATCCTGATGTTCAAAAAATGCTCACGTTTCAAAATGATCAAAATTTAGATAGTCTAAAATCATACTTTAGTCACCCTAGTTCATTATTGAGATTGATGGCTGTCAATGCATTTGCTTCTTTCCAAGACAAATCAATAGGCGATTCAATTGTTTTGAAACTTAAAGATCCCAATTTTGAAGTAAGATCTGCTGCTGCTTATGTTTTGGGCCAATTGGGTGATTCCACGCATTTACCAGAATTGATCAATGCATTTGCTGGTCAAGATAGTATGAACATCAATAATCAATACAATGCAAATGTACTAGAGGCAATTGGCAAAATAGGTGGCATTCGGGAGGCAAACTTATTGGCTTCTGTTGAAACCTACAGAACCACAGATACATTGCTTCTTACTGGACAAATAAAAGCATTATATAGATTTGGACTTAGGAATATTGTACCAGAAAATGGTGTAAAACTTTGTTTAAAATATCTTGAAAATTCTGAGGTAGACCGTGAGGTAAAACTTATCTGTGCACATTATCTTGCTAGAACTAGAGATATCAAATTAGACGATGAATCTGCAGCCATCACAAAAATAATTACAAATACGCAAGACATCGATATTAAGATGGCTTTGGCCCTATCCTTAGGAAAGTGCAAAACTCAAGCATGTAAGGAGGTTTTAGCCTCAATTGTTTTTAGTGACAACGACTATCGCATCAGGGCCAATGGTATTAGAGCTTTGACTGCTTTTCTTCCTGACCAAGGCATAGCAGATACCATCCTCACTTTGACTACAGATAAAGATCCACATGTTGCCTTAACGGCAGCAGACGCAGCATTAAAAATTAAAGCCCCTGGCTTGATTGGTTCTTTTTGGAAGGCAGATAGTATTACTGAGCATTCTCTTGTAAAGGCAAAATTACTTCAGGCAATTATGAACAATCAAAGCCTGTTCCTTACTGTAAGCAAAGAAGGAATTAAAAATCTTGCCCTACAAAGGAAAAACCAAGCTACTGATCCTTTTGTTAAAGCAGAATATATCAAAGTACTTGGTTATGATCCTTACCAATATGTAAATATCATTGCCATTCCTACGACTTCCAAACTAGAGGAAATGGCCAAAATAGAAGCATTAAACAACATCATCAATAGTCCGGATTTCATCGCTGCTTATAAAAACAATTACATCAAAGTCAAGAGGGAAATTTTATATTACTTTGCTGGTAAAATAAGAGAAGGTGATAGTGGAGTAACTGCTTTTACTGCACCTTTACTCGCTGATGAAAAAAATCAAGCAAAAACCCTATTGAGGGATTCTACTTTTTTGGAAGAGTCTATGTCCAAAATGGTTCAACCAAAAGACCTCGAAACAGTTATCGAGCTCAATAAATTATCAAAATATCTGTTTGATACTACTTACACTGAAGAAACTTCAAAAGTTAAAACACTTAATTTTAATGTTTTAAGCACATTGAAAGATTCTGCAGAGGTGGTAGTCAAAACTACAAAGGGAAATATAACCATCATGCTTTATCTAAGATTAGCACCAGCTACGGTAGGTAATTTCCTGGAATTATGTAAAAGTGATTACTTTGATGATAAAATCTTCCACAGAGTTGTTCCCAACTTTGTAATTCAAACAGGTTGCCCAAGAGGAGATGGATATGGCTCCATGGATTACACCATTCGGTCAGAATTGGGTAGAAAAAGTTACAATGAAGCTGGTTATGTTGGCATGGCCTCTGCGGGTTTACATACAGAAAGTAGTCAGTTTTTCATCACCCATTCACCAACTCCACATTTGGATGGAAGATATACTTTGTTTGGGAAGGTCATCAAAGGAATGGACGTAGTACACCAAATAGTACTTGGTGATAAAATCATTGACGCAATACTATCAAAATAACGGTAATGAAAGAAACAGTTTTTACCCAAAGGCACCTTGCACTAGGGGCTAAAATGGCCGAATTTGCTGGCTATAATATGCCCATTTCTTATTCTTCGATCATCGACGAACACATGGCAGTGAGAAATAACGTTGGTTTATTTGATGTTTCTCATATGGGTGAATTTATTGTAAAAGGTAAACAAGCCTTGGATTTAGTACAGGCAATCAGCAGCAATGATGCGTCAACATTGGCCATTGGCGAGGCACAATATGCTTGTATGCCCAATGATCAAGGAGGAATTGTTGATGATTTACTCGTCTATAGATTGGATGAAAACAACTGTAGCGAAGGTGAAATGGCCTTTATGTTGGTTGTGAATGCATCAAATATTGAAAAAGATTGGGACTGGATTTCCAAACACAATGTGTTTGATACCAGATTGATCAATATTTCTGATAAAACAGCTCTTCTGGCTTTGCAAGGTCCCAAAGCAATTGAACTATTACAACTGTTTACTACGGTTGATTTATCCAAAATTCCATATTACTCCTTTACAAAAGGAACGGTTGCGGGAATTGATAACGTTTTAATTTCAGCTACAGGATATACTGGTAGTGGTGGATTTGAGTTATATCTAGACAATGAAAATGCCCTGAAATTATGGGATATCCTTATAGAAAAAGGCAATGATTTTGACTTAAAACCTTGTGGTCTTGGCGCAAGAGACACCTTAAGGTTGGAGAAAGGTTATTGTTTGTACGGGAATGATATCAACGACCTAACTTCCCCTATCGAAGCCGGATTGTCATGGATCACCAAATTAAATAAAGCGGCCGATTTCCCTTCAAAATCAACTTTTGCAGATCAAAAGCTAAATGGTGTACATAAAAAGTTAGTTGGTTTTAAATTGGATGAAAGGAGGGTGCCTAGACATGATTATGAAATAATGGATGCAGAAGGCCAAATCATTGGGATTGTTACTTCAGGAACTCAAAGCCCTGGTTTAGATCAACCAATTGGGATGGGGTATGTCCAAAAGCAATACGCCGCTCTGGATACAACAATTTACATCAGTTTTGGCAAAAAATCATTACCGGCCAAAATAGTAAAGTTGCCTTTTTTATAAAGAACCCTTATTCCAGATAGAAGGTAGATTAATGTATTTCTACTGGAGAAATCAGTTTATTTATTTGGATAAATCCTACCAATGGTTGGGCTATCCACAATAGCAGTTTTAAGTTCCATTACATCAAAAGGTCCTTGTTTGCTATATATGATTTTACCACCAGGTTCCACAACCAAAGTGTATGGCAAAGCTCCACCCCATTTTGGATCTACTGCTTCAATGAGCTTATACTTATCTTCGAGGTTGAAAATATAATTGGAAGTTGATGCTTCTTGCTTTTGTAAAAACTTCAGTGCTTTCTCCTCACTTCCGGGGTTATCCGCACTGATGGTCACCATTTCAAAATCTCTTATTCTGTACATCCTATTGATGGTAATGAGATCAGGAAATTCACTGACACATGGACCACACCACGTTGCCCAAAGATTGATGACCCTCAACTTATCTGTTTTATTGGCCACCAATTCTCTCACTCCTGCTTCATCAACCACATTCAAGCTGACTGGCTCTTGTGCCCATTTTACTTTTGCTTGTTCGAGCCAATTGGTTTTGCTTGCCCATTTTACCGAACATCCAAAAACTTTGGTTGTCTCAACAGGCACAGCTTTGTCTGCCAACAAAGCGTCAATAGCAACTCTTGTATCGTGTATTTTTGGCGTTTTCGCAGGGTTTTCTGTATCATCTATTCGCCCTTGAAACCTCAGCTTGCGGTCCTTATCAAAAATAAAAACATGTGGTGTTGCAATCGGACCATACTTTGTAGAAACAGATTGAGTTTCTCCATCATATAGGTATGGGAAAGGAAAATTTTTCTGTTCACTTCTTATGACCATATCTTCATAGCTGTCACCTAAATCACTGTACCCGAGCTCATCCAAACGGATGGCATTTGGATCATTTGGAGAAATAGCAACAAATTGAACACCCTTGCTCACGTACTCATTACTCATTTTGATCATCCTGTCTTCATAAGCTTGTGCAGTCGGACAATGATTACACGTAAAAATAAAGACCAGAACTTTTGCCCCAGAAAAATCAGCTAAACTGTAATTTTTCCCATCTGTCCCAGGTAATTTAAAATCTGGTGCCTGACTACCTATGGCAAGAGGAGTAGGATCTATTGCAAAAGCTGAGGAACCTATTACGAAACAAATAAACGCGGTCAATAAAAAATTACGTGCCATTGATGTGGTGCTTATATTAATTTGATAAAATAATAATCAAGGCTTGTCTGTAAGGTGTGGCTAAACAAGTAAATCAAATATATTGATTAAATATCAATTTGGTTTGCTCTGGATTAAAAAAGATTGTCGATATCTTGTCCCTCGCCTCCAAAATCAGAAAAATCTACCTCACCGGTGTTGAGTTTGGAAGGTCTGGTAATTACTGCCCCTGAACCAAAAGGATTGGCTTCAAAAGTGTCATTTGGTTTGAAATCATTCATGAATGTATCATCATCACGATTTTCAAACTTAACGAATTCCCCAATAAATTTCAGATTTACCGTACCTAAACCACCATTTCTGTGTTTAGCTAAAATGATTTCTGCAAGATCCAAAGGTATATCGTAATTGCCTTCTTCAATACCGTAGTATCCTGGGCGGTAGATAAATGTTACAATATCAGCATCTTGCTCGATTGCTCCGGATTCCCGAAGGTCAGAGAGTTGTGGCCTTTTTTCACCACCCCTGGTTTCTACTGCTCTGGATAACTGAGAAAGTGCAATCACCGGCACATTGAGTTCCTTTGCTAGACCTTTGAGTGATCTGGAGATGGAAGAAATTTCTTGTTCGCGGTTACCACGCTTTTCATTTGGAGCAGCTGTCATCAATTGTAAGTAGTCAATGATGATCATGCCGATATCACAATTTTGTTTGAGACGTCGACACTTCGCCCGAAGTTCAAAAATGTTGATGGCTGGTGTATCGTCAATATAAATAGGCATGTTGGAAAGTGAGTCTACAGAATTGTGGAGAACTTTCCATTCTTCTTCGGAAAGCTGTCCATTTCTCAGCCTGTTACTATTGATTTCTGCCTCTCCCGAGATCAAACGTTGGACCAATTGTACGCTTGCCATTTCCAGTGAGAATACTGCAACTGGCACACCAGCCTTGGCTGCATTTTTTGCCATACTCAAAGTAAAGGCCGTTTTACCCATACCAGGTCTAGCTGCCACAATGATGAGGTCAGAGCCTTGCCAACCATTGGTCATCTTATCGAGATCTCTAAAACCAGTTGGAACACCAGTAATATCTGATCCTTTTTGAGCGATCAATTCTATCTCTTTCTGAGCCTTGATCACCAAGCTTCCCAAAGATTCATAACCAGTATTAAGGTTATTGTCTGTAATATTATATAGGCCTCTTTCTGCTTCATCCAGGATTTCCAAAACGTCCTTGGTGTCTTCAAATGAATTCTTGATGACTTCTGTAGAAACCCTGATTAATTCTCTTTGTATATACTTTTGTGCAATGATTCGGGAGTGAAACTCAATATTGGCGGCGGATGCCACTTTATTGGACAGTTCAATCAAATACCCTACACCACCAATTTCTTCTAGTTCACCTGCTTTTTTGAGAGACTCATGAATGGTCAATAAATCAATAGGAATGGATTTACTAAATAAATGCTCCATGGTGCGGTAAAGCAGCGCGTGTTTGGGCAAATAAAAGCTTTCCATTTTCAAAATCTCCACCACTGATGGCATAGCATCTTTGTCAATCATGATGGCACCAAGAACTGCTTCTTCAAGTTCTATAGCTTGTGGCTGTATCCTTCCTGCAAAGGCTTTATCGAAATCTCCATCACCTTTCAAGGATGACAAAGCTCCACCAGCTATTGATTTTAAAGTATTGCGAGATTCTGACATATTCAAAAAAGATATATAATTCCCTTTTATAATATTATAATGGGATGACAAATCTAATAGTTCCCCATTCCTTTTCCTACTTTATAAATTAACACTTACTATGTTGATAACTTTAAAATAGTGGTAGTAATGGATGGTTTCAAGCTTATTCGTATAAAAATTTAACATATACAAAAAATGATAAATATATATTCTGGTTGATATCATGATATAGGGAAATTCATCATCTGAAAACCACCTTTTTTTTACTTGTTGATAAAAACTTTGAAGGATATTTATTTTTCAAAAATGGATAAAATGTCAAAAAACATGTTTGGCCATTTTATGGATCTATACGCTCAAATGTAAGTCTATTTCTAGTAAGCATTTTAATATATTTTCAAAAAGCACTTACCAATTTTTGAGGGGTAAAGCAGAGGACTCGAACTAAACAAAAACAATTTTAGCACATATAACAATTTTTCAAATGCGAAGAGGAGGGCTTAAAAATAGAAATAGGGATCACTTTTGCAAATGACCCCTAATCAAAAGATTTATTTTATAAGACGATCGACTAAACTATTGACCTACAGAACCAAATTTCTTAAGTCTGTACTCAGCGTTCAAAATTTCGTTTCTTCTGCTTACTGAAGGCTTCTCGAAATTCTTTCTTCTTCTCAATTCATTTACAACTCCAGTCATCTGGAATTTTCTTTTATACCTCTTGAGGGCTCTGTCGATTGATTCGTCGTCTTTTACGTTGATTATTAACATATTATAGCTTTTTTTAAAAAGAGTTGCAAATATACAACTTACTATTTAAGATTTCAAAATATTTTGGGCAAAAAATTCGCAAAATGCTGGCCTAGCCATGACAATTTTTATATTTTTTACCACTTCCGCAAGGACAAGGATCATTTCTACCAATTTTATCTTCGGTTCTGACTATCTGCTCTACCACTGGTCTTTCTGATCTTGCTCCTGCATTTTGAGCAGCGACTTTTCTTGCTTCCTCTTCTTTATTGGTTTGGATATTGGAAAGATCTGTTTTTTGCTCTTTTGCTTCTCTGATTTGTTCACCGGTTTCTACCATCAATTGACCTCGCATCAAATAGGAAACAACTTCTCTGTTGATGGTGTGGATCAAATTTTCAAATAGTTTATATGCTTCCATCTTATAGATAACCAATGGATCTTTTTGCTCAAAGGAAGCAGATTGTACAGAATCTTTCAATTCATCCATTGCTCTAAGGTGTTCTTTCCACTTATCATCGATCAATGATAGGGTGATGGCTTGTTCGATATCTGTTGACAATGATTCACCTGCTGACTCTACAGCTTTTTTGAGCTCGGCTGATACAGGAAGCGGGTGCATTGATCCGTCATGATAAGGAACCAAAATGCGCCTATATCTATGGCCTTGGTTTTGATAAACATTTTCAACTATAGGCATGAAAACATTTCTGAGGTGTTGTTTTTTCAACTCATAAACCTCAAAAACTTGCTTTTCAAGTCTATTCAAAACTTGCTCAGAACCCAAGGTTGCAAATTCTTGCTCCGTGATGTTGGGATCTACGCTCAGTTGACTCATACATTCATTGCGGTATGATTCATAATCTCCATTTTGTTTGAATGTGAAAACTATCGTTTCCATCAATGAGTCAAACATATTGTATAAGTCTACAGAAAGTCTATCTCCATAAAGTGCTGTATCTCTCTTTTTATAGATGGCTTCCCTCTGGATATTCATCACGTCATCATATTCCAAAAGACGTTTACGTATTCCAAAGTTATTTTCCTCTACTTTTTTCTGCGCGCGCTCGATGGACTTGGAAATCATAGAATGTTGGATCACCTCTCCTTCTTTGTGGCCAAGTTTATCCATCATTCCAGCAATTCTTTCTGATTGGAATAATCTCATCAAGTTGTCTTCGAGAGAGACATAGAATTGTGAAGTTCCTGGATCACCTTGTCTTCCAGCCCTACCTCGCAACTGTCTGTCTACCCTTCTGCTGTCGTGTCTTTCTGTTGCTATGATGGCCAAACCACCTGCTTTTTTGACTTCGTCGTTTATCTTGATATCCGTACCTCTACCTGCCATGTTGGTGGCTATGGTCACATTGCCTGCTCTTCCTGCCTCCGCAACGATTTCAGCTTCTCGTTGGTGTTGTTTGGCATTGAGTACGTTGTGTTTGATGTTTCTCAAATTGAGGAATCTACTGAGGAGTTCTGACGCTTCAACAGAGGTAGTTCCCACCAAAACAGGTCTACCAGCAGCTGTCAAAACAGCAATTTCATCCACTACCGCATTGAATTTTTCCCTAGATGTTTTGAAAACCAAATCTTCTCTGTCATCTCGAATGATTGGTCGATTGGTAGGTATTACAGAAACATCCAGTTTATAGATTTCCCACAATTCACTAGCTTCTGTCTCCGCAGTACCAGTCATACCAGCTGCCTTGTGATACATCCTGAAATAATTCTGGAGAGTAACAGTAGCATAAGTTTGAGTGATATTACCAATATCTACCTTTTCTTTTGCTTCCAGCGCTTGGTGGAGACCGTCAGAATATCTACGTCCTTCCATCATACGACCAGTTTGCTCATCTACTATTTTTACCTGACCGTCCATCACGACGTATTCCTGATCTTTTTCAAATAAAGTATAGGCCTTAAGTAATTGTTGGACTGAGTGAAGTCTCCTGGATTTGATCGCATAATCATTGATGACTTTCTGCCTTTCTTCTGTCAATCTGATACCTTCTGCCCGCTCTCTGTTATCTATGTTTTGAGTTTCCTTGATGATATCTGGCATATTGAAGAAATCGTCATCATTCTCTCCTTTAGACAATAAGTCGATTCCTTTATCGGTCAGTTCTACCGATCTGTTTTTTTCATCAATTACAAAGTACAAGACCTTATCTACAAAAGGCATATTTTTAGCCTGCTCTTGTAAATAATAATTTTCTGCCCTTTGCAACATTACTTTGACTCCTTCTTCGCTAAGGAATTTGATGAGGGGTCTGTATTTTGGTAAAGCGTGGTGTGCTCTCAACAAGGCAAGGCCAGCTTGACCTTCTTCATAACCCATTTTACCATCCGCAAATAGTTTTTTTGCTTCAGTAAGGAAGTCTGTTGCCAATTTTCTTTGCGCAGCAACTAGAGATTCTATTTTTGGATTAAGGTCTTGATACTCTTGTTCGTCAGCGCCCTCAGGTACTGGACCAGAAATGATCAAAGGTGTACGGGCATCGTCAATCAAAACAGAGTCTACCTCATCTATCATTGCGTAGTGATGTTTACCCTGGACTTTTTCTGATGAACTTCTCACCATATTGTCTCTCAGGTAATCAAAACCAAATTCATTGTTTGTTCCATAAGTAATATCACACTTATAAGCATTGATTCTATCACTTGAATGTGGCTTATATTTATCAATACAATCAGTAGTCAATAACAAAAACTCATGGATAGGGCCGATCCATTCGCAGTCCCTTCTTGCCAAGTAATCGTTGACAGTTACTACGTGTACACCGGAGCCGCTCAATCCGTTGAGATATGCTGGCAAAGTTGCAACCAATGTTTTACCTTCTCCAGTGGCCATCTCGGCGATCTTTCCATCATGAAGTACCATACCCCCAATGAGCTGTACGTCATAATGCACCATGTTCCACTTTATTTCAGCACCAGCAGCTTTCCATTCATTTTTCCAAATAGCTGTTTCTCCACTGATAGATACGTAGTCTTTACCTTTGGTTGCCAAAAAACGGTCATGATCAGTCGTACTTACTTCTAGTGTTTCGTTGTTGGTAAAGCGATAACATGCTTCTTTTACAACAGCAAATGCTTCCGGTAGAATCGATTTTAAAATGTCTTCTAGGTGTTTGTCTTTCTCTTTAGTAAGGTCATCGATCTGGTCAAAATATGCTTCCTTTTTACCAAGGTCCTTCTCTGCCATGGCAGATTCATGGAGCTTTTGGAGATCGCCATTTATACCTTCTAAGTGTTTGGATATTCTATCTTTAAATTCAAGGGTCTTACTTCTGAGTTGATCATTGCTCAGGCTCTTGTACTGATCGTAAAATTGGTTTGTTTTCGCAACCAATGGCATGTATTCTTTTACATCCCGATCGTGTTTTGAACCTAGTAAATTTTTTAAAAAATTAAACATTTCAATATATTTATAACTGGTTGTATTTAAAAACGTAAAAACTTTACAATTATCAGAAAAGCATGCTGATAACTAAAGTTTTTAATAATGCACTTTTTCTTAAGTGCCCCCTTCTTTCGAATCCTTGCTCAATAACACATCATATTTTGTTCCATAACCAAACATTATGACAAATTGACAAAACACTATAGATCAAAACCTATATCTTTTCTAAAATATTTTCCTGACCAAGTGATTTTTTCAGCATTTTGTTTAGAAACTTCTATCGCTTTTTTAAAATCTTGGGCTAGCGTTGTAATGGCTAAGACCCTGCCACCATTGGTGATTATTTTATCGGATTTTGCAGCAGTACCAGAATGATATACCAAACTTCCTTCTACCTTTTCTAGTCCATGTATTTCCAATCCTTTGAGGTAATCACCAGGATAACCACCAGACACCAAGATGATGGTTCCTGCTGCTTCATCAATTACTTCCATTTGAGCATCTTGCAGATTACCATTTTGGATGGCTATCAAAAGTTCTACAAAATCTGACTTCATTCTTGGGAAAACAGCTTCCGTTTCTGGGTCACCCATTCGACAATTATATTCAATAACATAAGGTTCGTTTTCGACCATTATCAGTCCAAAAAATATAAATCCAATGTATGGAATGCCATCCTTTGCCAAACCCTTTACTGTAGGTTCGACTATGTTGTTGAGTACTTTTATTTTAAGATCGCCTTTGAAAAATGGTACTGGCGAGATGGCGCCCATACCACCTGTATTTAATCCAGTATCCCCTTCACCAATACGTTTATAGTCTTTAGCCTCAGGGAGTAATATATAGTCAAATCCATCTGTAAGTGCAAAAACCGAAAATTCTATTCCGTCTAAAAAAGCTTCAATAACTACCTTAGAAGATGCAGACCCAAACTTTCCATCCAGCATAGATTTGAGCTCTGCTTTGGCTTCTTCCAAATCTTTAATAATGAGCACTCCCTTTCCAGCTGCAAGGCCGTCGGCTTTTAATACATAAGGAGCTGGGGTTTGTTCTAGATAGGCCAGCCCTTCTTCAAGATTACTGCCGGTGCATTCAAAATAAGCTGCTGTCGGAATCAGGTGCCTTTGCATGAATTCTTTTGCAAAAGCTTTACTTCCTTCCAATTGTGCACCATATTTCTTTGGACCTACAATGAGGAGATTTTCATGTAAGTCTTCCAAAAAATCTGCAATGCCATCAACGAGGGGTTGTTCAGGACCCACAATCAAAATATCTATCTTTTCAGTTTTGATCAAAGCACTGATTTTCTCAAATTCTGAAGTGCCTATATTGACTACTGTGGCGATGTTATTCATTCCAGGATTACCGGGTGCAACAAACAATTTTGAACAATGTGCACTTTCTGCTATTTTGGCAGCCATTGCATGTTCTCTGCCACCACTTCCTAGAATTAATATATTCATTTTTAATGCTTATTTTTATAAAGTCGGCAAAGATAAGAAACTAGGGCACCATTTTGTAATGGATAAACATGACAATATACAAGCCTGGGTATTTTAAATTCAAACTTCATAAGAAAGGCGGTTTTCTTCTTAAATAATGGATGGAGGTCTTTTATATTTGAATTTTATTTATCAAAGATTCCAGTAATTACATTTTGATTTTGTTTTTGCAGTTATGTTGTTAATTTTGATGAATAGAGATGCGTTTTGGAGCTTATTTTTGATTAAAAATAAGTTTTTCATAAAGCCTTTATGTTTTAAATTGAAATTCAAATAAGTTAAGATGAATAGAAGATCTGCCTTAAAAGGTGTAGTGCTATCAGCAGCAGGAATAGGCATCGCTCCCGCGATTGCTGCATGTAAAACCACTAAAATTGAGGAAAACTCAGCAACCGTTCCAAACAAACTTTTGGGTAATATCAAACACTCCGCTTGCCGATGGTGCTACCAAGGTATGTCACTAGAACAATTGACAGAAGAGGCCAAGGAGATTGGCTTAAAATCCATAGAGTTATTGAATCCTAACGAATGGGATACTGTTTTATCAAGAGGGTTGGAATGTGCCATTTCTTTTGGAAGTTCTCTGGGCATTCCTAAGGGTTTCAATGACTTAAAAAATCACGAACAACTTTACAATGATTATAAAACATTACTTCCACTGGCAGCTGAAAAAGGAATTAAACAGGTAATCTGTTTTAGCGGCAATAGAAATGGGATTTCTGATGAACAAGGCTTGGAAAATTGTGCCAAGGGTTTGGACAAAGTCGCTAAAATTGCCCAACAGTATGACGTAAAACTGGTAATGGAATTACTCAATAGCAAAGTCAACCACCCTGATTATCAATGTGATCATACTGCTTGGGGTGTTGCGCTTGCAGAAAAACTTGGAAATCCAAATTTCACCTTGCTTTATGACATCTACCACATGCAAATCATGGAAGGGGACGTGATTGCAACCATACAGAAATACCATAAATACATTTCTCACTATCACACAGGAGGCGTACCTGGAAGAAATGAAATCAATGAAACGCAAGAATTAAATTACAAGGCGATTATTAAAGCGATCAAAGCTACTGGTTATGATGGTTATGTGGCTCAAGAATTTATTCCCACAAGACCTAGTTTAATGGAATCTTTGAAAGAAGGTGTGTTGATTTGTGATATTTAAACTAGCTAATCTTTTAACAGATTTGTCAAATTTTTTTCATTTAATTCATTTTGTTGAATGAATTTGAATTGAGGGTGCTGGCTTAAATGTTTGGCTAAGTGCTCTTGTTCTATTTGACCTGGAGTAGGGACTAAAATTCCTTGCTTACCCGCGCTGTAGAGATCCATGACCGTGGAATAACCGCTCCGTGCAATCACCCATTTAGTCTGGCAAATGTCCTCTTGTATTTCTGCTGTAGTTGCTACATCTATGACTTTTATGTGCGCATGTGCTGCTCGATCATAAGGAAGAGTTGTGCCCCTTACCAATTTCACTTTTAATCTTTTTTTCTTTAATATTTCCACCAAGGTTTGTTCAAACTTTGTGCGTTGTGGTTCTGGCCCAGAAAGCAAACAAATTACATCGTAAAGTTGGTGTTGATCGGAATCACACATTGAAATCCTGGAAAGTGGACCGATGTAACTGATTTTCCCAGTATACATTTTTGGTTTTACCTGCGAAATCATGCCAGCAAGGTTTCCTTTACCTTCAAAATCAGGGACCCAAATTGCTGAGTGATTTCTAAGCAAAAAGTCATTGATCAGATTGGCAAATAGACTTGTAAAGACATTATTTGTTTGTATAAATAATTGGTGCGTAATAAAAACGCTTTCACATTTCAAACTCAAACATCCATATCTGTTGTCAGAAATTAATAAATCTACTTTTTCAACTTCGATGATGTCTGAAATGGCTTTTTTTTCCGTTCGGATCGTTCTCAAAATCCTAGGAGATTGCCAAATTAAATTGAACAAAATCGACGGAAAAGGGTATTTTATATCATATGAAGGCAACTCATAAAATTTCAGGTTTGGAAATTCTTTGCGCAAAAGATTTAGCGCAATTCCATCAGAAGCGATGATCACTTTATTATTTTGATTCAGCGCTTGATTTATCAAAGGTATGCACCTACTAGCATGGCCTAAGCCCCAATTTAAAGGAGCAACGACAATTGTTTTTCCAAAAGGAATTTGTTTTATTGTTGGTGTCATCCTGCTTGCATGGGACAATGAAATACTATTTTTGTTGTTTTAAAGCTTTTTAAAACCAATTGGAATTATGGTTTCTTCACAATTTTGGTGGACAAATCTCATTCAGATAAGTATTAATAAACAAAAATAACATTATGCGGCGCTTAGCATCTTTTTTTACCGTTTTAATATTTTTATCCGTAAATGTGGCTTTTGGTCAATCTGATTCTGTATTGCTCCAATCTCCCTTCCATGTTTTTGATACCCACATTTCAAACTTGAACAGTGGAAATTACCACCCAGAAGTAGCTGCAAAAACGATCCATCCTAGTATTCTTTCGCCAGAAATAAGAATAAAAAAAGCTGAAAGGCTGAAAAAAATATTGGATGCTAAAGGCCTTGCTTTTGACATGGCAAAGGTTCCCAAAAAAGGAAATTATAAAGATAGTCTTTCTGGAAATGAAATCTACTCTCCTTTTCCCAACCAATTACCTCAAGTTTATGTAGAGAAAACTAATGGCTTTTGGACATACAGTGAAGTGACTAGTAAAGCCGTGGATCAAATGTACGAAGACGTATTTCCATTTCAACTTGGAAAATTGGTTGATCGATTACCACAGAGTGTGCAGCAAGAATTTTTCGGAATTAAAACTTGGCAGTATTTGGGCTTTCTGATCATCATTGGTTTGGCATACCTTTTATATCTTTTGCTCAATACGATCATAGATAGGTGGATTTTGAGTGCAAATTGGTACAAAGAGATGAATTTAGAGGCATCTTCGAGGCCGATTTTGCATAAATTTGTAGGTTACGGTGTCGCTTATGTGATGATCCATGTGATACAGTTTTTAATGCCATCTCTGCTACTCGACATTTCAATAAGCAAAGTTCTTTATTTATTGCTGGATTTTGTGCAGTCTATTTTCATCATGATGTGTTTATTTAAATTGGTGAATTTGATGCACATCTACCTCAACGGAATAACCGCTAAAACAGAATCTAAGTTGGATGACCAACTGTTACCAGTTTTGGTAAAAGTGGTGAAAATTATCATTGGTGTGGTTACTGTAATTCACATCATGGCCATAAGCGGAGTCAACGTCACAGCCCTGATCGCAGGAGTTTCCATAGGAGGTTTGGCTATTGCTTTAGCAGCACAAGACACGGTAAAAAACTTTTTGGGTTCTATCATGATCTTCTTTGATAAACCATTTCAGATTGGGGATTATATCCAAACACCAGATACAGAAGGTGTGGTTGAAGAAGTTGGCTTCAGGTCAACCAGACTGAGAAAAACAGACACTAGTTTGGTCAGTATACCCAATGGCAACCTATCAAACGTGACCATCACCAATTTGGGAGCTAGAAAATTGCGCCTCTTGGAAAGCAACCTTTCCATGCGATACGACACAAATGCTTCAAATATGCAAAACTTCATCTCTCAGGTCAGAAGTTATGTGGAGAATAATGAAAAAATAGATGTCAACCAACGATTGGTATATTTCAGAAACATGTCAGCCTCTTCTTTAGACATTTTTATACGAGTATACATTGCTGTGAATGACATACAAGAAGAGCTCAAAATCAGAGAAGAAATATTTTTTGAAATCAAAAAAATTGCAGAAAATAATCATGTTGATTTTGCATTCCCCTCCACTTCTTTGTACATCGAACAAAATCCAACGAAACCTGGTGATAAAACTTTTCTTAAAAAAGAGTGATTTCATTTTTGAGTCGTCACTTTTGGCGATTATTTCTTACTTTTGCCATCCCGATGATCTCGGGTAACATTTTGATAAACACCATAGATGAGCACTTTTGTAGTTTCGGCGCGAAAATATAGACCAATCAAATTTGAGGATGTTGTTGGTCAAAATCACATTGCCAAGACGCTGAAAAATGCGTTGCAAACCGATAAACTAGCTCATGCTTTTTTGTTTTGTGGACCAAGGGGAGTTGGTAAAACAACTTGTGCAAGAATTCTTGCCAAGGTCATCAACTGCCAGAATCCGATCGACCAAGTGGCACCTTGTAATACGTGTTCTTCTTGTACTTCATTCAATGAAAATGCTTCTTTCAACATCATTGAACTCGATGCAGCGTCAAACAACAGCGTTGAACACATCAGAACTTTGATAGAGCAGGTAAGATTCCAACCACAACAAGGAAGTCATAAAGTATTCATCATTGACGAGGTGCATATGTTGTCCACACAAGCTTTCAATGCATTTTTGAAAACTTTGGAGGAACCGCCGCCTTATGCCATTTTTATCTTAGCGACTACAGAGAAGCATAAAATCTTACCGACCATTCTTTCCAGGTGTCAAATTTTTGATTTCAAAAGAATACAAGTTGGTGACATCGTAGAGCAGTTGCAAAGAATCTTAAAAAGTGAAGGGCGAACGGCTGATGTAGAAGCCTTACACCAGATTGGCCAAAAAGCCGATGGAGGTATGAGGGATGCACTTTCCATTTTTGATAAGGTTGCAAGTGCGGTGGATGGAAACATTACTTATAAGGACATCATCCAACATCTCAATGTCTTGGATTATGAATACTTTTTTAAAACAACAGATGCTTGTTTGAGAGGTGATTTAAAAAGTGTTTTCCTGACCATCGATGAAGTGATCAAAAATGGTTTTGAAGCAGAACATTTTGTACAAGGACTGTCAGAACACATGAGAAATCTGTTGCTGAGTAAGGACACTGCCACCATTACCCTTCTGGAATGCAGTGAAGAACTCAGACAACGATATTTCAACCAAGGAGCTTTGGCAACTGAATCTTTCATTTTATCTGCACTTGACATACTCAATACTTGTGATGTAGGAATGCCGAGAGCTTCCAATAAACGTTTACTTACAGAATTAACGCTGAGCAAACTGTGCAACCTTCATAACATCATCCAAGGAAGTGTCTTGATGCACAATCAAAATTTGCAGGAAAAAAAAACTCCTGACCTAAGCGTTGGCACCACAGAAAAGACGGCTGATCCTACTTTACCTCCAGTAAATCCTGTCTCAAACAATCATATTCCTGAAAAAGAACTGCCCAAAGCTCCTGAAGCAAACAAAGAGGATAATACAGTTACATCAATCGCGGGAGAACCCAAAGATCTTTTGAAAAGTGGCAGTGGTTCTTTGAGAAATAAAGTTGCCGATATTCGCAAAAAAGTACTGGAAGAAGAAGCTTTGAAAGCTCAAGCACAGAAAGGTTTCAACTTAGAGGGTGTGAAAAATATCTGGAATCAGTACCTGGAAGCAAATCCTTCTGTAAGTACTAAAACGGCAATGAAACACACCATTTTACAACTGGAGGAAAATAACTTAATCATTACTGTGCCCAATGCGGCAACCAAAAATCTGATTGCTCAAGAAGGTGCAATCATTGATAGAATCAGGGAAGAATTTGGCCTGACTACACTCACCATCGAATTGATCATTGATAAGGCGCAATTTCCAGATATGGAGGAGGTGCAAATAAAACAAATCCTGTCTACGAAGGATGTTTTTGAGCATTTCAAAAATAAAAATGAACATTTCACCAACTTCATTACAAAACTGGAACTTAAACCAGACAATCACCACGGATAAGAAAACGAAGCTGCGAAATTAAAAACGGGCTCAGAGGGTGTTTTACAGGCACATGTTCCAAAAAAAGAATTGCACATAAAAGAAAAATATTATATACTTTATTTTTATATATTATTTTAAGTGATACTTTTACGCATTCTTATTTTTGAATATCAACAAACCAATTTATCATCGCAAAGTTTTACGCACACGGTAAACTTTTATTGACAGGCGAGTACGCGGTACTTGACGGATCAAGATGTTTGGCATTACCCACCAAGCAGGGACAGCGTATGACAATCAAGGCAACTAGGAGTACTGATCTGGAATGGAAAAGTTATGACCATAATGGTAATGAATGGTTTTCTTCTAGTATTTCACTCTATGATTTTTCAGCAACAGAGACAACAAACGAGGCACTCAGTCAAAAGTTAAAATCTATTTTGAAGGGAGCAGTTCGTCTCAATTGTGAATTTTTGGATAAATGGAATGCCTTCAAAATAGAAACACACCTTGAGTTCCCATTGGATTGGGGATTGGGTAGTAGTTCTACTTTGATCAATCTCATAGCGCAATGGGCTGAAATCGAACCTTTGGAATTGTATTTTAAAGTTGAGAATGGTTCTGGATATGATGTTGCAGCGGCTGGTGCAAAAGGCCCAATCATCTATTGGTGCACAGAGGATGAAATTTCCTATACGCCTATAGATTTCAAGCCTGCTTATAAAGATAAATTGTGCTTTGTTCATCTCAATGCCAAAGCCAAGTCCGAGGATGAGGTCAAAAAATATTTGAGCAGCGTCAAGGACAAGAAAAATTTTGTGAAAAAAATCGATGAGATTACGGAGCAGGTTGCTGATGTACCTAGTTTGGATGTTTTCTCCAATTTGATGGTAGAACACGAATCGATTGTAAAACATCATACTGGCTTTACTCCCGTGAAAGAAAAGTTGTTTTCTGATTATCCACACGCACTCAAATCTTTGGGAGCATGGGGCGGAGACTTTATGTTGGCCATAGCTCCGGGTGGATTGGGTGAAGCCAAAGAATATTTCAACAAAAAAGGTTATCAGACAGTCCTTCCTTATCAGGACATCATCATTTAAAAAACATTTGAAATTTTTTAGAACATAAACCTAGTTGCACGCTTTGTTTTAGCCGAAAAAGTAGTAAAATTTATTTAACCAAAAGTTAAATTTTTAATTTTGAAGGTAAAAAGCCTCGTCGTACAAAATCTTACAAAATTGCAGAATTATGAAATTTACATTAAAAGAAAAGGCTCGTAAATCCATAAAACTGAATTTTATCTAATAAATAATTGTTTTAATAAAACCATATATAATTCTGATGAATCATAATTTTCTGCTTGAAATCATATATTATTCTTAAATACGGTTTTCGAATAGAATATTAGCTAATTTTTAGCATACATTTGTGCCCGCTTTAAAGAAGTTGTAAATAAATGCAAAGTCATAAAAATCAAACAAATGTTAAAATAGATTTAAAGCAGTTTGACTTTTAAAAATAAATGTGACGTAAAATATTATTGATCGTCATAAAGATATACAAGTTCAAAAGTGAGCTTATAAAGAAAATAAGAAATTCTTTCAATTGGTTTTTTGGGGTTAATTATTGGGTGCCAAAATGTTTACATGGAGGCACCTTTTTTCCAATCCTTGGAATCTGAAAGTATTGTTTGACAGTGATAGATGGGTATAAAATATATTTTCAATTGGTTTTTTGGGGTTAATTATTGGGTGCCGAAATGCTTTGCATAGCGGCACCTTTTTAAACTCTTTTACAACTTGGTTGTTTAAATATAGTGAGTACGGCAAAAATATATTTTCAATTGGTTTTTTGGGGTTAATTATTGGGTGCCGAAATGCTTTGCATAGCGGCACCTTTTTCTTCCTCTCTTTCAATTGATATTGGTTAAATTGGTTTTTTGGGGTTAATTATATGGGTATCGAAGTGACAGCATTTCGATACCTTTTTTTAACTATTCTTCCAAATAAATTTAGAAATTGGTTTTGGGGTTAGTATATAGGTGTCGAAGTGTCAAAATTTCGATACCATTTTTATTTTGTAAACTCTGGAAAAATTTCATTCAATCAATGCTTGGGACTTTTCAAAAACTCTACTTCCTGTATTAAATTTCCTAGAATGTATCTGGTTTGCTATTTTGCGCCTGTTTTTGTAATTTAAATCAAAGTTATGGGTCTATTAGATGGTAAGGTTGCCTTGATAACAGGAGGATCAAGAGGAATTGGTGAAGCAATAGTGAACGCTTATGTGAAAGAGGGAGCATCTGTTGCCTTCACATATGTGAGTGAAAATTCAGCTGCCAAATCACAAACTATCGTTGAAGATTTAAGCAATAATGGCGCAAAAATAAAATCTTATCAATCCGATGCATCTGATTTCGGTCAAGCAGCTATTTTGATAGAAAGTGTCATAGCAGATTTTGGAAGAATTGATATTTTGATCAATAATGCTGGCATCACCAAGGATACTTTGATGCTCAGAATGAGTGAAGACCAATGGGATGATGTCATCAAGGTCAATCTCAAATCTGTATTTAATCTGACTAAACATATTTTAAAACCCATGCTCAAGCAAAGAGCAGGATCAATCATCCATATGAGCAGTGTTGTTGGGGTATTTGGTAATGCCGGGCAAGCCAATTATGCGGCTTCCAAAGCAGGTATTATTGGATTTTCAAAATCAATTGCAAAAGAAGTAGGTTCTCGAGGAATTCGATCGAATGTCATTGCTCCAGGTTTTATAGCTACTGACATGACTCATGCCTTGACAGAAGAGCAGCGTAAAACCTATGAAGAGAATATTCCTCTCAAGCGATTGGGTGAAGGAGTTGACGTGGCTAATGCCTGTGTTTTCCTTGGTTCAGATATGTCAACTTACATAACTGGACAAACTTTGAGCGTATGCGGAGGATTATTGGATTAAAACGCAAAAGTTGCTACTGTTTACTATATCTAGTCAATAAGTTCTAAAAGCGCGATGTTTTCAATGTGATGAGTATGTGGAAACATGTCGACAGGCTGCATTTTGGTAACCTTGTATTTAGGCGATAAAAGCAACAAATCTCTGGCCTGAGTTGCCGGATTACAACTTACATAGACAATTTTTTTGGCTGATAATTGGATGAGCGTTTCAACCACGTCTGGGTGCATTCCTGCTCTTGGAGGATCGGTGATGATGATGTCTGGCCTTGGATGGTTCGCAATGAAATCTGGCGTGAGCAAATTTTTCACATCACCAGCATAAAAAGAAGTGTTTTCTATTTTATTGAATGCTGCATTTATTTTGGCGTCGTCAATAGCAGCCGCAATTTCCTCAATTCCTAAAACTGACTTGACATGTTGCGCAATATAAAGTGCGATACTTCCAAGTCCTGTATACAAGTCATAAACGTGATCATTTCCTTTGAAGTCAGCAAAATTTACAACCGTATCAAATAGTGTTTTTGCTTGTATAGAGTTTGTTTGGAAGAATGACTTAGGGCCAATCTTGTATGAAACAGCTCCAAGTTTTTCAACAATATAAGGTTTACCATGGTAGAGATGAAAATCTAGATCGAGTAAAAAGTCATTTTTCTTACCATTTACAACATAATATAATGAAGTTATGAATGGAAACTCTTCCATGATGGATTTGCAAAGCAACTTTATCTTTTTCTGATCATCCCTTGTAACCGCGATGATCAACATCCATTCACCCATCTGAGTATTGCGTACAATCATGGTGCGCATAAATCCTTCCTGTGTGATGGTATTGAAAAAGTTGAGTTGGTGATCGATACAGAATGATCTTATAAAATTTCTGATTTTATTGGAAAGATCATTTTGCAAATAACACTCTTCTATGTCAAGTATTTTACTAAATGAGCCAGCAATATGGAATCCCAGAGCCGGCTCTTTATCTAATTCACCGCTATTGTCAATTTCTTCCTGTGTATACCACCTTTGTGAAGAAAAAGTAAATTCCAACTTATTGCGGTAATACTTCTGGTCCATAGAACCAAGAACAGGGGCAATTTCCAGGTTATCCAATTTACCTATGCGTTTCATTGCATCTGAAACAGTAGTATGTTTTTGTCTCAGTTGTTCTTCATATGAGAGATTCTGCCACTTACACCCACCACATTCTGTAAAATGTTTGCAAAAAGGATCAACTCTTTGAGGAGACATTTTTTTGAAATGTTCCACCTTGGCAATCTTTGTTTTCTTGCGCTTTTTATAAATGACAACGTCAACGATGTCTCCGGGAACTGCTCCAAATACGAAAATCACCTCTCCTTCTGGAGTGCGACCAACGGACATTCCTTGATCAGCAATGCCTGTGATTTCTATATTTTCTACCTTCTTTGCTTTAAACTTTGCCATTTAAAAAAGTGCATTTATCGTAAAAATGCGCAAAGATACCATTTTCAAATGGTGATATTATAATAGAAATAATGAGTCAAACTCTACTGTTTTTGGTCGGGCCAAAAAGCTCCATATTGTTCAACCAATATATTATCAAACTTATTGGCCTCTATCAATAGTTTGGAAATCAATTTTTTCAAGTGGTCTACAGATAAATCTTGGTCTGTTGTCATGAATGAAATCAGAATTTTATTATCTCTGATACTCATTGTAAGTCCTTGGACATGAAGGTTTTGCCTAAGTAGATATTCGTAAAGTAATTTTCTGTCTTTCGTAGGCAGTGCCGCCAAAAATGCATCTCCGTAGATGATGCCTTTCTTTCTATGAAAAACAATTTCGATGGTGGCACTTTCATGGGATAATTCCCAAACATTGTGGGCCTTTTTACATTTTTCGGCATCATAATGCAGCAAACTCAATGTCTTCTCAATTACTTCTATAATTGAACTTGCATAAGTGTTTTGTTGTGTATTGTCCGTTTTGCTTGGGGTCATTTCTTATTTTTTACAATACACGAAAGGTAAGAAAATGCAAATTCTTCTACACTTTCATATTTCAGGTTTACCGACTTTTGAAATTCATTTTCTGTTTTGGGCAATGTATTTTTTATTTCATCGATACGCTTTAATATGGTTTTTTTCTTCAACGAAACTCCATCAGATGATTTGAATTTAAATCCCATTTTGGAGAAAAATCGATGCTCAGTGATTTCATAATAAAGGTGCAACCAGGGTCTGAATTCTTCGGAAATTTCAAAAGAGTACAATAAATATCCTACAGCATAATCTGTAATGGCCTTTGCCTGTTCAGGATAGCCATTTGTTATATACCACTCAGCTTGATGCAATTCACCGTATAATATGTCTATGATTTTTTCCCTGTTGCAATGCTGGAGTATGCCAAAGGTAGAAATAGTATCATAAATTTCAATCTCAAATCTTTTACGGTCGTAATCTGTCAATCGCAGAAATTGCTGATACATCAACTCAATTTTTTTATCAATGAGGAATGGGGTGTGATAAAAAATACGATGTACTTCTATAATGGTCTCCAGGATTTTCCCTTCTGGCTTAACTAAATAATCTAGCTTGAAAACTGCGGCTAGTAAGACATAAGCATAAATGCCAGGGTGGTCTTTTTTAGATAATTTTTCAACGTCAAAAATATTTTTTACCTCTTGAAGGATGTCGTTGAAGTAATTGAACTTTAAATCCAGCTCTACTTTGGATGCTTTGCGAATTACTTCCATATTGACAGGAATTGCAAAATCATAATCGGCGATGATGATGTCGTCTCTTGTATCACTTAGTAGTGCAAGTTCTCTCAGGCCCCGATACAAAAATTGTGGGCTGGCATTGACGTGTGCCGTAAAAAAAATAAGAATGAGGTGGTCTTCCTCATCAAGGGCAAACTTTGTATACCTAAGATGATAATTTTCTTTTAGAAGTGACTCAAAAAGTTGCTCATCATATTGCGTCAGTTTCACCAGTTTTGCGGATGCGTAAAAACCATCTTGATTGGCAATGCCCGAGATGACCTTGGAACCATGAATGATTTCAAACTTGAGCCTGAGATTTAATTTTTCAGTAAATTTTACATTGTTTTCTTTCTCAATACAAAGATATTCAAGCATACAAGCATAGCTTTTGATATATGCTTTTTTTTCAAAATGAAGTACTGCCTCATCCCAAAGATGCGATTTTATTTCTGTGCTATGGTGATCACTGAATCTACCAAAACGCAGTTCCGGAAGGTGGAAAATTTCTTCTTTGGAAAATAAATTTTTGATGAAAGACATCCTAGCTCCTTGGTTCTTGCTTTGAACGTGCTAAAATAAGATTTATTCACCAACAATTCTAAAGCCTAGGTCTGTAAAGGCATTATATTTGTGAACTACCCAGTTTGATGCATCATGGATTTCAGAACAGAGTTGAAAGTTACTAAGTCAGAGGTTGACATAAATCATCAGTCAAGAATATTGATGATCGGGTCCTGTTTTTCAGATAATATTGGTGCACAATTACAAGCAGCCGGTTTAAATGTACAGGTAAATCCCTTTGGCACGGTATTCAATAGCCATTCCATCAACGTTCAAATTTCCACCTTACTGAAAAGGCAAATGTTTTCCAATATATTGTTAGGTCGCAATAGCGCGGAGGACTATGCCTTCCACTTTGATGCCCATTCCACTTTTAATCATTCTCAAGAAGAAATGGTCATGAAACAATTGGAAGAAGTTATTTCACATTTTCGTGCTGACCCAAAGCCATTGACTCATTGTTTTGTGTCGTTAGGTACTTCATGGGTTTACGAACATGTGGCCACTAACAATATTGTTGCAAATTGCCATAAAATGCCCCAACAACTCTTTACCAAAAAATTACTGTCGGTAGAAGAGAATAAAAAATGCATGAAGGAAACTGTAGATCAACTTACCTTGATTTATCCAGACATTAAAATTATTTTTACGGTGAGTCCAGTAAGGCATATCAAGGATGGAATCATTGAAAACGCTAGAAGCAAAGCCATTTTGATTGAGTCAATTCACCAATTGACCCAGCCCAATGTTTTCTATTTTCCTGCATATGAATTGATGATGGATGACCTGCGTGATTATCGATTTTATGCCAATGACCTTTTGCATCCTTCAAGTTTTGCGATTAACTATATCTGGGAAAAATTTACGACGGTTTATTTCACAAAAAAGACGCTTGAAATTGCCAAAAAGTATGAAAATTTAGTTCAAATGAAAAATCACAGAATGATGGGAAGTGATCCAATTAAAAACCAAAAACACCAGCAAAATATTGAAAAATTGGAGCTTGAAATTGAAGCTTTACGCAAGATTAAATCAAACTAGTACGGCAGTAAGCGTGGCATTGACCGATTCACCACCCAAGAATTGACCAATTTTCACTTCTTCTATTTGATTGATCAATGACTCTTGCAATGGTAAATTGACTTTGATATAATTATCAGTATAACCACTCATGCAGTTTGCTTCTTTGGAATGTTCAAATAAGACAGGTCTGATATCTCCTTCAAACTGTTGATAAAAATGAGCTCTTTTCTTTTCTGATAGGATACGCAAGCGCTCATTCCTATTTCTTCTCACGCTCATGTCAACCGTTCCCTCCAACTCCACAGCTAAAGTATTGGCACGTTCAGAATAGGTAAAAACGTGTAAATAGGAGACGTCAAGACCATTGATAAAATCATAGGTCTCCATAAAATCTGCTTCACTTTCTCCCGGAAAACCTACAATAACATCCACACCTATACAACAATGAGGAATTACCGATTTGATTTTTTCGATTCTGGCTTTATATAAATCTCTCGTATATCGCCTTCGCATGAGTTTCAGGATTTTATCTGAACCACTCTGCAATGGAATGTGGAAATGTGGTACAAAAACTCGAGATTGGGCAACAAATTCAATAATCTCGTCTGTCAACAAATTTGGTTCTATAGATGAAATTCTAAATCTCTCTATACCCGCAGATTTATCCAATTCCTTTACTAAGTCAAAAAACAATGCCTCTTTTTTGGGCTTAGTACCTTCGATTACTTCTGTTCCATTTCCAAAATCGCCCAGATTTACACCCGTGAGCACAATTTCTTTCACACCTGCTTCTGCAATCTTGGCAACATTGAGCAAAACGTTTTCGACTGTATCGCTTCGGCTTTTTCCTCGGGCTTGGGGAATGGTGCAAAAAGTACATTTATAATCGCAGCCATCTTGAACTTTGAGAAAAGATCTGGTACGATCACCAAATGAAAAAGAATCCACAAAATGATTGACGGTAGAGATAGCACCCGCTTTGACCATGCCTTTTCCAGGAGCCTTTGCCAGTTCATCTATGTATGAAACGATGTTAAACTTTTCAGCCGCCCCAAGCACTAAGTCAACTCCAGGAATATCGGCAATTTCTTCTGGCTTCAACTGGGCATAACAACCAACAACTATGACACGAGCATCTGGAGAATACTTTAGTGCTCGACGAACTTCGTACCGACACTTTTTATCTGCAAAATCAGTGACAGAACAAGTATTGAGTACATAAATATCTGCACCTTCCTCAAAATCAATGGTTTGAAAACCATGGTCTTCAAACTGTCTTCTGATGGAAGATGTTTCTGAAAAATTGAGCTTACAACCCAATGTATGAAAAGCGACTGTGTAAGGTGTTGCCATATTGGGCGCAAAATTACGATTTAGAACCTAGACATGGATCATAAAAAAGTATAAAAAACGGTTAATTTATGCGGACAGAGCTCCAAAAGTTAGAAAAGTGGTCAAAACACCAACTTAGCAGAACGATCATTTTTACCCAAGGAGAAATTTTTCTTTGTATTTTTTATTGCAACATTGATGATGTTGGTTTGGTCACGGTAGAGTGATACCATGATGTCATTAAATATTTCCATGGTTTTTATATCTCCAGCTTGCACACCTTCTAGTTCCATTTCCGTCCAGATTGCTGGTGGTGCGCTGTAACTTTCCTTATATTTTAATTTAGCTACCTTACCATTTACAACCACCTTAACATTTTTGAGAATGAAGTCATTGATGAGTTGATCGGAGCCAGAATACTTTGAAGGGAGCTCTTCACCTGGTGTCAAACCCATTGAAGTTTGTAAATCATCAAAGAATATTTTGAAGGTAAATTCTACTTTATCATTTTTTTGAATAACGTCACAAACGGACACATGTATGGGGTGTACGTAAGTAAAAGCCATAAAAAAAAGCAGATTCAACATGATTGTTTATTTGTGTTTATAGACCAAGACTCAATATGACATTATCAATCTCAGACTTCCTTTCAAAACGCAGAGTCAAAAGCTTTAGTTCTTTTTGTCTGATTTATAACTTTATCTTAGCTTAAATCTTTTCATAAATTAAATAACAGGAAACTACAATTGCCAAAATAGAAACTGCCAAATTCCAATAGTTTCTTTTTAAACCCGCAAGATTTACCAATAGAAATGAAAGCACCATAGTTATGGCAATGATGACAATCTGGCCCAACTCTACTCCGACATTGAAAGCAAAAAGAGGCAATATAACTTCAGAAGATTTGCCCATGAGTGCTCTAAAAAAAGTGGAAAAACCCAATCCGTGTATAAGGCCAAAAAAGAGCGGCAAATAATAATTCCACTTAGGGAAATCTTCACCTTCCTTTCTGGAAGATCTGAGAATGTTGGTAATTGCGGTGATGATGATTGTGACTGGTATTAAAACCTCTATCACTTTTGCTGGAAATTTGACCATATCCAACGCTGCCATCGCCAAGGTAATAGAATGGCCAATTGTAAAAGCAGTAGCAAGGATTAAAATTTTTTTCCAATCTTTAATTCCAAAAACTGCACACAAGGCAATGATAAATAAAATGTGATCGTATCCTTCTATGTCTAGGATGTGATTGATGCCAAGTTCCAAATAAGTATTAAACATCGTTTTTATTTATTTTCAATGATGCTGAAACAAGATTTTCCTGTCAAATAATTCAAATATAGAATTCATACCAAAGGAAATTCATTTTGTTCGGTTATGATTAATAAACTCCAAAAATGTTGCTTAAAAGTTGATGGATTTGATAAAAAATATGACATAGATTTATTAGAACATAACAACCATACATATTCTAGCTTAAAAAAGGATGGTATTTTAAAAATGACTATATATGGTTTTTAAGGGTGTTTCCCAAATTAGATTTTTAAGAATTCGTTTGTTTCTTATGTTATGTTACTGTTACTAATTGATTCGCAAAAGAAAAATAGTGAGAACAAGAAATAAAGCCGCTTTGAAAATGATATTTTAAAATTATAGATATGCCTATGTAATAATTTCGCAAAAAGGATAAAAAATAAAATATCTGGGTGGTTATCCTTAATGATTACACTGAAAAATTGAAATGAAAAGAACGAAACCTAGGGATTAACCAATATTGCTCTAGATAATCTGAGATTGACTACATGAGCGAAAGCGATCATCAATCCACCTACAACATTAATGATGGTAAAATGGAAAACTAAAATGCCAAGAAATAAAAGGACAAATCCAAAAGTCGCAATACTAAGAGGCAACAAGGATTTATGGTTTGGAAAATCTTTCACTAAGGCATAGCCCGCAATAAATAAACCTGAAATAGCCAAAAACATGTCTACATCATGATTGTGGCTGTGGCCAGCTCCAGAAACAAAACCCAAAGAAATGAAAATTGGTAAAGCAGAGCAATGCAAAGCACAAAGCAGAGAGGCAAACATTCCTAAGTAATCTGCCCTTAGTTTCTGAAAGTATGATATTGTTTTTGAAATCATGTTGCAAAAATATAACAAACATTCATTAGTGCAACATTGT
Source organism: Bacteroidota bacterium (assembly GCA_029567325.1). Classification (GTDB taxonomy): domain Bacteria; phylum Bacteroidota; class Bacteroidia; order Chitinophagales; family Saprospiraceae; genus JADKBO01. The sequence goes on along the minus strand of JAKQLF010000155.1, from coordinate 95,655 downwards.
TGCAAGATTTTTAGAAAATATTAATGCTTTTCTGATCAGTTTGAAAAAGGGATATCCAAAACAAGGATAAATGGACGATGAAATGAAATAAAGGTAGTGCGTTTATTTTAAAACTTCGAGTGGATTTTCCTCAAAATCATAGATATACAATTCGTAATCTTCAATTTTGTCGATGAGTTTTTGAGCGTACTTGGCGTCTGTTGCATATCCACAACGTTTTAATCCATAAGCCCAAGATTCATAGTCAGCGTGATCGTATTCAAAAAGGCTTGAGTACAATTTATTGCCCATCAGGAAGTTGCTATGATCTACATAGGATTGTACCGCTGACTCATACGCTCTGAAACAAGATTCAATCAATTTACCATTTTTGAAGTCATCATCCTTGTGGTAAAATGTTTTCCCAACCCAGTAACTTTTACATTTGATGCCAAAATGATTATTGGCTGAGGTAGCCAACGAACTCAGGCCGCTATTGGATTCATGTAGCCCTTGAGCAAGTGTGATGCTTGCAGGAATACCACTGCGGTGCATTTCTAGAATCGCCAAATCTTTATATTGTTCTATGTATTGCAAAGCAATTTGGTCTTCGGCACTACGGTGTTTATTGTATTTAGAGATTTTTGAGGAAGATGCAAAAATTAAAATAGCAATTGCAAATAGGGAAAAGACAATCTTTTGCCACGAAAAGTCATCCTTAATGCTACTTTTTGTTGTCACTTTACGTTTCTTGTTTTGTATCGGCTTTGTAATTTTCTTTTTCATTCCCTCATTGGTTGCTTGATATATTGATTACTTTGCATGTAATAGTTTTCAAAAGCTGTGCCAAAAAATGGAAAAGACTCATTAAATTCAAAATATGTTTAATACTAAAATGTTATTTCTCTTGATATTGCTTACAATGGGTTTGAGCTTGCGTGGTCAAAAAAATGCCAAAGTTGAAAGTGCAGCCTTCTCGGACAAAATCAACTCTTTGATTCGATTTAGTGTGCCTGTTATTTCTGTCACCGACGCCCATGCCTTGAAGGATGTAAAATATTTGGATGCACGTGAGCCCAAGGAATACAACGTATCACACTTACCAGGTGCCAAATATGTGGGTTATGATTATTTTTCCGAAAATTTGGTCAAGGATATCGACAGAAACAAAACCATCATTGTATATTGTTCTATTGGCTATAGAAGTGAAAAAATTGGTGAAAAATTGGCGAAACTTGGATTCAAAAAGGTTTACAACTTATATGGTAGTATTTTTGAATGGGCCAATCAAGGATATCCCTTAACAGATTTTGAAGGTAAGCCCACCAACAAAATTCATGTCTACAACAAGAAATGGTCAAAATGGATGGTGAATCCCAAATATGAAAAAGTCTTTTAAATTTTCTTTCTATTTATTGGATTTAGATGATATTATTTTTCAATTTTGCGTCAGATTTGAGAAACTATTATCAAATTAAAACCTTGATTATTAGATTATTATTTGACATAATTGGGCAAAATTGAAATAATTGCAATAATGCATTTAAGAAGTTTCAATGATCAAGATTATGTTTTAAAAATCAAGTCTTAGAAAGAATAAAAAAAACAACAATAAACATAATGAAAAAGTACAATTTCTCAGCGGGACCAGCAGTATTGCCAAGAGAGGTCATCGAAAAAGCAGCAGCAAGTGTGTTGAATTACAACAATAGCGGATTTTCGATCCTTGAGGTGTCGCACCGTAGCAAGGATGTTGTTGCAGCTATGGATCAAGCGATTGCTTTAGTAAAGGAATTGTATGGTCTGAGTGACGAATATGAAGTACTCTTTTTGCAAGGTGGAGCAAGTACTCAGTTTTTCCAAATCCCAATGAACTTCTTGAATGAAGATGAAACTGCGGGATACATCAATACCGGTGCTTGGTCTAAAAAAGCAATCAAAGACGCCAAAGCTTATGGTAAGGTAAATGTGGTTGCAAGTTCAGAAGAACAAAACTTCAATTACATACCAAAGAATATCAACATCCCTTCGGATCTTAAATATTTACACTACACGTCAAATAACACCATTTTTGGAACACAATTCCAATCTCTTCCAGAAACTGATGTGAGATTGATTTGTGATATGTCATCAGATATATTTAGCAAACCTATTGATGTTTCTAGATTTGACCTCATCTACGCTGGTGCTCAAAAAAACATGGGTCCTGCCGGAGTTACTTTGGTGATTGTGAAAAAATCAGCCTTAGGTACAGTGAGCAGATACGTTCCAGTGATGTTGGATTACCGTACACACATCGAAAATGTGTCTATGTACAATACACCTCCTGTATTTGCGATGTACGTTTCCATGTTGACATTGCAGTGGATCAAAGATAATGGTGGTTTGGAAGCAATGGCCAAAAGGAATGAAGCTAAGGCAAAAATCCTTTATGACGAATTGGACAGAAATACCTTGTTTAAAGGCCATTCAGTAGCTGAAGACAGATCATTGATGAACGTCACTTTTACAGGTGTGAGCGAAGAAATGGAAAACGAATTTTTGGATAGGTGCAAAAAAGAAGGTCTTGACGGATTGAAAGGTCACAGATCTGTTGGAGGATTACGTGCTTCTATTTACAATGCACTTGAAGCAGAAGGTATCCAAAAACTTGCAGACTTAATGCGTGCTTTTGAAGAAGAAAAAGCCTAATTACATAGATAAAAAAGTGAATGTGAAAGGGAAGAGTATTCCCTTACGCATCTATTCTGAATATAGAAATAATGTAAGGGTATCCTTGGGTAAAGACTTTGTCATCCTGAGGATACCCTTTTATGTTGATGGTCAGCGCGATAAACACATTGATTTTGCTCAAAAATGGTTGGATCAACTGAGCGCTACGAAACCAACAGCACTCAATAAATATGACGTTGAGAAGTACACAGATCAATTTACTTTTTCAATCTTAGGTCAATATCATTTTTCAACAGAAGTCCTTGAAGAAGATAGGCAGAGTGGTTTGGTTGAGATGATCGATAGTTCACATCTCAGGATAACGATTCCCAGTCAAGAATCTCTGGTTAGTCGTAAAAAAATGATCAGGACCCTTATATCACGCATTGTGGCTAAAAAATTCAAACCTCTGGTCGTAGAAAGGGTGAATTATTGGAATAATCTGTTCTTCAAAAAGGAGATAGCTAACGTTGCGCTAAAATACAATGCGACCAATTGGGGCAGTTGTTCTACAAGTAAAAATATAAATTTGAGCACGCGGGCATTGCTTCTGCCACTTGATGTATTTGATTACATCATTGTTCATGAACTCAGCCACTTATTGGAGATGAATCATTCTCCCAAATTTTGGGCTGTAGTAGAAAAAGTTATGCCCAACTATGAAGAAAAAGAAGCTTGGCTCATAAAAAATGGATCAAAGCTGGACTTTTGATTCTATTGCAAGTATTTAGAAATGCTCTTGTTTTCAATTTGAGTATGCCTTCCGGAATAATGGTTGCAAATCAATTTTCAGGTCTGGGAAAATAAAACTTTGCAGGGTTTCCTCCTCTACCACGGGTCGTTTACCTATAAATTTCCCTTGCTCCAAAACAAAAATTAGAACAGCCTTATCTTGAGGTTCGATTAACCAATATTCTCTCACTCCAGATTCCTCATAAGCTTCAAATTTATTTTTCATTTCCTTTGAAGTATTGCCTGGCGAAAGAATTTCAATGATCAAATCAGGTGCACCAATACAACCCTTGTCATCAATTTTTGTGTGATCACAAATGATACAGATATCTGGTTGCACAACTGTAAAAATTTGCTGATTTTCCATTTCCTTTTTAGGAAGTCTCACATCAAAAGGTGCGTGAAATACTTGACAAGGTTGTTCTCCCAGCGTTTTAAAAATTTCTTTAAGTAATAGGCTAGAAATTTTCTGATGTAATGTACTAGGCGTTGTGGAAATTTGATAAATTCCTCCATTAATTAATTCCAAACGTTCCTTTATGGACCAAGTCAAATAGTCGGCATAGGAATATTTTTTATTTAAATCAAGTAGTGAAATGTCATTGATGGTGCTCATTCATTATCTTATTAATCAAAACGAGTTTATGTCTTAATTATTCCCTTAGATTTGGGATTTGTAGGGTGTTTGCAATGAATAAAATCTATGCAAACACCCAACAAATGTTATTCTTCTTCTACGATGCTGTACCTAAATCCTGCATAAAGCATGCGCCCAAAAATAGGCCCCCAGACCATTGAACTATCAAAATATTGGCCAAAAGGTTGCTCCGATGAAAGTATCGGATTTGGCTGTTTGAAATTAAACAAGTTTTCACCGCCTACATAAAGGTCAAACCTCTTACCAAACTTTTTAGTGACTTGAGCATTCGATAAAAAGAATGCTGCGGAACGGTCACCAAGTCTGAAGGCTTCTGGATTACTTTGTGTATTTGGCAACCGCTTGGTATCTTGCCAATTGAGGGTGTAGTCTAGAGACCATCCATTATTGGTATGATATGCTAAGTTTACGAAAGCCCTGTGAGGTGACACCAAAGGTTTTTCAAGAAGTGTTCCACTGTAGGTATTGCGCACATTGACATAACGATAGGCAACTCTCACATCCAATCCATTTTCAAAGGTGAAGTCTGCCTGAGTTTGTAAGCTGTGGGAATAAGACTTTCCTTCCAGATTGTACAATAAAAATTGTTGAGGACTTTGATCATAGTCTGCTACGATCTGATTTTGAAAGTTGGTATAGAAATAATCCAATCCTACATCCAGGCTTCCGCCATCAAATTCCACATTTTTGCTATAGCTACCGCCAATATTCCAGGCAACTTCTGGGTTGAGCCCATATGGATTGTTTCTGCTTTCCTCAGATGATTGAATGGTCCAAACCCTTGAAGATGCAAAAGCGCCTATGTTTTCAGCAAAAATACTTGCTGTACGTTGTCCCCTACCGACAGCCAATCTGAGAATATCTGTGGGACTGACAGCGTACCTCAAGTGAAGACGTGGAGTGAGAAACAAGCCATAATTATTGTGGTGATCCAGTCTGAGCCCTACGATCATATCTAGTTTTTCAGAAAATTTTTGGGTGTATTCTCCGAAAATGCCCGGTACGTACTCTCTTCGCAAATAGTTGTTTCTAAATGCCGTTTCATCAAAATGGTCCAAAACAAAAGATGAACCCAATGTGATTTTATGATCGGTATCACCCAAAATAGTTTGATACAACAAATTGGCATAAATTGATTTTTGCGTGCCAGTATAAACAGTATTTCCGAATGTACTTTTTTGATCATGATACACGCTACTGAATTGAAAACCAATACTTTTATAAGGTTGATTTTTAAATACTTTGCCTCTTTTAAACCAAAGTTCATACCTTTTGGCATCTGTACCTGCAGTCCAAATATCACCAGAACTGTGGTCAAAAGTATGATGATCTTGCCCACTTTCTTGGCTCGAGTTGGTAACCTTGGCACCAATCATGCCTTCATTCCCATCCCCTTTTTCGTATTTCCAGATATTACCAATCGTGAGTAAATTTCCTGACGGCATGTCCATAAATCCATCATCGTTGCGATCATGACCAGCAGTATTCAAACTATAATGTGTCAGTAAATTGGAAAGCCACTTATCTGATATTCTGGTATTGCCAATCGCATTTGCTTCGTATCGACCAGCGTTATTTACATACCCATTGATATGCAGACGTTCTTTTGACCAAGGCTTCTTCATTTCTACATTGATCTGTCCACTGATACTCTCATATCCATTGAGAACAGAACCCGCACCCAAATTGAGTTGCATGCCCTCTACCCAGGGACCTGGAATGTAAGTAAAACCCGACAAAGCGGCTAAACCTCTGATATCTGGCAATAATTCTCGAGTGATTTGCACATTTGGGCCAGCTAAGCCCAACATTTCAATTGTTCGAGTACCAGTCACAGCATCTGTAAAAGAAACATCTACAGAAGGATTGGTTTCAAAGCTTTCTGAAAGATTACAGCAAGCAGCTTTTGTGAGCTCTTTGGAAGTGATTTGTTTGGTCTTTATGGTATTGATGTAAGAAACTGAGGTTGAAGATTTACGCCGCACCACATTGATCTCATCTAACAAAAGACCTTGAGTCATTACAATCTCTACATGGCCAGGTTTTTCTATAAGAATAGTATCGTTTTGAAAGCCGATATAACTGATGACCAACTGATCTGCATCTTCGACTAAAGGAAGCGTGAAGGCACCCTCTGCATCTGAGGTAGTTCCATTGTCATGGGTCAGCCAATAAATCGTTGCTCCAATGAGCGGCGATCTCTTATTATTTTTTACCTCTTCAAAGATGGTACCCATCAAAACATTGCCCGATTCTATATCTCTATATCGACAACATGTTGGTAACTCATTATAATCTTCATCCTTGGATTTGACTTTATTGGTGTCATGCCCCACTGCGGCAATGTTTTTGTGTAATGCGTCCTCATCAAAACTAGCTGTGTCAATTTTAACAACCAATTTTTCCGTTGCAGCTTCCCACTCAGCCTCTTTCACACCTTCAGTAGACAATGCGGCTTCTTCTATCCTGTCTTTACACATAGAGCAAAGGCCACAAACTTTCAATTCCGCTGTTTGACTCCAAATATTAAAAGTGAAAAATATGCATGGTATAAGAAATAAAATTTTCTTTATCATTAGTATATATTTAATTACCTCCTTCGGTATAAAAACCGTGGAATGTTAAAATAAAATTGCTACTACATCATAGCACCATATAAATTAATCAGTAAAAAGCTATACCAATGCCTTAGGAGGGTGGAATGTCCGAAAATAAAAATCCGAAAGATTGAAGTTTACGGAAGGAAATTTATTCTGGGTGGAATAATTTCCAAATATTTTGATTTGTGGAATGACCAGATTTACCAAGAATGTCGATGCTGTAAGGTGATTACAACATTTACAATCGCAGTCATCTGCGCAGTGATCTTCTGCAGATGGTGCTTCTTTTTTGGAGCAACACTTTATTTTTGTGTTGTTTTCTTTTTTATCGTGACAAATTTTGGGGGGTTGTTCATTTGCCTCATCATGATGTGTGCAAATTTTTTGATCTTTATTGTGGGACTTATGAGTATTTGAAGGCAATACGAATTGACCGATAAAAGCGCACAATAATATGTAGATGATGTACTTCAATACTACTTTTGAGTGATAGAATTTTTGATATTTTGTATCAAATCATTAGATACAGTTGGTCTAGAAATATTGGATTTTACAAAATCTCTAAAATCCTTTTCTTTTCTGTAAATAGAAGAATATTTAGGGTCATTGTCTACCTTGTCAAGTAGATTTTCCGTTTCTGAATTGTCCAAAGCGTTGTCAAAAAACAGGTGAATTTTTTTCTTGATTTGTGCAAAATTTTCAGAATTACTCATTCTAGAATCTTTGTTTACGTGAACTAATTAAATAAAAATACAAACTACTCTTCTTCATTATTGCTTTCATCAAATTTACCCTTCAAACCTCTGTAATCTTTATACCCCAACTTTTCGGCATATGATTTCAATAATTCTTTAAGTATATTTCTAGCCCTAAATAACCTAGATCTTACAGTACCAATGGGCACATCGATGATCTTGGATATTTCTTCATAAGTAAAGCCTTCGATATCGCAAAGTAAAATAACAGTCCTAAAATCGATGGGCAATAAGTTGAGTGAAATGGTCACCTCATCTCCCATTCGATCCCTAAACAAATCTTGTCTGAGGTCGGCGAAACCCTGTTTTTTGGGATCTTCGCTGTCCTGCCAAGAAATCACATCTTCAAAGTCAACCTTTTTCGGAGCTTTCGATTTCTTGCGATATTCGTTTATGTAGGCGTTTTTCAAAATCTTAAACAACCATGCCTTCGCATTAGTTCCCGCCACGTACCGATCTATGAATTTATGAGCTTTGAGGTAAGTTTCTTGCACTAAGTCTTCAGCTTCAGCATCATTATAGGTAAGGTGGTACGCAAAAGTTTTGAGCGCATCCATGTGAGGGAAAAACTCCTTTTCAAAAACCTGTTGTGATTCCGCTGAGGATTTAGACACTTGTTATTTTTTAAGGTTGACTATTAAGCAGTCTTACATCCAATCTTTGGCAAGCACAAATGATGTAAATGTAAATGGAAGCATTACCCAAAACCATTCTGGTTTGAATATCAAAAAAGCGATGGTTCCGATTACAGACACAATAAAATACATCCAGTATTTCTTTAATTCTTTATTTGACGATGTCATCCTTTAATTAATGTTTAATTTGCGGCGAATTTAAAAACTATTTTTGAGTATTTGGCACCTAATGACGAAATAGCAGGAAAATACAAGCGCTTTGGATGTAAAGTTTTGCTTGTTGGTGAATATTTGGTCTTGAACGGGTGGTCTTCACTTGCAATGCCTTATGCTACTTTTGGTGGTGGTTTGCAATTTGGTCAAGGGTATCAACCTGAATTTAACTGGTCTCATTTGGTTGACTTTCTCATGGAAAAAGAAATTCCTTTGAATTTTACCGACCTACAAAAAGACTTGTCTTGCGGCTTGGTCTTTAGAGCCAATATACCCATGGGTTATGGATTGGGCAGTAGCGGTGCATTGGTTGCCTCCTTGTTTGACGCCTATCACACGTCATCCTTTCAAAACCTGAACGACCTCAAATTGATATTGGCTCGGATGGAGTCATTTTTTCACGGCCAATCCTCCGGTATTGATCCTCTGGTAATTTTGGTAAACCAAGGAATTTTGCTGACTCCAGAAAACGTTATTTCTGTAAATATTCAACAAGAGTCCTTAAAAAATTGGTATTTATTGGACTCTGGTATATCCAGGTCAAGTACCTCATTTATTAAACATTATAGGGAAGAGCTATATCCTCATCACACTTCAGAAATTACCAACTTGGCTGCACATAATGGAGCGTTGATCGAGATCCTGACTCAAGGAGAAACAAAAGGCCAGCTTCAATCAGGAATTTGGAAGGCCATTTCTGAAATTCAATTGACAATATTTTCAAAAATGATTCCTCATCAAATACAAGAGCTGTGGCAAAGAGGATTGGAAACTGATGCTTATTATTTGAAGCTTTGCGGAGCTGGTGGTGGTGGATTTTTCCTTTTGTACAACAATAGTATTGAATTGCCAGAAAATATCCACTTGTTGAAATTATGAAGGGGCACAAAAAAACCGTTGACAAAAAGATGACAACGGTTGTTTTTTGTAGCGTGGGGGAGGCTTGAACTCCCGACCTTGCGATTATGAATCGCACGCTCTAACCGGCTGAGCTACCACGCCAAAAGGAGGTTTTCCTAATTGTGGCCGCAAAGGTAATAATTTATTTTTATTGGATTGCTAATTCTTTCCAGATTATTTAATGTGTGCATTGCTTTAAGATTTTACCAAAGCAAAACTGTTGCGTAGATTGACAACCCTCATCATTATCAGTAACTTATGTCACACAAGAACTTCTTTTCTTGGATTATCTTTATTGAATTATTCAACTTTAAAGCTAAGCGAAATGAAAAAAAACATGGGTACAATTGATAAATCAGTAAGAACGATTATCGCCATCATATTGGGTTACTTGTATTATACAGGTGTAATTTCTGGAACTTTGGGCCTCGTTTTAGTTATAGTAGGTTTTGTATTTTTACTTACTAGTCTAATTAGCTTTTGCCCTTTGTATTCCATTTTTGGCATCAATACGTGCGGTGTACCTAAAAAATAATTTAAGGTGATCTCAACGGAATAACTTGAGATCACTTATTTATTTCTTATTTCCTCTACAAAGGTTCTTATTGCACTGTGACTGATTGCTTTGTCGCAGAAATGAATATTTACCATCTCGGCCTCTGTTTTGCTGAGTCCCAAGTGATTGATGATATTTTGCAGATGCATACGCATGTGGCCTTTTTGGATGCCCGTAGTCACAAGGCTTTTAACAGCAGCAAAGTTTTGTGCTAAGCCAAGTGCAGCGGTGTATCTCATCAGGTCACAAGCTGAGGGCTTACCCAATATTTCCAAGGCAATTTTAGCCATTGGGTGTAAAGAGGTGAGTCCACCTACTGTGCCTAAGGCAAGTGGTATGTCCATGCTGAATTGAAATATCCCAGATTCGATAGCGCAGGAAGATAAACTGATGTATTGTCCAGACCTAGCAGCATATGCATGACCACAGGCTTCTACTGCACGAAAGTCATTACCAGTAGCAAGAATCAAAGCATCAATGCCATTGAAAATACCTTTGTTGTGGGTTACCGCTCGATAGGTATCTGCTCGTGCAATATCTACAGCTTTTTTGAATTTGTGAGCCAACGTTATTGCATCTGTATCATTAATTGGGCCTCCTAATTGATCTACTGGACAAGCAGTTTCCACGTGAACCAAACACTCTGGTGTATAATTTGAAAGAATAGACATGACCACTTCGACATCCCGATGATCTACAGGAAAAAGATCTGTAGAATTGACAAAATTGGTAAATGCTGCTGCAAAAGCCTCCAAAACAGTGTTGATGAAGTTTGCACCCATAGAATCACAAGTCTCAAAACTCACCTCTATCTGAAAAACAGTATCGACTTTTTTACTCAAATCTTTGAATAAAATATCCTTTATTCCCCCACCTCTTTTTTGCATATTTACTACTAGTGGCGCCACCTCTTCCATCAAATGAGCAAAGATCAAAGACTGATTTTCTTGCAATAGCGCAAGGTTACCAGACCAAGTGAAGTGAACATGGCCAAGCTTCGTGGTAGAGATGATTGTAGTATTAAAGCCTCCTCGGGTCAGCCAAAATTTAGCTGCAGATGAAGCCGCTGCCACAACAGAACTTTCTTCAATAACCATTGGAAGTGTATGAAGCACTCCATCGATCAAAAAATTTGGTGCTACGCTGAAAGGTAAAATGTGGTTTCCTATGACGTTCTCACTAAAGCCGTCCATGATGATTTGTTGTTCGTCATCTGCCAGCCAATACTGTTTGATCTCATCCACTTTATCAATGCTGGAATTAAAATACTGGTCGGCTATCCATCGAACTTTATCTTCTTTTGAAAACTTTGAAAAACCTTCTATAACAGAACTTTGTGGCATACGATTATGACTTTATGCGTAGAAATTGTTTGGAAATGGATAATCCCTTTATTTGTATTTGCATGTGGGCTTCTAGTTCTTCATATGTTCCCAATGCTGGTTTCAAAAATGAAGATGCTTGGGCATAAATGGAGGTCATTTTACACTTAGATGTAAGGTAGTACCCATCTAAAAAGTTCTTGATGCCGCCTGATATGATGATGTGTTTACATTGATTTTGTGGCCTGTCTGCCAAAACATTGACCATGTCTACCATTTCATGTGCAGTGTGACCTATGTAAGCAAGTGGGGCTAAGTTTTCTTGCGCGTTTTTCTCTGCTCGGAGTAATTCCAAAAGTGCAAAATTTGTTCCACCACTAGATCCAAAATCAATGGCTGCAAGTGGAAGTTCCAGAAGCGATTTCAAACTTTCTGGCCCAAATCCTTGACCAACTTCTTTTACTATGATTGGAAATGGGCATTTTTCCAACAAAATTTTAATTAAATCCAGTGGACTGTGTGTGTAAATGTCGCCCTCTGGTTGTAGCCACTCTTGCATGGGATTGATGTGTACAATCAGTCCGTCAGCTTTGAGTTTTGCAACCATCTTTTCAATTAATGTCAAACTCTGACTTTCTACTAATTGTTCGATTTGGGCGATACCAAGGTTGGCAAAAAGAGGCCTACCAGGCATAAAAGGTCTCACATTGAAATCTTCAAAATATAAATCTGAATTTAGCAACATTCTGCATGAACCCAGTCCCATTCCTATGTTGTACTCCCCACAAAGTCGAGCTAAGTTTTTGTTGATGTGTTTGGCTCTTTCGGTACCACCTGTCATACTTGATACCCAAATGGGTAAATCAAAATCAAAGCCCATAAATTGGGTGGCGAGAAATTTAGCGTCTTTTGGATGACCTGCAAGGGCTGGTTCGTAGTAAAAGTGGTCATCTACTTGGTTTCCTTGCACTTGTGCATTGAATGCAAGCGCTATATGGTCCTCTTTCCTTTGCTCTGAGTTTATTTCTTGTTCTTTATATGATTCTGCCATCCAAAATTTATAATCTAGAAAATTTGATTATTGTAACTTATTATTCCTCAATATTAGTAAATCCAATTCAAAAACTATGATCGTTGAAAATAGTTTTGCAAAACTAGGATTTATGTAAGCTAAAGCTACGGTCAGAGTTATTAAATCATGCCTATGACCAATCTATACAAATTCTTTGTTTGAGCGAATTTAGCTAATCTTTTGTATGATAGATTTGATGCCCTTCTCAACCACCTCATATTCGGGTAAGTCTTTTCCTATATAAACCAAGTAAAGTTCTACTTGCTTATTGAGATTGGCAGGATTGTCATAAAAACCCATCTTATTTAACCTATATGCTTCTTTTGTCAATCTTTTTACCCTATTTCTATCTACTGCGTGTTTAAATTTTTTCTTTGAAACAGCAATGCAAATTTTGAGCAGAGATTGGTCAGCCTTTTCCGTAAGTTGCGAGATAAAATGATATTTAAAGGGGTATACAAAACCAGCAACACCTTTGTAGTAAATTTCAGAAACGCGTTGAGGAGACTTGACTCTTTCTGTATTTGGTAATTTATTTGCTTTGACCAAGTTGTTTTATGTTGATAGTCAAAAATAGGGAATATCTAGTATAATCACCAAAGAGCCATTCTAATAAAAAAGGCTAGGGTAATAAATAAAAAATCTGGATGCAAGCTAGCCCACATCCAGATTTATATTGTATATCAGAACAAAAAAGAAACTTATTTCCTCTTGTTCTCGTCGGATACTGTTAATTTGTATCTGCCTCTTGCTCTTCTAGCTGCCAATACCCTTCTGCCGTTTTTAGAAGCCATTCTGGTTCTGAAACCGTGCTTATTTACTCTCTTTCTTCTTGAAGGTTGAAACGTCCTTTTCATGTCTTAATTATATATATCTTATGAAATTCCAAGCGCAAGCCAACCGGCTCCTTAAAATTGGACTGCAAAAGTAAGATTATTTCTGCAATTTCAAAATTTCTTTATAAAAATAAATCAAATACCTGTTGCCTCAACTGCGCATTTTCCCTTTTTCCAACTGGTGAGTCCAGCTTTTTTTGCTTCACACTCGTTTTGATAGGTCACACTATTACATCCACAAACCAATTGCGTAGATTTTTCACAATCCTTTTGATTGTCTAAAAAGACTTGTTGAGAGAAACACCCTTTGGGCATCACTGGGGCTTGATTGTCTGTCTCTGCAACATTTAGTTTTTTTGTATAAGCCACTGGTTCGAAATCTTTATTAGAACGAGTTGTTACACTTTCGCCAGCTTTACTTGTATTATCCGTCTGAGCCGTTTTACATCCAATGATGAAAACAAATCCTATTAACACCAGCAATCTGAAATATGCAGAAATGACTTTCATCATTTTTTATTGAAAATTGATGAGTTCGATGTCAAATATAAGGATAGAATTCCCTGGTATTCCACTATTACCTTCCTTTCCATAACCTAGAGAAGGTGGAATGATCAATGTTCCTTTACCGCCAATTCCAAATTTTGGAATACCTATTTGCCAGCCTTGAATAGTGCCTGTCAATGGGAATGTTGCGGCCTCTCCACGATCATAAGAAGAATCAAATTGAGTGCCATCTGTTAACTTTCCACGATAATGAACTGTAAGTAAAGAACCCAAATTTGGTCTTTTATCACTACCTGGATTATCAATTTTTATATAAACACCTTCAGGGGTTGCTGTAAAACCTGTAAGGCTTTTTTCACTGATATAGTCCGCGATTTCTTGAGCTTCATCTTTACTACAAGAAGCAAATAAGGTAAGAGCCAAAAAGGCCACTACTAAAATTCTCATGATTTATTATTTAAAATATGCTTTGTTAATTAATATGAAAAAGTAAAAGTCAATGCTGACCTATACCTTCATGATGTCTTTTTCCTTTGCTTCCAGGTATTTTCCAACCATATCAACTGCTTCATCAACGTGCTTTTGTACTTCGGCTTCTTTTCTTTTGCCCAAGTCCTCAGCAAGTCCGTCTTTTACCTCCTTTTTAATCGTATCCATCAGCTTTTGTCTGGTAGTTCTGATGGCCACTTTAGCATCTTCGCCTAAACCTTTGGTTTGTTTTACCAATAATTGTCTACGTTCTTCTGTGAGAGGTGGCACCGTAATCATGATTACTTCACCATTGTTCATTGGAGTAAAACCAAGATTTGCTTCAAAAATTGCTCGCTCTATTGGAGCAATCATTTTCTTTTCCCACGGCTGAATAGACAAAGTTCTTGCATCCGTATTGGTGATATTCGCAACTTGTGACAAAGGCGTATTTGCTCCATAATAATCGACAAAAACACTGCCAAGCATTGCAGGAGAAGCCTTACCGGCGCGCACTTTTGATAGCTCTTCATTGAGATGCTCTAGCGATTTGTGCATCAATTCATACCCGATTATGAGTACGCTATCTAGATCTTCAGACATAAAATAAAAAATTTATGATTTAACCATTAAACGAATAAAAGCCACAAATGTAGATTAATCTCTGTTACCCAAAAAGGAAAGTAAGAAATATAAAAACATGACTAAGGCGCCTAAAGCTTGTGCAACATAAGTCATTGCCGCCCACCATAGCGCATCTTTTGCACCTTCATATTCCTGACCAGCAGCTACATTTGATTCGTCCAACCAAACCAATGCTCGTTTTGATGCATCAAATTCCACTGGCAATGTAACCAAGCTAAATAACGCTGTCACACCAAATGTGATGACAAGAACCATCATCAATAAATTACCGCCAATACCCATACCAACACCAAACATCATACCCATAAACATGAACTGTTGCACCTTGCTACTGAATTGCATAACAGGAACCAAATTGGACCTTAAAGCAAGCATGCTGTATGATTGAGCGTGCTGGACTGCGTGTCCGCATTCGTGAGCAGCTACTGCAGCAGAAGCGATGCTCCTACCACTATAAACCGCTGGTGAAAGTGCAATCGTTTTGTTTGTAGGATTGTAGTGATCTGTGAGCATTCCTTCGCCCATTTCTACCCTAACATCGTTGATGCCATAGTGACGCAACATTTTCACTGCTACTTCTGCACCTGACAAGTTGGATCTTATCCCAATATGGCTATAATTTTCAAATTTACTTTTCAAACGATTGCTTACCAAAAAGCCTATCAGTGTGAAAACTCCTAAAATAACTCAATACAATATCATTTCTCTTTATTTTACTTTTGTAACCCCAATTGAAGGGCTTTTGTTATTTAATGTTTAGTTAATAATATCGAAGCCTGTATATTTCCTCAAAACTTCAGGTACAATAACACCATCTTTGGTTTGAAAGTTCTCTAAAATCGCCGCCACAATTCTAGCTAACGCTAGTGCGCTACCGTTGAGTGTGTGGGCCAATTTGTTTTTGCCGTTTGTGTCTTTATACCTCAGCATCATTCGATTTGACTGGAAGGTTTCAAAATTGGATACGCTGCTTACTTCCAACCATCTTTTCTGTGCCATAGAATAAACTTCAAAATCATAAGTCAAGGCAGAAGCGAAACCCATGTCACCTCCGCAAAGTCTCAATATTCTGTATGGCAAGCCAAGGCTGTCGAGTAAATGAGATACATGATTGAGCATTTCCATCAAAGAATCATAAGATTTGTCTGGATGTTGGATCTGCACAATTTCTATTTTATCAAATTGATGTACTCTGTTGAGTCCCTTTACATCTGCACCATAAGAGCCAGCTTCTCTCCTAAAACAAGGTGTGTATCCTGTCAATTTGATGGGCAATTCTTCGGCAGAAACAATCATGTCTCTGTATAAATTGGTGATCGGCACTTCTGCCGTTGGAATCAAATAAAGGTCATCTCTTTCTATATAATACATTTGGGCTTCCTTGTCAGGCAATTGACCAGTAGCTCTGGCGCTGTCATGATTGACAACCAATGGCGGTACAATTTCTGTATAGCCCGCTTTTGAAGCTTCGTCCAAAAAATAAGAGATCAGTGCTCTTTGCAACCTAGCTCCCTTACCTTTGAAAACTGGAAAGCCAGCCCCAGTAAGTTTTACACCATCAGTCAGACTGAAAACACCATATTTTTCGGCGATTTCCCAATGAGGCAGGGCATCGCTAGGCAAAATATCCAAATCGCCAGACCATTCCTTATAAACTTCATTATCCTCTGCGTGTTTACCAACCGGGACAGATACGTGCGGAACATTTGGCAATTGTATGATTAAATCACCCAACTCTTGTTGAATGCGTTTGTTATTTTCCTCCAGGATTTTGGACTTATCCTTCAGTACAGCAACCTGATCTTTGAGCTCATTCGCTTTCGATTGTTTACCAGATTTGAATAAATCTCCTATTTCTTTTGATAATTTATTGATTTCTGAAAGAACAATATCACCTTCTGTTTGGGACTTTTTTCTTTCGTCATCAAGCAATAAAATGGTCTCTATCAATCCTATTTGCGCTTCAGGAAGGAAACGCTTATTAAGACCCTCAAGGACTCTTTCTTTTTCAAATCGAATGGTGCTAATTTCTAACATTTAATCTTTGTTTAACCAATTTAAAGCGCGAAATAATGATTTTTTAAGCGCTTGCACAAAAATACTGTTTTGAATTTCAAAAATTTCATTTAAATTTGCGGCACTAAGTCCAGATAGAGATATCACATCTTAAATCTTGATTCCTCTAAATTTCAATCATTTTTAACTTACACAGACTGTTTTCCACAGTAAAATTATTATCAACATATGTATGACATTATTCAGCTAAACGAAATGCTGGTTCCTGATTTGCGTGATATTGCAGAGAAATTAGGCTTGGAATCGTACAAAAAATTAGCAAAACAAGATCTAATCTATAAAATACTCGATCAACAAGCTTTATCGCAAAAGAAGGAAGAATCAAGCCCTAAACAAGAAAATAAAAAGGCAGATACTGCCCAACAAGAAAGAGCTCGTAAAAGAGTTCCTGCCCCCAAAGGCAAACCAGTTGGAACTTCAAATCCTGAAAAATTAAATCAAAAACCTGCACCTGAAACTCCAGCTGAAGTTATTGCACCTAAAGCTCCAGAGCCAAAACCAGCTGAGCCAAAGGTTCAGGAAACAAAAGCTGTAGAGGCCCCAAGCCCAAAGAGGGAAGAAAGGAGAGAGGACAAAAGATTTGAAAGAAGAGATCCTAGGAGAGAAGACCGCAGAGATGATCGCAGACAACCAAAAGCAGAAAGTCCTGAATTGGAAAAAATCGATAGTCCAAAGGCTAGGTTACAAAAATTTTTGGAAGAAGAAGAGCTAGATTTTGACGGCCAAGACATTGCTGAAAAAATCATTCCACTAGCGATTGAAAATAGCGCTGGAACTGACGCCCCTGAAAGAAAGCCGTTTGTGGAAGAATTTAGGAGGAATGAAAGAAGAAACCAACATCACTCCAATCAACAAGATAGACCTTACGAAAAGGAGGAACCAAAATTCAATATTGAGTTAGATGGCGCAATAGAAGGTGAAGGCATTCTTGAAATGATGCAAGATGGATATGGCTTCCTAAGGTCCGCAGATTATAATTATCTTTCTTCACCAGATGATATATACGTGAGTCCTTCTCAAATCAAATTATTTGGATTGAAAACGGGTGACACGGTCAAAGGTGCAATCAGACCTCCGAAAGAAGGTGAAAAATATTTTGCACTTCTTAAGGTTTCCAGAATCAATGGTTTAGATCCAGGTGCTGTGAAAGAAAGAGTGCCTTTTGATTACCTCACCCCTTTATTTCCTACAGAAAAACTCAATTTGATTTCTGCTCCAGATGGCAAAGATTATGGAAACAGAATGATTGACTTGTTCTCACCTATTGGAAAAGGTCAAAGAGGATTGATCGTTGCTCAACCAAAAACAGGTAAAACATTTTTGTTGAAGGACATTGCAAACGCAATTTCCAAAAACCACCCTGAATGTTACTTATTGGTATTGTTGATCGATGAGCGTCCAGAGGAAGTAACAGATATGCGTAGAAGTGTAAGAGCAGAAGTGATTGCTTCTACTTTTGACGAACCAGCTGAAAATCACGTTCGTGTTGCGGGCATTGTACTCGAAAAAGCCAAAAGAATGGTAGAAAGTGGGCATGATGTTGTTGTCTTATTGGACAGTATCACTAGACTAGCTCGTGCTTACAACACAGTCGCACCAACCAGTGGTAGAGTTTTATCAGGTGGTGTTGAAGCCAATGCATTGCACAAGCCTAAAAAATTCTTTGGTGCCGCAAGAAATATAGAAGATGGAGGATCACTCACTATTCTAGCAACTGCTTTAACAGATACGGGTTCTAAAATGGATGAAGTTATCTTTGAAGAATTCAAAGGTACTGGTAACATGGAATTACAATTGGATAGAACATTGGCAAACAAACGTTTATATCCGGCTATTGACCTTCCAAGATCAAGTACCAGAAGAGAAGAATTGTTGCTTGATAAGGAAACACTTCAAAGAATGTTTATCCTCAGGAATTACCTTGCAGATATGAAGCCAGATGAAGCAATGGAATTCTTAAGAAAATACATGTTGGGTACAAAGACCAACGATGAGTTTTTACAATCTATGAACGGATAAGTATCATCCGACCAATATAAAAAGAGTTTAATTAGGCTTGCTACTTTCCAGTTGCAAGCCTTTTTTTGAAGTAAAAATTTGAAACATAAATGAAACAACATGTTAATCTAAGCGAGATTATTCAAGAAATAGGTCAAGTTCCTAGAAAATATCACGAATTTATTAGGACTAAAGACCTAAGTACAGGCATCTATAAAATTGCAGTTGGGCAAACTGATATTCAAACACCGCATGCTGAGGATGAAGTTTATTATATAATACAAGGGAAATCCAAATTCATTCATGGTTCAGCTGTACTTGAGGTAAAATCAGGTGATTTTTTGTTTGTTGCAGCTACCGTAGAACACCGTTTTATTGATGTCGAAGAAGATATGATCGTTTTGGTGTTTTTTGGTCCCGCTGAAGGCAATAATAAATAACAACTACATCCATGATGCGTTAAATCACTATGGATTTGCCCTGTTCTTGATGTTAATTGATTATTTTTGAAGCCAAAATAAAAGCAAAGTTTAAAATGTTAAAGCAAATAGGTATTGTATTTTTTGTAATTCTTTTTATTTCAGGATGCAAGAAAACCAACCCAAATTTTCAGGAAGAAGCTGCTCAATCTGCTTATTATCAAGCTTCTGTAAAAAATCTTACAGACATACTTGTGCATGATATCTTTTCACCACCTGTGGCTAGTAGGAATTATGTATATCCATGTATTGCGGGTTATGAAGTTGCAAGATATATGGATCCAAAATACAAAAGTTTGGAGGGACAGATTGCACACATACCAGAATTACCAAAGCCAATCGAAAATGAAATTTATTGTTACCCGCTAGCATCTATAGTTGCTTTTAATTTGACCGCCAAAAAATTTATTTTTTCTGAAGACAGCATCACCATATTCTATGATGAAATGATGAAAAAATTTGATGATGTTCAAATGCCTGATGATGTGAAACAAAGGTCAATTGCATTTGGAACCGAAATGAGTGAGGTCATCAAAAAATGGGCGGATGGGGATAGTTATGCCCAGACTAGGTCTGATCCCAAATTTACGGTCACTGAAGATAAAAACAGGTGGAGACCAACTGCCCCAGCCTATATGGATGGCATTGAGCCTAGTTGGTCAAAAATCAGACCATTGGTGATGGATTCTGCACAACAATTTAAGCCAATTGGGCCTACTACATTTAGTACAGCAAAGGATAGTAAATTTTATAAAGAAGCATATGAAGTCTATGAAGTCGGCAAAAAATTATCTCCAGAACAAGACGAAATAGCCAGATTTTGGGACTGCAATCCATACAAAATGAATGTCATAGGGCACGTAATGCACGCCACCAAAAAGATAACTCCTGGTGGTCACTGGATGGAAATCGCTGGAATAGCTGCACGTAAAGACAAAGCAGATTTTGTAAAAACAACATATGCCTATTTGATGACGTCTCTGGGTTTATTTGATGGCTTTATTTCTTGCTGGGATGAGAAATATCGCTCCAATTTGGTAAGACCAGAAACTTATATCAATGAGCATATTGACGAAAACTGGACACCTTTACTTCAAACACCACCTTTTCCAGAGCATACGAGTGGACACAGTGTTGTTTCCGGAGCGGCATCAACTTTATTGACAAATGTTTTTGGTGATAATTTTGCATTCTCAGATTCTACTGAGTTGGAGTTTGGCTTGCCTGTGAGAAACTTTTCATCTTTCAATAAAGCTGCGGAAGAGGCAGCAATTTCGAGATTATATGGTGGAATTCATTACATGCCTGCAATTGAGTACGGTGTTCCTGAAGGAAGGCAAATCGGCGGACACATCATATCCAAAATCAAATTATTAGAACAATAATATGATTTATAAGCTTTTGATCAGACCCATATTTTTCAGCATTGACCCTGAAAAAACCCATCATATTGCCCTGAAGTCACTCAAGTTTATGATTGGCATACCGGGAATGAAACCATTGATGGAGTGGATATTTACTATTCCAAAAGGTATTGAAGTTCATAAACTTGGATTAAACTTTCGAAATCCGGTTGGACTTGCAGCTGGTTTTGATAAGGATGGTAAATATATAGAAGCTTTGGACGCGCTAGGTTTTGGGTTTATCGAAGTGGGAACCGTTACGCCACTTCCTCAAGCTGGAAATGAAAAACCCAGATTGTTTAGGTTACCTATAGATAAAGCAGTCATTAACAGAATGGGCTTCAACAATGAAGGTGTAGATGCCTTGGTAGAAAGACTCAAACTTTTAAAAAATCGTGCGATCATCATTGGGGGTAATATTGGAAAAAATAAAGTAACTCCAAATGAAAAAGCCATTGATGACTACCTCATTTGTTTTCACAAATTGCATGATTATGTAGATTATTTTGTGGTGAATGTGAGCTCACCAAATACTCCTGGTTTGCGAGAACTACAAGAAAAAGGGCCACTTACTGAAATTTTAACAGCTTTGGTAAAGGCCAATTTTGAAAAGTCTGTGCAAAAGCCAATCTTACTGAAAATAGCACCAGATTTGGGCCAAGAACAAGTCATGGATATCATCGACATTGTAAGAACTACCAATATTCATGGACTAATTGCAACCAATACCACTATTGGTAGAAATGATCTAAAAACGCCAAGTAACAAAGTTTCTGAAATAGGAATGGGGGGATTGAGTGGCAAGCCTGTAAGGCAACCATCCGACCACATTCTGAATATGATCAAAATAAATGCTCCAGAGATTTTTGTTATTGGAGTAGGAGGAATCTTCGATGGGCAAGATGCCAAAGACAAACTAGATTTGGGTGCTGACTTGGTACAAGTTTATTCTGGGTTTATATATGAAGGTCCTGCAATGATTTCTAAAATTTGCAAGTTTCTGTCAAAAATATAGACCGTTTTTGACCCTTTACTTTATTTGTATTCAGATAATATTTCCTCCAGTTGGATGATATGCCTTTCTGTGTGGGAGATCAATAAATGTAACCAATCACTCATGGTAATTTCTCCAAAAAATGGGTGGAGAGCTGTTCTCAAATCAATGAGGATATCACCTCTTTCAATTGCTGATACAAGATTTTCTCTATTGAATTTGATTTTCTGAAGAATCTCTTCTTTTGTTCCATGACTTCCATCAGGTAAGGCAAATTCTGGTGACTTTACCTTTTTCAAAGGTGCGGTAGCGGCATACTTCCTCTGTTTTTCAAGACCAAATATTTCAGGTGTTTCTGAAAATTTACCGTTTGCTTTAAGCAAAATTTTATGCACCATTCCCTCAAGGATGAGGCAGTGCTCCAAAATTTGCGTCACATTCCAGCCTTCATCTACATTTTGATTTTTCTCAAAACCACTGGTATTTGAGGTGAGCAGAATCAACTTATTGGTATTTTCTGCAAGCAAATTTTTATATACTTGGAAATCCATAAACTTATTTTTTTGATTTGTTCATTTGTAAGATTGCATTGCTTCTTGCTTCAAAAACATTTTCTGATATCGGTGATATAACTCCTTCAAATAAGTCCATCAAAAAATCTTCATGAGCAGTGACCCTTTTACCAATAAGATCGTAATACATAAATTTTATCCAAAAAAGTGCTTTTACGTGGCTTTGCTCTTGGTCCCACATCTTCATTTCTACACCAAGCAAACGCTCATCAAACTCAATCAATTGTGATTCAATACAAACGACTTCCTGAACCAAAGCTGGTTTATAAAAAGCATTGTGACTCGAGATTGTAAACCAACCCTTTCCAGTTTTTGCGACATGATCACTCAATTTCATTTGGTAGAAATCTTCCAAGTGGTCTTCACGTGCATTGATAAAATAGTCTGCATACCTCGCATTATTGAGGTGATTGTATGGATCACAGTCTTGAAATCTGATCTTGTGAAATGACTTGGGATGTTTTTCTTTATTTGACATAATGATACCGATCGGTATTTTAATGGTTAAAAAATTTTATAGCTTAATGTTGTCTATCAAAATATTCAAACTTTTGAGCGCATTGTCCAAATAGGTTTTGTCTTCATTGACCATTGAAACAAAAATTCCACCTTCGATGAGGGCATACATAGATTGAGCAAAAACCCTGGAGTCAACCTCAACTTTTACCTGACCTTTACTTTTACCTTTTTCGACTATTCTTTCCAAACCACTAATCAAGTCATTCAAAATAGATTTGGCTAATTGATAAAGTTCAGGATTGTTATATTTTGCATCAATACCTACATTGAGGATTGGGCAACCGCCTTTTGATTGAACATTGAGAAAATATTCACCATAGATGGTACCAATGATTTTCAATTTGTCAATGGCATTGTCGTAAGATTTAATTTCAGTGGTTATGGGCATCATGCTTTCGATATTTTTCTTAAAGGCCTGCACTGCTAAATCTTCCTTGTTTTTAAAATTGAAATAGATGGCGCCTTTTGTCAATCCAGTTGCCTCCGTGATGTCCGACAAGCTGGTAGCGACATAGCCTTTTTTATTAAATATCGGGGCTACTTTTTCTAAAATGTATGAACTGGTGAGTGTCAACTATGTTTATATTTTGAGCAAATGTATAAAATACCGATCGGTATGTTGATGTTTTTTACATTTTTTTATCGGAAAAAATATTTCCGTTCATTCCCCGTACTGAAAAGTGGAGATGCGTACAATAAAAGATTTTGTAGATTTGTAAAAAGATTTCATTTTGAATAAAACCGATATATTGGTCATTGGTGGTGGTGTAGCTGGGCTCTCATTCGCCATTTGGATGGCTGAAAAAAGAAAAGATCTTTCCATTACTGTTTTGACAAAGACAAATACAGGAGAGAGTAATACAAGGTACGCCCAAGGAGGAGTTGCTGCAGTTTGGGACGAAAATGTTGATGACTTTGAAAAACACATAGCAGATACATTAGATGCAGGTGATGGCCTTTGTGATGAAAGTGTGGTAAGAATGGTTGTGGAAGAAGGCCCTAAAAGAATATTTGAAATCATAGAGTGGGGAGCAAGATTTGATAAAAAGGTGGATGGTAACTACGATTTGGGTAGAGAAGGCGGCCATTCAGAAAATCGCATTTTACACTTTAAGGACATTACCGGATGGGAAATACAAAGAACGCTCAATGACAAAGCCAAACTATACGATAACATCACGATTCTCGAACATTTTTTTGCAATAAACTTTATCACTCAGCACCATTTGGGTAGACTTACCACTAGGTTATCTCCTGATATTGAATGTTATGGTGCTTACGCTCTCAATAAAGAAACCAATAAAATTGAAACTTTTGTAGCTAGAACGACCATCCTTGCAACAGGCGGAGCAGGACAAGTTTACAAAAGTACCACAAATCCAGTGATTGCAAGTGGAGACGGCATCGCCATGATGTACAGGGCTAAAGGAAGGGTCGCCAATATGGAGTTTATCCAATTTCATCCGACTTCTTTATACAATCCAGCTGGAGAAAATCCTTCCTTTTTGATTTCAGAGGCAGTGAGAGGATTTGGCGCAATTCTAAAGACTGCCGATGGTAAAGAGTTCATGCATAAATATGATGATAGAAAATCATTAGCTCCGAGGGACATAGTTGCGAGAGCGATTGATAATGAGATGAAAATCCGAGGAGATGAATATGTTTATCTTGACTGCACTCATTTGGACAAAGAAGGTTTTCTCAACCATTTTCCCAATATTTATGAAAAATGCAAAAGCATTGGCATTGATCCTTTGGTGGATTTTATACCAGTTGTACCTGCTTGCCATTATACGTGTGGGGGCATTGTGGTAGATGAAATGGGTAGGACTTCGATTAAAAATCTTTATGCAGCAGGGGAATGTACGAGTTCCGGTTTACATGGTGCCAATCGTCTTGCCTCCAATTCTTTACTAGAAGGTCTTGTTTATGGCAAGCGCATGAGTATGGACATAGAGCAGGTGATAGATGGTATACAATTTAGAGAAGATATTCCAGCTTGGGATGCTCAGGGTACCACTGATCCAAGAGAAATGGTTTTACTTACTCAGAGTGTGAAGGAGTTGAAAGAAATCATGAGTAGTTATGTGGGCATAGTAAGAACAGATGTGCGACTTAAGCGGGCCCTGGATAGGTTATATCTTTTGTACGACGAGACGGAAGTGCTTTATAACACAACCACCATATCTCCTCAACTTTGTGAACTTCGCAACCTCATCACCATTGCATATTTGATTACTAGGTGTGCCCAGATGAGAAAAGAAAGCAGAGGGCTACATTATAATACGGATTATCCAGAGCAGTTTCCATATCAACAGAACACGCTTTTATAGAACGAATATTTTTTCTTTAATTTGACACAGAATTGAGGAATTAATGTATCTTTGCACCTCATTTTGAAAAAGTTCTTTTAAATGAATGTTTTAGATCATTTTTCGGTACCTTATTTGGGGTTGAAAAATGGTATTCACCAGATCACTTTTGAAGTTGATGATTCTTTCTTTCATACGTTTGAGAATTCATATGTTGAAGGTGGGAAGCTAAAAGTTGAAATGAGTTTGGACAAGCGTTCTGACCTTGCCGTTGCAGATTTTATCTTTGATGGCGATGTGAGGGTGACCTGTGACCGATGTTTGCAAAGTTTTGATCATCCGATTGAGGGTGATTCCAAACTTCACATAAAAATTGGTGTACAAGATCCCGATCAGGACGAGGTACTATTTATCGACCAGGAGACATCCAGCATAAATTTTGCCTCATACATTTATGAATGTATTTGCTTGTTGTTGCCTATGTCTATCACTCACGAAGACATTGATGACTGCGATCCAGAAATGATTGCCAAACTCAATAAGACCAATGATGATGCAACAAAAAATGATATTTGGAATTCGTTGAAAGGACTTGACTTGGAATAATTTGTTTTACAATTTATAAAAATTACGGAGATGGCACATCCGAAGAGCAGAGTATCTGCACAGAGAAAAAGAAAGAGAAGAACACACCACAAATTGGCTATTCCTCAATTAGCAACTTGTAAAACTACAGGCGAAGCTCATGTTTACCATAGAGCATATGATGTAGATGGCGCTTTATACTATAGAGGTCAAGTTGTTGTCCCTGCTAAAAGTTCAGAGGCAGCAGAAGCAGCAGAATAATTTGTTGTAAAAAGCATAACACAAAGCTCTAAATTTTATTTAGGGCTTTTCGTGTTTATATTGTATCATACAGTTTTATTATCCTACACAAATTCTTCAGTACGATACTTTTATTTCAAAAAAACGTATTCAATCTATAACAACGGATGTTTGGTCGATCATCAGAATGTTTGACAAAACAAGAAGGTTGTTTTGCTGTTATTAGTCAGATCAAATTTTTCTCAGAAAAAATAAATGGATAGAAGAATCATTTTTATGCTCATAGTGATGTTGATTGTCATTGTTGGAGAGCTATATACTTATTACACGTTAAAGTCTTTATTCTCAGAACAGCGCAGCAAAAAGATTTTCACCGTCATTTACTTGGCACAAACCGCATTTTTGATTTTTGCTTGGTACAAATCGTTCGATATCATCAGAAATGGGGGCATTGAAAGATCCTTTATGGACAATTTTTATATAGGAATTGCATTTACAGCTTTCATCAGCAAAACAGTATTTATAGTTCTAATGCTTTTGCAAGATGGAGGTCGATTGCTTTTTGGACTTGGAAATTGGATGACCAATCTCATCAAAGGCGATCAAGCGGCAATTACTTTGATGCCGGGAAGAAGAGAATTTCTGACAAAAGGAGCAGTTTTATTTGCCGGAATTCCCTTTTTCGGAATGTTGTATGGAATTACAAAAGGCAAATATCAGTACACAGTCAATAAATTGTCATTGGCATTTCAGAATCTCCCGAAGGCATTTAATGGCCTAAGAATTGTACAAATTTCAGATATACACTCAGGTAGTTTTGACAGTGCAGAGTCGGTGGCCAAGGGTATTGCGATGATCAATGATTTAAAACCAGACCTCATTTTATTTACTGGAGATTTGGTAAATATGGAAAAGGATGAAATAAATCCCTACATAGATGTATTTTCCAACCTTGAAGCATCATTGGGTAAATATGCCATTTTAGGAAATCACGACTATTATGGAACTGAGCGACAAGATCCTGCAACAAGACAGCAGTATTGGGATGACTTTATGACTAAATATCCTGCCTTAGGTTTTAAATTGCTCAAAAATGAAAACGTCACTCTTGAAAAAGAGGGCGAAAAAATTGCCATTCTGGGAGTCGAAAACTGGGGTGCAGGGAATTTCTTTCAAAAATATGGAGATCTTGATAAGGCAACAATGGGTATTGAAGATGATACATTTGCCATTTTAATGAGCCATGACCCTACCCACTGGACAGAAAAAATCATACCGCATCAACGCACTTTTCCATTGACACTCAGTGGACATACTCATGGCATGCAATTTGGCATCGACATTCCTGGATTCAAATGGAGCCCTGTGAAATATAGATACAAACATTGGTCTGGATTATATCAGGAAGCTGGTCAATATTTATACGTCAATAAAGGATTTGGTTTCCTTGGTTTTCCAGGAAGGGTTGGCATGTGGCCAGAAATTACTTTTATAGAGATGAATTCAGCTTCGTAAATGAGGGCATAAGATTTTGCCACTGAATGCTTATTCTTTTTGCTCTATAAGTCTGACCTTCTTTTCAAAAATCTTTTCTTCGATAAATTTGAAAAAAAGCGACGGTCCTTTACTTACAAAAACATAAAACCACGCCAGTGGTATATAAGAAAACAATCCTCTCTTATATCCCGAAGCCAGCCAACCACCACCTTCAGCAAATAAGTATGCTTCATCCTCGATAAAATAATATATCATGGTATACGGAATCAGTGCAACCATAAACATGAAGATGAAGGCCCACATGTCTTTTTTGATAAGGAAATAAATATTGATGATGAGAAAGGTGAAAAATGCATAAAAACTTAGTCCATACAAACTTTTGTTTGTTATAAGACCAAATACATATTTCCATAACTTATCAAACTTCTCTCCATCCCAAGTGAATTCTTTTACGAAAAAAGAGTTTTGCTCTATGCCGATGACGTATTTGATATACAGATTCCACGCAAAAAAGATTAATACTGGCAATGCCAAGTAAGCCAATCCATGCCCTACTTTGACTTCTTTTTTGTAAATCATCAATGCAATAATTGGTGTAACAGCCATTATAAATACAACATTGTCACTTCTGATCATCATAGATCCCGATAAAAACAGACAACTCAAAATGGCATAAGCAGGGTCACGTTCCTGAAAAAATATGTAAAAGTATATAATGGCTATAGATGAAAAAATTGCAGAAGGATAATTGGTCAAGCTAAAAGCTACATGTGCAAACATTTCAGGTGTTATAAATACCAATAGTGTACACAACATTGCTGCCAATGGCCCAGAAAATCTCCTTACCAAAGCATAAAATAATATTAAAAAATTACCAACCAAGACGATATTGATCAATTTGGGAGTTTCATATCCCAATGAGTAAGCCAATGAATTGATAAATGAAAGAAAGGGTGGATAAAATAAACGAGGCCCACATGAAAGCACCAACTCTTTATTTGTAAAAATACTATTGGTCAATATTTTTTCTTCGGCTATGCCTTTGGCAAGCAGATCATACCCCGCAACAGCGTCCATTTCTGTGATTGGCCAGAACAAACCTTTCAAAGATATTTGATAAAACAAAAGCATGCCAAAAGCAAGTAAACCTAGCCATATAAAGTCGATTCTTATTTTTGTTGGCTTTATTTGAACGACCAAGCTTTGGTAGAATAAATTTATGTTCTTATAACCCATTCCAATAATTGCGGCGCTGAATAAAACAAGCGTCAAAGCGATGTTGAGAATTGTAAGTGGTATATAAACAAGACTCATTAAAAACATGAGCAAAGAAGTAATGAAACAACCTAGCAAAAGAGGAATAGAAAACTTTTCTAAGATAGATAAAGGCTTATAAGTGTGCAGAACAATGGATAAGCCAGAAATATAAATGAGTACAATTAATAATGCAGTCATATGCTATTTTTTTAAAGCAAGTACTCTGAATGGGTTATTTGAATCAAAGGTGGCATCCGTTCTATCGATTCCCCATTGGCCTATAGTAAGAATATGGGTTGCCTTTTTATATAAACTATCTTTTTCTCTATTGTCTTCATATACGAGCATTCTAGGAAAAGTAAAATAGTATGAAAATGCAAAATTCTGAATCCTTGTTGCTTTGATATCTGTCAGCATTTGGGTAGTAGGCATGATGATAATTGCATCTTTTGGAGTTTCATTTTTAATTTTATCCAATAATTCCATTTCGCCTCCTAGTTTTTGCATGTGTTTTTTTTCTAAGGTCATGTCAGGATTCTTTGCAATGGCCTTCATATTGCCTTTGAGCATATCAAAATACATCCATTTGTATCCTGGCACTTGGTGAAAAATGGTATAGATGAAAAAAATCATACCTATGCCCCCTAGTGCGTTGAAAGCAACCAATTTTAATATTTGATTATCCTTTTTTACAGGAGAAGTGTTGGCAGATTTTTGTTCTGACTTAGTAGTATTCTTGGTTGGCGTTGTTGGTTTGAGTTTTTTGGCCATTAAAAATTACTTTACATCAAATCTATAAAAATAAGGCCAACTAAAAAAAATATGGGAAAAGGTATTCAAAAAAATATTAATCTGTTTGGGGTTTTAGAAAATCCAAGTTTCTTTTGAGGCCCTTGAATTTTGTTCTTTTTACAGCCGAATATGCAAAAATTTGATCAAATGAATCTTCTGCTAATTCATACCATTCCTTTTTTGTCATCCGGAGCAATTCCTCTGATGGTTCAAAATCAGTTTCTAGGTGAGGTTTACTAAATCTATTCCAGGGACACACTTCCTGACAAATATCACACCCATACATATATCCTCCCATTTTACCTTTAAAGGCTTCCGGAATTTCATTTTTTAATTCAATCGTCAAATATGAAATACATTTTGAGGCATCGAGCAAATATCCTGTATGTGAAATCGCTTCCGTAGGACAAGCATCGATACACCTGGTGCATGTCCCACAGTGGTCACGAATCGGCATATCATATTCAAAATCAAAATCACAGATGATCTCAGCTAGGAAAAAATAGGAACCTTTCTGCGGGGTAATCATCAAGGTGTTTTTACCAATCCATCCCAATCCACTTCTTTTTGCCCAATCGCGCTCTAAAACAGGTGCTGAGTCAACAAATAATCTTCCCTCAACTGCTCCAACTTGTTTTTTGAGAAAATCAAACAGCAGTTTCAATTTTTTACGAACGACTTTGTGGTAGTCTTTTCCAAAGGCATAAGTAGCTATTTTGGGAGCTTCTTGATCCAACTGTTTTACGGGAGTGTGATAATTGTACATCAAGCATATTACACTTTTTGAACCAGGAACCAATTTGGTAGGATCTACTCTGAGATCAAAGTGATTTTCCATGTAAGCCATTTCTCCATGGTAGTTTTGATTGAGCCAAGTTTCTAGATTTCTGGCTTCCTCATTCATGAATTCTGCCTTTGCAATGGCTATTCCTGAAAAACCAAGTCTGTGGGCTTCCTCTTTAAATAATCGAGTGATTGTCGCTTGGTTTGAATTCAAAACAAAAATGATTTAGGGTTTATCTTCGCTTTAACCAAGATTCGGGGTTTTGTTTTGCCTTGTCTTTCCATAACTCAAAGTGCAATTCTGAAGTGCCGTCATCTTCCAGACCAGTAACACCAATTTTTTGCCCCACATTGATTTTATCACCTCGACCTACATTGACACTTTCCATATTTGAATAAACACTATAATATGTGCCATGTCTGATGATGATCATATTTTTATAACCAGGAATTTTAGAGGCACCAACCACTTCACCGCCAAAAACAGCTGAAACTGTTTGTTGGGAATTGGAAGAAATATCAATGCCGTTATTTTCAATCGTAACGCCTCTCAACGTAGCGTGTGCTTGAGTACCAAACTTTCCTGAAACGAAGCCACTACTCACTGGCCAAGGTAATTTACCTTTGTTTTTTGTGAAATCTGCAGCCAATTTTGCAGATTCCGTATCAAATTTTTCTTCTTTATTACCGGTTGATGCCGTGGTTTCTGACTTTGCGGCCCTCATTTGTTCCATAATGATCCTTTCAATAGCAGAATTCAGTTTTTCGCGTTCAGCCTGTTTTGCCTTCAGTTGCTTTTTGAGTTCCGTTTCTTTAGAAGATAAGGTTTTTAAAACTACGTCTTTATTTTTCTTGTCAGATTCAAGTTGTTTGAATGTTGTTTCTTCAAGTGCCAATAGTTGCGCTTTACTTTGTTTTACTTTCTCAATATCCGTGTTTTTAGCCCGGATGAGGTCATTGAGATCAGCAATTTCTTTGCCCTTTTGGATCTGAAAGGCTGTAAATTGATTGAGATAACGCCAACGCAATAAAAAAGTATTGATGTTTTGGGCAGACAACAGATAAGTCCACTTGTTATTGCTCAATTCTTGTCTATAATTATATCTAAGCAAGTCGGCATATTGCGTTTTGAGTTTGTCCCTCAATCTCAATAATGAATCAATTTTGAGGTTATTGTCAATGATTACTTGGTCAGAAGAAGTAATTTCAGTTTTGATATTTGTAATAAGCTTCTTTCTATTATCAACTTGCACTTCCAAGGTTTTCACTTCCTTCAAAGTGGATTCTTTATCTTTTTTGGCTGTTTGCAAAAACTTATTGGTTGCCTCAATATCTTTAATAATTTTGAGACGTTCTTTTTCCAATTGTTCTTTTGATTGTGCCTGAAGGCCAAAACTAAGAACCATCAGCACCAATATTTTACCAATAGACTTCATCATATCGCGAAGGTATAGAAAAACTCAGATCTTTTGGAATATCAATATTTACCTCTTTGACATGCAATTGTAAAGATCCTGAACCATCTTCAGATTCAAATTGGATATCAAATCGGATCGGTAGCATCAATCCAAACCTTTTTTCGTATTCATAATACTTTATTTCGACAAATTTTTGGCGCCCGTCGTTGATCAAAATTCCCTGAGGTAGTAAATTGAACGCATTGATGTTGTAAGTTATATTGTTGCCATCCATGCTTGTTTCAATAAGGCATGAATTTCCTTCTTGTCTGTAAGATTTGATTTGCGCATCTTGAGGTAAAATAAAATTGCCCGCCATCGCCTTTTGGAGCTCACCAAGTGTCAAATTAAGTCCCATTTTTCTTTTGATCTTTGAGACTTGTTCTCTTTGAAAATAACGCTCAAACCTGTTGATCAAAAAGGCTGAATCCTCCCGCATCAACATGCGCCCACCTTCGATTCCAAGTTTTTTTACAACCACCCAAATGGCACTGTCTTTTTTCATTCGCAGGACTGCTGATCCACTTCCTCCAAATTCAGTACTTTCTATGTCCATATCAATTTTTGCATCATACCACGTAAAATCCAAATTGTTCTTGCGAAGTTCAGTCATTACGTCCTGCAAAGACCTCGTAGGAGGAGTACCTTTATTTTCAAAAGTTTTTACTGATTTACAAGATTGGTAAAACAAAACAATCAGTAAAAAAAACAGAATTGGTTTAATGTATGCCACGCATGAAGAGTTTTTCCTTGATACCGACATTTCCAAGAGTTTGAGATTTGAGATAGGCATTTTTCGCATCTTCTGGTTTGTTGGTCAAAGAATAGTAATCGCCAAGTACTTCATATGCCAGCGCATTTTTATTTTCACTCAGTGCAAGCGCTTTATCCACGGCAGATTTCGCTAAATCAAACTTAGAAACTTTGAGATAAGCTTCAGCTTTTGTGGTTTCCATTTTTGATTGAATGACTTTATTACCTGCAGCGACGAGCCCTCCTTCTGTCAAAATACCAATGGCTTCATCAATTTTATTGCCTGAAATCAAAGACTTAGCATAGTACAAATAAGCAGGTGCTTGATTTGGAAATAAGTCATAGGCTTCATAGCTATATTTCAGTGACTTTTCTTTTTGGTCCAAGCTTGCACATAGAGCCAACAATTGTTCCCAGACTTTGAAATTGGTATCATCCAAAGATAAAGTTTTTTCATATTGGCTGATGGCGTTTTGATCTTGACCTGCGTTGTACAAAACATCAGCATAAAAAGCATGTGCTTTTGCTTCCTTTGGATGCGTAAGAGTGAGTTTTTCTCCCAATTCCAATAAAGCTGCAACCAACGATGTGTCATTATTTAAAGCCATTTCTTTGAGGAAAGGAATCAGCTCTTTTACTTTATTATCAATATCAATATTGCTATTTTTGATGATTGGAAGCAATGATCTCAAGTATGCGTTACCCTTTTCGTCAGTTTTATTTGTCGTCTCCAACACAACTAAATTGGCATCGGTGTCATTTGGATCTACCCTCAAAACTTCTTTAAAAACTGCAATCGCTTCTTCTTTTCTATTGTGCTGATTGAGCCACCTTGCTTTTAGTTTGAGGTAATTTTTATTGTTGGGGTATTTTAGAATTAAATCATTGGCGGTTGTCAACGCACGTTCATCATTTGTCACATCATAATACTCAAATGTACGAGTGAGCACTCTTTCAGAAGTTCCAAATATATTTTTTAGCTGGTCAATGTACTTTTGGCCCAATACTTTGTCTTTGAGTCCAATACTGGCTTCAATAGCCATATCATGATATTTGATTTCCAAAGGGTTTGAGGTGATTAAAAAATCCAATGGACCGATTGCAGTCCGGTATTCATCAGCTTTCAGCAAAAAGGATGCATAAAAGTCATTATACCAGATATTCTCGGGTTTATTTTTTAGAGCTGACTCTATGTATTTTCTGGTCAATAATACATCACCTTTGGCATCATATGCTTTAGCCAGATCAAAAGCAACCACATCATTTTGTCTATCTTCTTTGTACAAAGTTTCAAATGCTTCTATGGCTCGGTCAAGTTGACCGATCATTTGGAGTTTTTTTGCCTCGATGTATTTCGTTTCTGGGGAAGCTTTTTCTTGTTGTGGAGGTACGATCTGCTGTCCTTGCATAGACAAACTCAGTATTAAAAAAAATACCATCGGAATGAAAATAGCGCAAAAGTGTCTTTTCAAATTATGAGATTTAATGCGTGACAACAAATATAAGACCCAGATCAAAATAGATGATATTGTAAACCAGAGATAATAAATTTACTATCCTATTCTAATACGTAAAACAAGCTTGAAAAGTTGCTCAAATAACGCGACAAAAAAAAATCAGGAGTATGAATGACAAACCCCTGATTTTTTAATCATTTATTGAGCAGAATATGCTGTATTGATTAAGCTTTTTGTGACTCTAGGTAAGAGATAGCTTGTCCAACAGTTTGAATTTTTTCTGCTTCCTCATCAGGAATAGAAGTATCAAACTCCTTTTCGAATTCCATAATAAGTTCGACAGTGTCTAGAGAATCTGCACCTAGATCATTGGTGAAGCTAGCATCATTCGTAACTTCAGACTCATCTACTCCCAGTCTGTCAATAATAATTTTTTTTACCTTTTCAGCAATTTCTGACATCTTAAAATCTTTTAAGTTCAAATTTAATTAAATGTTGATGTACCTTGTGGCATCAATCGTGGTGCTCAAATGTACATTTTCATACTTTGAAATGCAAAGAAAGGTATAAAGAGATTCATATACAAGCACCTTTAGTATTAATTTAACAGATTTATTATTCAAGTAATCTATTATTGTCTTGATTATCAAAGTTTTGCGCTCAACCATCGATTTTTTAATTTTTTATTTTGGTTTAGAAACGTTTTGACTTTATTTTTGAGCACTTTTGACCTCCAACAATTGAATTACAAAACATTTAAAACTATAATTTACAGTGTCTGACAAAATCAACTTAAACAATAATCAAAAGACAAAAATTCTGGCTACAGTGGGTCCTGCATGCAGTTCTTACGATGGTTTGCTCAGTCTTGTCAAAGCTGGCGTTGATGTATTCCGCCTTAATTTTTCACATGGCAGTCATGAAGAACACCAGAAAGTCATCGATAGAATTGTAGAGATCAATGAAAAGTTTGGTACACACATCAGTATTCTTGCAGATTTACAAGGACCAAAACTGAGAGTTGGCAAAATGGAGAATGAAGGTATAGATATTGCGCCAGGTGATATTCTTACTTTTTCAAACGAAAAATGCATTGGTACCAAGGATAAAATTTACATGAGCTATGATCAATTTGCCGCTGATGTAAATGTAGGTGAAAGAATTTTGGTTGATGACGGCAAAATTGTTTTGGAAGTTGCAGAGACTAATAAAGTAAATGAAGTTAAGCTCAAGGTTCTTTTCGGAGCTAAACTGAGTTCTAATAAAGGTGTCAATTTACCAGATACCAAAGTTTCTCTTCCTTGCCTTACAGAAAAAGATCTTGCAGATTTGGATTATGTGCTCACTCAGCCTGTGAACTGGATTGCACTTTCTTTTGTGAGAAGAGCGGAAGATATTATTGATCTCAAAGATAGGATAGCTGCACAAGGGAAAGACATCAGAGTCGTAGCCAAAATTGAGAAACCAGAAGCTGTTGAAAATATAAAAAGCATCATCAAAGCTACTGACGCTGTCATGATTGCTCGAGGTGACTTGGGCGTAGAGGTTCCAATTGAAAGATTGCCTTCTATCCAGAAAGACATCATCAGGAGATGTATCCAAAAAGCAACTCCTGTTATTGTTGCTACTCAAATGATGGAAAGTATGATCACCAACCCAAGTCCTTCTAGGGCAGAGGTTACTGACGTTGCAAATGCCGTGCTTGATGGTACAGATGCGGTCATGCTCAGTGGTGAAACATCCGTTGGAAATCACCCTTCAAAAGTGGTAGAAGCGATGAACAGGATCATATTGGACGCAGAAAAGCACTATGCAATGAAAGACAAGCGACCAAAACCAGATCCAGATTCTGATACTTTTTTATCTGATGTCATGTGTCTGAATGCCCCACAAATAGCTGATGAGATTAATGCAAAAGCAATTATTGGCCTCACAGTCACTGGTTATACAGCTTTTAAAATGTCAAGTTATAGGCCAAAAGCAAATTTGTATATTTTTTCTGATAAGCCCGAAATGCTCAAAACCCTCAATATGGTTTGGGGTGTAAAAAGTTTTGCGTATTCAAAGTTTACCACAACGGACGAAACAATTCACGATACCATAGATGTTTTAAAGAGTCAAGGATTACTCAAAGTGGGAGATACGGCAGTTAACTCTGGAAGTATGCCCATCCACAAAAGATTCAAAACCAATATGGTGAAAATAACAGTGGTTGAGTAATCACTGAGTTTTCTAGCATAAATACAAAAAGGTGGCATCTCTTGATCAGATTTGTCACCTTTTTTCATTTTGGCTTGTCAATTAAACAGTTGCGCCAAATATTTTTAAGCGTCATTTCACCTAATCGTAAATTCCTAAACTTCTTCCGAAATTTTATAGTCGTTGCGCTCGGGAGCATTTCTGGTGATCAGCTCAGCTAAAAAGCCAGCCACAAATAATTGCAGACCTACGATGATGAGCAGAATACCCAGATAAAAAAGTGGTCGATCTGCTATACCCATCACATTGATGAATATTTTTTCAAAAGTGAGATAAAGCAAAATACAAGTTCCCAAAAAGAAGGTAAGTGTTCCTAAACCTCCAAAGAAGTGCATGGGTCTTTTGCCAAATTTCCCAATAAACATGATCGAAAACAGATCCAAAAAGCCATTGACAAACCTGGATATTCCAAATTTGGTGTAGCCGTATTTCCTTGCTTGGTGGACAACTACCTTTTCACCAATATTTGAAAACCCTGCCCACTTTGCAATGACCGGAATATACCTGTGCATCTCACCATATACTTCGACATTTTTGATGACCGCATTTTTATAAGCTTTAAGGCCACAATTCATATCATGGAGTTTGATGCCTGTAAGATATCCAGTGACACCGTTGTATATTTTGGTGGGAATTGTTTTGGTGATTGGGTCAAACCTTTTTTTCTTCCACCCACTTACCAGATCATAGCCGTCTTTCATGATCATTTCATAAAGTCCTGGTATTTCATCCGGACTGTCTTGAAGATCAGCATCCATGGTGATGATGACTTCTCCCGTTGCCCGCTCAAAACCTACATTGAGGGCAGCAGATTTTCCATAATTGCGCGTAAATTTTACTCCTTTTACGGCAGTGTCCTTTTTACTCAAACTGATGATTAAATCCCAAGATCCATCATTACTTCCATCGTCAATGAAAATGATTTCATAAGATTTTTCCATTTTAGTCATTACCCCGGTAATCCATTGATGCAGCTCCGGTAGCGATTCTACCTCATTTAATAGAGGAATGACTATAGATATATCCATACGCTTTATAGTATTTCAGGGCAAAGATATATATTTTAATTTGTTATCATTTGTTGAAAACAAAGTTGCTCAAGATAATGTGTTTGGATACCATATTGCTCTTTGAGTTTGGATACTTCATCGAGGGCATTTTTTTTGTACTTACCGATGAACTTGGCAGTAATCATGCTATTTTTCCCTGTATGTTCACTTCCAATAAATTCAATGATATTGGTAGCATAACCATGGTATTCCAAAATTAACGTTCGAATGGAGTCAGTAACTATTTCTGCAATTCTTTCTTCATAAATACCAAATCTTGTGATGGTATCCTTTTTCGTCATTTCTTTTCTGATTTGCTTGTGGCAACAGGGAGAAAGTATAATGTATTTTGCTTTTGCATCCAGCGCCTTTTTTATCGCAAGATCTGTAGCAATATCACAAGCATGCAGAGCCAATAGCATATCCAATTTTCCTGTTGCTGCATCCTTGATATTTTCTGCTTTAAATTGAAGTCCTTTTAAGGATAGTCTATCAACAATACCGTTACACAAGGTGACAAGTTCTGGCCGCAACTCATAGCCGGTCATTTTTACATCAAAACCCATTGTTTCCAGATGATGATAAAGCGCAAAGGTTAAATAGCCTTTTCCACTACCCATATCAGCAATAGCTAAACTTCCCTTTTCCTCATCCAAACCATGCATGACCAATTCTACAAATCGATTGATTTGACGGTATTTCTTTTGCATAGGCGCCAGAACTTTGCCATCATTGCCGGAGACGTGCAAAAGTTTTAAAAATGGAGCATCCTCTTCTATTAAATACATTTTTTGGCGATTGTGGGTAGTAGTGGTTTCACTAGCGTCGTTCATTTTATTGTGCTGGTGTTTCACCGTCACTGTGCCTTTTTTGTTTTGTAGTAGATTCCAAGTTTCTCCTTGCCAATA
Source organism: Bacteroidota bacterium (assembly GCA_029567325.1). GTDB lineage: Bacteria > Bacteroidota > Bacteroidia > Chitinophagales > Saprospiraceae > JADKBO01. Next base: position 57,675 of record JAKQLF010000155.1, on the reverse strand, counting down.
AAGTGATGCAAAGAAAAATTCATCCTTAAGGAGTGATGACAACTCCTTTGGCAACTCCTCAAGATTTAAAATACTGGTAAAATCTTGTGTTTTGGTTTTTTTAGAAATCTTGATTTTTGTGTTGCTTTCTAGGAAAGATTCTAGCTGGGCTTGTTGAAATTTACTAGAGGTTCTTGGTTTTGAACAAACCAATTTAACGGGAGAGTCTTCCTTGAATTTTTCAAAAACTAGCGCAATAAAAGTATCTACATTATTTATCATGAACCTGCTTGAAAAAGCAACAAAGATAAGTAATAAAAATGGTTGCAGGACACTTGTTGGATGGATGGACTATATCCAACCTGTAGTAGATTTAAGAATTGATCGTTGTATAATCTGCATCAAACTTGGAGGCAAGATCATTGAGTGTGTGTAATTTTCTACTGAAAATAAAAAATGAACTAATTGAAGATAAAATAATGGCTGACGAAATCAGTATAAAATGCCTTTCAGACATGATAGACATACCACAATATGCGCTGATGAAAAACACAAACCCAACAATGATACACATCCACACATATTTTGACTTCAAAATTGTCAAATTGGAAGTGACGATGTCATAGTTTTTCTCTACAGGCAGATCTTTGGAGCACTCATTGAGTATGGATTTATCTTGAATAGTACGCATTTGAAGGGCACCTAAGAAAACCACAATCAACAATAAACAAAACATGATCAAAGGTAAAAATTCAATGGTAGTGTATGATGTCACAAAAGTAATGATCAAACTCCAAGCTGTCAGCGCAATGACCAGACTATCAAAGTTAATGTCCAGATTTCTGAGAAGGTTGTTGGTTCTTTCCAGTATAGATTGTTTTTTGAACTCTTTTCCGGAGTCAACTACCTCATCTACCGATGGTTTTTCGGCAAAAGCTATTTGTTTATAAAATGGTTCCCTATAAACAGGTTTCATCTGCAACGCATACTTTGCGCAAAAATTAATTTGCTATTGGAATAAAACTAAATTGCAAATGCAGGCACACTCGCCTAGAAAGCTTGAATAGAAGGTTGGAATGTAAACTGCAATAAAACAAATATAAACATTCATATTTGTATTAGTGATACAAAAAGATCATTTTTTTCTAAAGTTAATCTTTAAAACAAAAAAGTCATCTGATTTCAATGTCAGATGACTTTTATATGATTTTAACCTGATTGTGCAGATTAATCTTCTCCAAAGACCTCGATTTCTTTCATAGCAAGGATAAGGTCTGTAAATTTCCCCTTAAATCTGGTAGCTCTCACCATGTGGTTATCGATCCAATGATAGTTGCCACCTCTTGGTTTGCCTACCAAAAGACCATGATATTTGAAGTTATGGTTGTTGAGCCATTCTTCTGTTACACTTCTGTGCTCTTCCGTTCTTGAAGTAAAGAAAGTAATGATGTGGCCTTCATCATACCATTTGTTGATGATTTCCAAAGCATCCTGGTAAGGCTCACAAGTAACCATTCTCTCAGGCTCTTCATTTGGAATATCATCGGTGATTGTTCCATCTATATCGATCAGGTAATTCTTTACGTGTGGGTCAAGAATCGGGCTTAGTGCTTCGCCTTTTTCATTCTTTAAAGAAATTAAATCTTTACTCATTTTAGTTGTTTTGATTATACAAAGGTATTACTATTTTCTTTTTCCTAATTAAATGAAATATAATTTTCTGGATTAACGGGATATCCATTGTACCAAAGCTCAAGGTGAAGATGAGGACCATTGGTCAATTTTCCAGTATTTCCAATGATGGCAATTGCCTGACCCGACTTTACAATATCACCTGTTTTGACAAGCAAAGCACTATTGTGTTTATAAACAGACACAATATTCCTAGGGTGTTGAATGATCACTGTGTTTCCTGCATCAACATTCCAATCTGCTGAAACTACAATACCACCCATGATTGATTTGATGGCAGTATTCTTTGGAGCAGTGATATCTGATCCAAAATGTTCTATATCCGGATCAAATTTGGCGCTCATTGTCCCTGTCAAAGGAGACGCAAAGACAAATTGATTGAGCTCCTTTGTCTTGGATGCCTCTTCTGCAAGTGCATTGTTGATTGGCGTTACCGCGTCTTTAGAAGCTGGTTGCTTTTCTTGATTGCCGTCTTCATCATTTGTGGCCGGAGCAACACCTGGCTCCATGCCTTGCAAAAGATTGCCGAGTCCATTGTTGTATACATCCTGAGCCTGGAGTAATTCCTCAAGTTCATCAACCTTTCTGCGCAACTCTACATATTGGCTATTGTCGTTGGTTATTTCAAAGCCAGGTATCAATCTCTTGATTGGCGTGAAAAATATAAGAGCAATAGCGACGGCTCCTGTAATCACCAAAAGCGTACTTATCAATATGTATAGTGTGATGAGATTGAACTTGAATGTGTTGACCTCTTTGAGATCATCATCGTCAATGACAACAAGACGATAGTTATCTTGTAGCCGCTCGAATAAACTTCTTTTGTTATCTATATCGGCTTGAGACATTATAAATGCTTGTTATTATTGATATTTAAAATAAATTTGCGCAAAATTAGTTATAATATAGTTTTGAGTGGGTATTGATATCAATTTATTATAAGTTATTTAATGGTTTTTAGACAAGTTCATACATATCTGTTAAGGATATCAATCGTGCTGCTTTGTAGCGTGATGGTATTTTCGTGTGCAACGAAGAAAAAAAAGGGCGACGTTTCTAAGTTTGGTAAGTTCTATCACAACTTAAATTCTGAGTATAATGGCTACTTCAATGCAAATGAATTAATCAAGGAGAGTACTGCAATTTTAAGGGAAAACAACACAGACAATTACTCCAATTTACTGGACGTTTATGATTTTGTAGCGGTTTCTGATCCCAAAATGGTGTATGGCCAACTTGATAAATCCATAGAAAAGGTTACCAGAGTTGCAGCCATACATGAAGTTGGAGATTGGGTAGACGATTGTTATGTCTTAATGGGCAAAGCTCAATTTCTCAAACAGGACTATGAATCCTCTGTAGAAACATTTGAATTCTTCCAGGACGAATTTAATCCTACAAATCCTTTCGGCAGAAATTATAAAAAAAGAAAAGTCAGTAGAACCAATAATAAAGCTGCGAGTAAAGAACGAAAAAAAGAATTGGAGGCGGAAAGAAAGGCTAAGGATGACGAAAAAAAACAGGCCCAAAAAGACTTAGAGAAAAAACGCGAAGAAGCCAAAAACACTAAAGAACAAGAGCGCAAAGACCTTCAAAAACAAAAGGAGGAGGAGCAAAAAAAGAGAAAAAAAGAAGCAGAGGATCGCAAAAAAGAAGCAGAAGAACGCCGAAAAGCAAGATCTCAAGGTAAAAGAGTCCCCAAAACAGAAACGCCAACAACACCACAACCTACCGAGGTAAAAAAAGATCCTGTCGTGAAAACGCCTGTGAAAACTACACCATCAAAAGATACAGTTGCCGAGTCAAAACCTGTTGTTGCTGAGGAGACACCCAAAGAAAAGCAAAAAGAGAAGGCTGACAAATCAGCTTACAATGAGGGATTACTGTGGCTGGCAAAAGCATATACTCGCACAGAACAGTATGCAAACGCCGAATACTTACTCAATAGAATTGATGAACTGACAGATCACAAAAAGGAAGTAAAAGTCGGTTGGGCACCAGCAATGGCAGACTTGAAAATCAAACAGAAAGAATACAATGCAGCTGTGCAGTATCTAGATATGGCCTATGAAACAGCAGATCGCAAAGAAGATAAAGCCCGTTATGCATTCATTGCAGGACAAATTTCTGGTTTGAATGGCCGATATGCAGAAGCAGGCGCTTTTTTTGAAAAAGCAAAAAAGAAAGCTGGCAAGAATTTCAAATTAAAATTCATGGCACAGCTCAACCAACTCAAAAACAATGCTTTAGACGGAAACAATGGCGTCAGAGATGTTGAAAAAGGCTTGGAAAAAATGCTCAAAGAAGATAAAAATAAAGATTATAAAGATCAGATTTATTTTGCTCTGGGTGAAATTGAGTTTAATAGAAATGAAACAACAAAGGCACTAGAGTATTTCTCACAGAGTGTGCAAAATAATGGCAATGACCCTATCTTGAAGGCTGAGGCTTATTATAAAATTGCGGGAATGTATTACGGAAGCAAAAAATATGTAGAAGCTAAAGCTTATTTTGATTCTACAGCGATGAATATGGCCGTTAAAGATCCGCGTGGTATTGCTGTTGCAGATATGTCTAGGAAACTCAAAGATGTTGCTGAATCTCTTTCTACCATCATCAAGTTGGATTCCTTATTGGCAATTTCTGAGCTCGATAAAGACGCTTTGATGGAAATAGCTAAACAGAGAAAAATGAAAAACGAGTCGGGAAATGGGCAAAAATTGGACCCAGCAACTTCTTCCCCACTCTTTACAGCCAAAAGAACTGTATCATTAAATAGTACCTTTTTTGCCTATAACCCTATCAATTTGGAAAATGGGAAAAAAGAATTTACAAAAATCTGGGGGGAAATTCCATTGGAAGATAATTGGAGAAGATCAAATAAATCTCTCGCTTCTGGAAGCAATATAACCTATACCGACACACCCGTCGAAGAAGTCTCTGCAAAAATTGATGACGAGGAGTTTAAAAAACTCATGGCAGATATTCCATTTGAGCAGACACAAAAAATCAGGTACAACAATCAAATTTCAGAAGCCCTTTATAAGCTGGGTAGTAAACTAAAGTTGGACCTTGAAGATTACGAAGAGAGTAACAAATATCTAGAGAGGTTGGTATTAAAATATCCCAATGATAACAAACGATTGGACGCATTGTATTTGTTATTTACCAACTATTCAGATCAAAATGATCAGGTAAATGTCACTAGAATCAGAAAAATGATTCTTGACGAATATCCAGAATCCAATTATGCGAAAATCATTAAGGATCCTTCTTATGTGAATGAATTGATATCTGAGTCAATGCGAGTGGAGACTTACTATGACGATACATACAAAATGTTTGAAGCTAGAAATTACAAATCTGTCATTGATCGTGCAGCCAATGCCGGAAATTTATTTGGAACAGACAATAAATTTATGGCAAAATTTTCGCTGATCAGTGCCATGAGTATTGGATTTCTTGAAGGTAAGGATGCTTATATCAAAGGTTTACAAGAAACAATCGTAAGGTATCCAGGTACGCCTGAGGAAACGAAAGCAAAAGAAGTCATGCGTTTTCTCAAAGGTGACGAATCTTCTTTTACACCAGTGAATGTGCAAGAAGTTGATAATATTTTCAGCAAAGAAGACGATAGTCGCCATTATGTCGCTGTTGTTTTGTTTGACTATAGCGAAAAAGCACTGCAAGCAGCAAAAATTTCTATCCTCAACTATAACAAGGAATTCTTTAGCCTGGAAAATTTGCAATTGGGAGAACAAATTCTGAGCAAAGATGAAGGTACGCAAGTCATCATGGTGAGAAGTTTTGAAAACATGGCTAAAGCAAGGAAATACTACGACACAGTCATAAAAGATCAAGAAAAGTTTATCTCATCTGGTATTGCAGCATATGAACTATTGCCCATTACACAAAGAAATTTCAGGAAAATGGTTGCTGAGAAAACACATGCATCTTACCGTACATTTTTTGAGTCAAACTACAAATAATCTTACCATGGCATGCTCCGCATAGAGATTCCACATTTTGCTTTTGAGGAGATAGCCTATACCATTCGTACGCTATTCAATTGCATCAATGCAAAAGAAGAATTTGAAATTGTAGCCATTGAAGGAAATGTGACCACCTTTCATTTTTTAGATAGGTATTTCTCTATTGAAAATCACTTTTTCATAGAAGGCAGTGGTCCAGAAACATGGTACCAAAAGTCAAATATTCCAAAACAGGTCAAACATTTCAAGCCTTTTTTATCTCCAGAAACATTGCTTGTGCTCTTTGGCGAAACCATTGAAGTAAAAGATGGTAATGGGATAAAAATACAAGCAGATTTAATTTCTACTGCATTTTTCATGCTTTCTAGGTGGGAAGAATTTGCAGAAAAAAGTAGAGATGACCATGGTCGTTTTCTTGCAGCTGCATCAGTTGCAGTAAAACACAACTTCATCCAAGTACCCATTGTTAATCAAATTGCAGCCTATCTAAAGGAGATGCTTAGCTGGTTGGGTTATGAGTGTGAAAAACCAGAACCAGCTAAAATTACCATGACTTTTGACATTGATTTTGTTTTTAAATGGAAATCATTTAAAAATTTGGGTGGTGCTTTTTTGCGCAATGGATTGAATTTTGACCAAAGCATTAAAGATCTCATCTCATTTGTAAATTCAAGAAAAGATAACTTTTCTGATCCCTATTTTAGTTTTGATTTTATCTTGGCTGCTCTTTCTCATCGGCAACAAAAGGCAGTTTTTTATTTTAAATCAGAGCTTGAGAAACATATTTTTGACAATGCCGATTACGACTTGAAAGCCGACAAAATCCAAGCCATGATCAATAAAATCTTAGATGGTGGACATGATATTGGGCTTCATCCAAGTTATTTATCCTTTAAAAATCCTAGTTTGCTCGCATTGGAAAAAACGAATATGAAGGACGCACTTCAAGGCCGGCCATTGCTAAAAGTGAGGCAGCATTATTTAAGGATTCAATATCCTGACACCTATCACCAATTACAAAAAGAAGGTTTTGAAGAAGATAGCTCTTCTATGTATACACATTATTCTGGATTTAGAAATGGCATAGCAACTAGATTTCACCCATTTGATTTTCTTTCACACAAAGAACTTCAGATTTCAATAATACCATTGGTCAGCATGATGAGTGTATCGAGAAGCATACCACTGGAGGCTATAGTTGCAGAAATGATTGATCTGTCAAAACTGGTTATAAAATATCATGGCGAAGCGATGTTGCTTTGGCATAATAGCGATTTAGATACACCAGAAAAGAAAAAAGCTTTAGAAACCGTTTTAGATGTTATTTGATTTGTTTTAAAAATCGGTTTTAATTGCAATAGAAGACTCTGAGTCCTCAAATAATTTTAATTTAGCGCCCGCTTCAAAAGAAAATTGAACCAGATATGAAAGGAATAATATTGGCAGGAGGATTAGGAACTAGATTGTATCCACTTACTTTGGCTATGAGCAAACAGATGATGCCCATCTATGACAAGCCGATGATTTATTATCCTTTGTCAACGCTCATGCTTGCAGGGATAAGAGAAATTTTGATCATATCCACTCCCAAAGATTTACCAAATTTTGAGAATCTATTGGGCGATGGTCATGAAATTGGATGTAAGTTTTCATACATCGTCCAACATGACCCCAATGGTTTAGCACAAGCTTTCGTATTAGGCGAGGAATTTATCGGTGACGATGATGTAGCCCTCATTTTGGGGGACAACATATTTTATGGAAACGGCCTAAGTGAGTTGTTACAGAGTTCTGTGAATCCTGAGGGCGGTGTAGTTTTTGCCTATCAAGTAGTTGATCCTCATAGATATGGCGTGGTAGAGTTTGATGCAAATAACAATGCTATTTCTATAGAAGAAAAACCTACCAATCCAAAATCAAACTTTGCAGTGCCTGGAATTTATTTTTACAACAACTCTGTCGTTGAAATTGCCAAAAACCTGAAGCCAAGTCCTCGCGGTGAATATGAAATCACTGATGTAAATAAAGAATACCTATTGAAAGGACTACTCAAGGTAGGTATCTTTGGCAGAGGATATGCTTGGCTAGATACAGGTACGCACGAGTCGTTGATGCAAGCAAGCCAATTTATTCAAGTTATAGAAGAAAGGCAAGGCTTGAAAATCGGATGTATCGAAGAAGTAGCTTATGAAATGGGTTTTATTGATGAAAACCAATTGAGGGCCTTGGGTAATAAATACATCAAAAGCGGGTATGGCGAATATTTGTTGAGATTACTGAAATAATCAAAACTATTGTACTATCGCATTCATACCTTGCTGTGCCCAATTAGATATCCTGATACGTTCTGCATCTGTAAGATCTGCCTCCTTATGAATCCAAATATAACTATCTAAAGGCATCCAACCTTCTTTCATAGACTCTATCACTTCCTCTAGTTTATGAGCTTGTTTTTTACCTGGATAGGTCATAAATTCAGAAAAATTGAGGTGCTCTTTACCTTCTCTCACGTGACTGTCCAAAAACCACGCAACGGGTTGTACATTGGCATACCATGGGTAATTGGTTTTATTTGAATGGCAGTCATAACACGCTCGAGTCATAATTTCTGCAACATCCTCAGGATAACTGATTGCGTTTTTGATGTGATTGGGCCCTTCAATTTCACCAAGGTTTCTTTCTGGTTTAATAAATTGAATGACGACAAGAATTGCCAATAGTCCTAGGAGAATTTTCTTTTTCATGATCTGTGAATAAACGATTGCTTGAATTTGAAATACTGTCAAACTTTGTTGAAATGACCCTACAATTTAATGATATTTCCCCGTATTTGCAAGGGATGTGGTCTATATGGAATGAATATAAATGGATGTACCTTCTACCGTTGGATGGAATTCTTTTGGCAATTTGAAACTAAAATCAAACTTTCTTTCACTGGCTGCTTCCAACAATTCAGCAAGCTTTAATTGTGATTCAAGATCGATTGAAAAAACTTGCTTATTTTGTTCAAAATTAAAATGGCATGCAAGTATTTTCCTGTGAAGGCAACATAGTTGATATTCAAAAAAGAACTATTTTTTGGGGAAGAATCCATGTTTCTGGCGAAAGAATCACCGAAATTGAAGTCTTGGGTGAAGAGAATAAAGATAAAAACTACTTGATGCCAGGTTTTGTCGACGCCCACGTACACATAGAGAGTTCCATGTTGACGCCTTCTAATTTTGCAAAAATGGCAGTTTGTCATGGCACTGTCGGCACTGTATCAGATCCTCATGAAATAGCCAATGTGTTGGGTGTAGCAGGTGTCGAATATATGATTGAAGATGGCAAACAAGTGCCGTTTTATTTTGCCTTTGGTGCACCTTCTTGCGTTCCCGCGACGGTGTTTGAAACGGCTGGTGCTACAATAAATTCCGATGAAGTGGCTGATCTATTGGCAAAACCCGAAATAAAGTACTTAGCAGAAATGATGAATTATCCTGGAGTCATTCACAAAGACCCTGAAGTTATGGCAAAACTTCGTGCTGCTAATCTTACGGGTAAACCCATTGACGGACATGCTCCCGGACTGATCGGAGAAGAAGCGATGCAATATTTTTCAAATAATATCACCACTGATCACGAATGTTATCAATATGATGAAGCAAAATTCAAATTGTCACTGGGTGTGAAGATTTTGATCAGAGAAGGCAGTGCTGCCAAGAACTTCAAAACACTCATTCCGCTTGCACATGATCATTGGGAAAAAATGATGTTTTGTTCTGACGACAAACATCCTGATGATTTGATCTTGGGTCATATCAATCTGTTGGTAGCAAGAGCCATCCAAGAAGAAAATTTGGATTTGTTTAAAGCACTCACGATGGCTTGCATCAATCCTGTAGTACATTACCAATTGGACATCGGGCAATTACACGAGCAAGACTTTGCTGACTTCATCATTGTTAAAAATCTAAAGTCATTTGAAGTGATTGCAACTTATATCAAAGGAAGTCTGATTGCTGAAAATGGGCAGAATTATATGCCTGAAGTAACATCAGACATCATCAATCATTTTGAGGCAAGCCCCGTCGATAAAAGCATATTGGCCCACCCTTTTAAGGAACAAATCAGGGTGATTCACGCCCACGATGGACAACTCATCACCTCCTCTGACTGGTTACGACCAAAGGTGGTAGGAAATGAATGTGTTCCCGATGTAGAAAATGATCTTTTGAAAATTGTAGTGTACAATAGATATAGCAAAAGTATCCCAGCAATAGCTTTCATCCGAGGTTTTGGCCTAAAAAGAGGGGCTTTAGCATCTTCTGTTGCTCATGATTCACACAACATCATTTGTGTTGGAGTTGATGATGAAGCCATAATTACTGCCATCAACGCCATCGTTTATGCCAAAGGAGGTGTTGTTGCCACAGATGAAAGTCAAACCTTGTGTCTTCCCCTTCCAATTGCTGGTCTAATGAGCGCCCTACCCTGTGAAATCGTAGGAGAAAAGTATGGAGAAATAGATGCTTTTGCCAAAAAAGTATTGGAATGTTCTTTGAGCGCCCCATTTATGACCTTGTCTTTTATGGCATTGTTGGTCATCCCCGAACTAAAGCTTTCTGATTTGGGCTTATTTGATGGAAAAAAATTTGAATTTGTTACCTAGCCGAAATGCCTTTTTTGGCTAATTTCTCCTGTCCTCTTAAGTAGGAATCAATCAGGCCATTGCATATTAAAAATTGTCCCGCAGCGTAGCAGAGAAGATATGGAATGAAAAATGGAAGTTCTTTTTGAGACCCTATGCCTAGCAAAATACAGGAAGTATAAAGCAAAATAACACCAATAGTTACCGGGTTGTCTAATGTAGTTTTCAAATTTACAGCCATAAAAGATACTGCTGTAATTGGTAATAAATAAAACAAGAATCTTAAATCGGCAGTAGGGTTCTGCGCATAAACAAAGAAAACAATTATGGAAATTGCTAAAAAGACAATGCCGTAAATCTGGTTTTTACCTGTAGGTTTTTGATATGCCCTTTTTAAAACAAAAGCAAACAATAATAAGAATAAGCCATAAAAAATGTAACTCAGGCCTACTGAAGGTGATTTCCCAAAAGCCAAAATGATATCAGCGATCATCGCACAAATCAAACTTAAAATATAAAATTGATTTTGATGTTTTACCTTGATGATATAATAGGTGAGTAAACTTCCTGCAAGTGAACCACCCAATAGTAGGTTGAATTCAGGCAGGTAAGCACCAATGAAAATTCTGGCTATTACCAAAATAATAAAGAAAATTGTAAAAGCTTTGATCTTCAATTTCAGCAAGTTATATATCTGTATAAATACAAAGAACATAAGTCTGTATAAACAAACTTATGTTCTTTAAGTAGCTTTCTGCCAAACAAATGGCAAGTGGCTTTATATTATTTCTTAGATTCTATCTCTCTGAGATTTTCTTTCACCTCAGATTCGATATTGGCTTTTGCATTGTTAAACTCTTTAATACCTTGTCCAAGGCCCTTCATAAGTTCAGGTATTTTTTTACCACCAAAGAAAATAAGTATCAATACTGCAATGAATATGATTTCACTGCCGCCTAGATTGAATAATAAATTTGAAAACAACATTTCGAAAAATTTTAGTGTGACAAAAGTACGATTAATTTACTTGATAATCAATAGATCATTTGTAAAGGAAATCATAATGTATGATTACTTTTTGAGTCCAATCTCTTGTAAGCGTTCGTCCAAGTATTCTCCAGCAGAAATTGGTTCATAGTGCAAAGGATTATCTTCCGTTATACATTGAGCTAAACAATCTAGCCTCATTTCACTTACTGGATGTAGGAAAAATGGAATACTCAATCTAGGTACATGCCATTCTTCGCGTGGAGGATTGACTACTCTGTGTGTGGTTGATTTCAGATAGTTGTTGCTAAGCCTTTGAAGCATATCACCAACATTGATAACAATCTCATCTGCTTCTGGAACCACATCTAACCATTCATCCTGAGAAGTCAACAACTGTAATCCTCCTGCAGAAGCCCCAACGAGCAAGGTAATCAGGTTGATGTCTTCGTGCTGCTCTGCTCTTATTGCAGAGTCTGGCTCTGATGTGATAGGAGGATAGTGGATAGTTCGCAAAATGCTGTTTCCATCTTTGATTTTATCGTCGAAGTAATCAACTGGCAAATCCAAATGAGTGGCAATTGCTCTCAGCAAATAAGCACCAGATTTTTCAAATGCCTGATATAATTCCTTACCTAAGCTGTAAAAATTTTCTACTTCTTCTACTTTGGGGTTATCTGGATAATCAGCTTTACGCGGATGATCTTGATCCACAAACTGTCCAATTTGAAAAAACTCTTTTAAGTCTGCCACAGTAGACTGCTTTGCATGCTCTTTACCAAAGGAAGTAAATCCACGTTGACCTGCCATTCCGGCTATTTCATATTTCTTTTTGATGGATACCGGCAAAGAGAAAAAATCTTTGGAGGCGTTGTAAAAATCTGTGATCAATTGCTTTGATACACCATGATTGATCACACCAACAAAACCAATATTGTGAAAAGCATCGCCTAGATTTTTGACAAATGCTGTTTTTTCTGCTTCATTGCCTGTTATGTACTGTTGTAAATCTACTAGTGGAATGGCTCTTTTTTCCATTGTTTTAGTTTAATTTTCTTGACCTTATAATATTTGATCGACCAAAATAACGCGGATATTGCAATTTAACAAACAATATTGATAAACATCATGGCATATAAACAAAAACGACAGCCGGAGCAACCGACTGTCGATACAGTTCTAAAAAAGAATGTAGTTTGAAAAAGCAGTTTTAATGTAATATGGACTTGGAATAATTTTTATTATCACCCATCATTCAGTAAAAAAGCATATCAATATTCGCTAGTTGCATTGACATATTTATTGCTGAAATGATACTTTAGTAAACCGGGGGGTTACTGCAGTATATATTACTCTTTCAATCATTCTTCTTATAAGGTATTAGGACATTAAACTGACTGGAGTGTTTGTGGCACTCACTGTAATCACATTTAGTATAATAAGTGGATAGAATAGCCTGCTCAGAAGGACAAGCTAATGGAATAAATACTAACTTAGGATACTATATGCATTACAAAATCAGGAGCTAAAATATATAAATATTTAAATTCTTCAAACTTTTATAAATATAATAGACCACAAAAATGCACGATACCTAGTAATTGGTAGTTTATGATATCAAAAATTGTTACCTAAAATTATTTTTTATTAAAATCAGGTCGACGAGCAATTCCTGATTTTTATGGTCTTTTTCATTACACTCTGGTTTTGCATTATATAGTTAGACAAAAAGAAAAGCTGGTGTCTCGGAGATGGGGCACTCAGAGCAAAAGCTTTTCAATTGTATGGTCTTTGGTGGTTACACAGGGTTGCTTTTCTCAACCTTGGTGCTTTTGATATTGGAGATCAATTATTGGGTAACAAAAGCAATTGCAAACCTCAACAGCGGAGATTTACTCTCAACTGTTTAAAAAAAATTTGGATACTATATTAGAAAAAGAAAATCTGCTCAGAGAGCCTTATATTTTGTAATTTTTATATATTATTAATCCATATATTTTTAATTACACTGCAAATGTCCACTTTTGTGATGCATTGAGATGACATAGTAGGTATGTATTATTTGATTTCTACATGAACATGTAGGTATTTTAGCAAAAATAGTCGCGTTGAAAAAAAAGCTGATAATAGTAGGTGGCGGAGCTGCAGGTTTCTTTACAGCCATAAACGTCATGATGATGAATCCAGATTTTGAAGTCATCATTCTTGAGCAAGGTAAAGAGGTTTTAAACAAAGTTAAAATTTCGGGTGGCGGTCGTTGTAATGTTACCAATGTTTGCTCAGAACCTGAACAACTGGTAAAAAATTATCCCCGAGGCAACAGGGAATTACTTGGGCCTTTCCATAGGTTCAATACTCAGGATACGGTTGAATGGTTTGAAAATCAAGGCGTGAAGCTCAAAACTGAGGCAGATGGCAGAATGTTTCCTGTTTCTGATGATTCCATGGATATTGTCCAATGCTTGATCCGTTTGACAAAAAAATATGGGATTAAAGTGTTGACCTCTACCAAGGTAATCGGTCTCCATAAATCCAATTCCATATGGATCACTAAAACCAATAGTCAAACATTTTCTTCAGATTTTGTCATGCTGGCATCTGGGAGCTCAAAGTTGGTATGGGATCTGTTGTCCTCTCTAGGCGTAGGGCTAGTAGCACCTGTTCCTTCATTATTTACCTTCCATTGCAAAGACACTCGGTTTCGTGATCTGCCGGGAATCAGTGTTGACAATGTCTCGTTAAAGATTGTTGGAACTGAAATCAAAACTACGGGTCCATTGTTGATAACACATCAAGGTTTAAGTGGTCCAGCGGTTCTGAAAGCGTCAGCATGGGGTGCATTAAACCTTGCTCAGTTAGATTATAAATTTATGATCGCCATTGATTGGATTCCAGAAATTGACGAAAAAGCCTTTACCAAAATGACTATTGATCATGCGCGTAAAAAAATATTGCCCAGAAATCCTTTCATCGCCAATAGATTGTGGGAACAACTTATAAGTTCCATTGTCCATGAAAATCTGACTTATGCTGAGGCTGGGAAAAAGAAATTAGCCCAAATTTTCGAAGCATTAAAAAATAGTACCTTTTCAATTACTGGTAAAAGCACCTTTAAGGAGGAATTTGTTACAGCGGGAGGAGTAGATTTGCAAGAAGTAGATTTTAAAGGGTTCTTCCTCAAAAAAATAAACAGCTTGTATCTGGCTGGTGAGGTGCTCAATATCGACGGTGTCACAGGTGGTTTCAATTTTCAAGCTGCTTGGACAGGATCATATTTGGCTGCAGAACACCTAGCTTTTAGGGATTCGTAAGTTGAATAAATCGTATAAACTGAAGATATACTTTCGCTAAATAGTAAATAAATACTCGTCGTTTTTAAATTTGCGCTGAAATTGCAGAACATAGTTTTGCGTTTAAGCATTATTATATACCATAAGGGGAGATTTTAAAAATCAAACCATCACTTGAAAGACAATCAATATGAAGACACTGGTTTGCATCAGTAAAACACCCGATACCACCTCCAAGATTAGTTTTGTGGACAGTGGAAAAAATTTCAACACCGACGGTATTTCATTTATAATGAACCCCTACGATGAGTGGTATGCTTTGGTGCGGGCTGTAGAGTTGAAAGAAAAAGTGGGTGGTACTGTTACCGCCATCAATGTAGGTGATGCCAGCAATGATTTGGTCATCAGAAAGGCTTTAGCAATTGGTGCAGACGATGCCATCAGAGTAAATGCAAATGCCCCATCTTCCTATTTTGTAGCGAAACAAATAGCCGAAATCGCAAAAAAGGAAAATTATGATTTGATATTTTTGGGCAAAGAAACCATCGATTACAACGGGGCTGAAGTAGGCGCTCAACTGGCTGAATTATTGGATCTTCCTTTTTTCTCATTTGTCAATCATCTAGAGGTAGAAGGAAAAACCAATATCTTGAAAAGAGAAATAGAAGGTGGAGAAGAAACCATTAAAGTAACCGGACCATGCGTCATTTCCGCAGCTAAAGATTTGGCTCAACAAAGAATTCCAAATATGCAAGGCATCATGATGTCAAAAAGAAAACCATTGACGGTGGTCGAACCCATTGCTGTTGAAGAATTGGTATCACTCATTACCCATGATCTTCCTGCTCCTAAAAAAGGCGTCACACTTGTCAATGCCGACAATGTTGATGAACTCGTCAGGTTACTTCATGAAGAAGCAAAAGTCATTTAATCTATTTAAATAATAAGATCGCTGAGCGATTTCAAAATATAAATTATGTCCGTTTTAGTAGTCATTGAACCATCAGCAGGAATCATCAACAAAGGTGGCTTCGAACTTGCAACTTTTGGTAAAGAAACAGCCGCTCTATCAGCCACTAAGTGTATTACTTTGGTTTTGGGTAATGCATCCAATGCTGGAGAATTAGGAATTTATGGTATTGATGAAGTTTTGACGATAGATATTCCAACTTATGACAGCGTCGTTTATGCTAAGACTATAGCAGAAGCAAGCAAAAAGCTGGATGCTTCAATTGTTATATTAAAACACAACGCAAATGGTAAAGCAGCTGCAGGAAGAATTGCGATCAAATTAAACGCTGGACTAGTTTCTGCAGTCAATGCTGTTCCTGTACTAAATGGTGCAGTTCTACAAGTAAAAAGAGGCGTTTACTCGGGAAAAGCATCGGCAACATATGCGATCTCTTCTTCTATAAAAGTAATCACAGTCTTAGGAAATTCAATCAAGCCAAACGCTACCGGTAATGCTCTTCCTGTTTCTGAGCTTGATTTGCCAAAAGTAACTTCTACACTCGAACTCATTGATAGAAAAACCATGAGTGGTAGAGCTCCACTTCCTGAAGCTGACCTTGTGGTTTCAGGAGGACGAGGATTCAAAGGTCCAGAAAACTGGGACATTTTGTTGGAACTAGCAGATACGCTTGGAGCAACAACAGCTTGTTCAAGGCCAGTTGCAGACGCTGATTGGAGGCCACACCATGAACACGTAGGTCAAACTGGGGTTGCCATCAGACCAAACCTTTACATTGCCATCGGTATTTCAGGTGCCATCCAACACTTGGCAGGCGTCAATAGTAGCAAAACAATTGTGGTCATCAACAAAGATCCAGAAGCGCCATTTTTTAAGGCTGCAGATTACGGAATTGTAGGCGACCTTTTTGAAGTAGTTCCTAAACTTACTGCAGCTATTAAAAAATTGAAGCACGAATAACTTCTTTCAAAAAGACTACATCAGCGATTTGAAAAAATTTGACTTGGTCAAATTGTCTAATAATTGATCACTTTGTTTGATGGTTAGTTAATACTGGCCTGTACTCAACATGACCAGCGTACAAGCTTCAAAATGCTCTATACCTGCATCGTCTAATAGTTTGTAAAATTGAGGATTTTCAGTTCCTGGATTAAAAATGACCCTTCTAGGCTTCAGGTCGATTACATATTGATAGTAAGAACTTTGATTATCCGGGCCAACGTACAAAGTGACCGTATCGACATCATCAAAAACGATGGCATCTTTTATAATTGGAATACCTTCCACTATACCTTCTCTCAAACCAAGTGCTCTGATTTCATGATGAAATAATTTGAGCCTTTTTATGGCTATATTTGAATATCTGGACTCATTTGTACTTGCTCCAATGACCAATGTTTTGTCCTTTATAGGCTGTTCTTCGTTCATGAATATTATTTCCCCAATCAATGTTTATCGATGTGAAAAAGTTTTATAAAATATAAAGTTTGCTGTAAGACAACGGAAAAATATTTTCAACTGTTTAATTAAAGCATATTGACTTATCTTGCGACGACTTTTTACAAATGGGATTATGGCACTCAGCTTAGAGGAAATTAAAAAACCAATAGATGCAGAAATAGCGAATTTTGAAACACATTTCAAAGATTCGATGAAAAGTGCAGTGCCTCTACTAGACAAAATAACGTATTATATTGTCAAAAGTAAGGGCAAGCAAGTGCGGCCTATGTTTGTCTTTTTGAGTGCAAGAATGTTTGGAGACACCAATGATGCCACTTATTCCGCAGCTGTTTTTATAGAATTACTACACACCGCAACTTTAGTGCATGATGATGTGGTAGACGACAGTTATGAGCGTCGCGGGTTTATGTCGATCAAGGCCATTTGGAAAAACAAAATTGCAGTGTTGGTTGGCGATTACCTATTATCAAAAGGAATGTTGCTTGCTGTAGAAAACGAACATTTCCATTTACTAAAAATCATGTCAAGGGCAATCAAAGACATGAGTGAAGGTGAACTTCAGCAATTAGAAAAAGCCAGAAGACTCGATATCCAGGAAGCGGTTTATTTTGAAATTATCAGAAAGAAAACAGCTTCTCTGATAGCTTCTGCCTGCAGTGCAGGCGCAGCTACGACAAGTACTGACCCAGCCATCACAGAACAAATGAGACTATTGGGTGAAAAAATTGGCGTTTGCTTTCAGATAAAAGATGATTTATTGGATTACGGAGATTCCGATATTGGGAAACCATTGGGCATAGACATTAAAGAACAAAAAATGACTTTGCCATTGATTTATAGTTTGAGTAAATCTTCGTTTTTAGAAAAAAGAAAAATCATCAACATTGTCAAAAACAACAACAATGATCCTCAAAAAGTCAAAGAAGTCATTGAGTTTGTCAAGACCAAAGGAGGTATCCAGTACACCATTCAAAAAATGATGGATATCTACCAAGAGTGTTTAAATATGTTAGACCAGTTTCCCGAAACTCAAGCGAGAGAATCTTTGAGAAATTTGATCAAATTTTCAATTGAGCGAAAAAAGTAATTGAATTTTAAGCCTGGGCCGCTGGTGTAAAATTGATTGGTGGATACCCACCTCCATGGCTTGAGTCATCGATCACGCCAAATTGATTTTCATACTTACGTATATTATCTGCCAAAGCAGACATCAAACGCTTTGCATGAGAAGGAGTCAATATGATTCTGGACTTAACTTTTGCTTTTGGCACGTTTGGCAACATTTTGATGAAGTCAACTACAAATTCACTTTGTGAATGAGCTATGATGGCCAAGTTTGAATAAATGCCTTCAGCCACTTCCTCAGAAAGCTCTATGTTCATTTGTTGTTGATTGCTTTTGTTGTCCTCTGTCATATCTTTTATTTGTAGGTGCAAAATTACGCTAATATTTTATTTCTCAAATTTTATTGTTCATTGCTGTTGCGAGAAGGTGTGATAGAGGATGGTGTGAAATGTGAAATGTCAGATCTGAAATGTCAGATGGTGAATGGTGTGAGATGTGAGATGTGAGATGTAAGATGTAAGATGTGAGATGGAACCACATGTTGGGGCAAGGCACGCCTTGGCTTCTCAGGTCAAATGTGAAATGGAACCTCCTGTAAAGAAAGGGCTTGCCCCTTTCTATTTGGGGGGGATTGTTAAATATTGAAGGGGGAAGGGGTGTCAGATGTGAAACGTCAGATGGAACCCCATGTTGGGCCAAGGCAGGCCTTGGCTTCTCAGGTCTAATTTGAGATGGAACTACTTTTAGAAAATGGGCTTGCCTTTACTTGTGGTTAAATTTGAGGGTTGTGGGACTTGAGATGTGAATTGGTTGAAAACTTGGTGGTTGGGGCTGGGCATATCCTGATTTCTCGGTTAAAGGGTAAAAACAGCAATTTCAACATGAATTTTGTTAAAAATACAATAAGTCAAAAAAAATAACACATATTTTTTTATTTGATAAAATTAAATCAGATATGTAAGCAATTGAAAAAAAGAATGCTAAATATAGTAATTATAATATATGGAAATCAAATTCAAACATATGTTGAAATATTATAATATGTTAAGAAAAAACACTAGGTTAGCACTTTAGGATTTTATAAATTTGACTTGTTGTTAAAGGATTTATTTTGGCAATACAAACTGAGAATATGGAACTAAGCATTTACAAAACCAAAGGCAGTCCTATGCTGAATACCAAAAGGACAATGCCCAAAATCGAGTGGATTCTTATTTATTCCATAGCAGTTATTGGCTTTATTGGCACCATTTACATCGTGAGTAATGACAATGACCTGAATAAGATCAATCACAAAAAAGATCAAATTTCAATGTCCATCATTCAAGATGCCAACAAATCAGCTGCTTCTGCGAATAAATAGCATTCACAAGTCAGTTCCCAAATAGTATATTTTATGGTAGCGCTTTGCTCAATTATTAGAATGCGTATAATATTCTAATCTAGCTTCTATATTTGTACCTCACGAAAAGTACAAGATGAATTTAAAGATCAGAGCAGAGATATTATTTTGGATAATTACCGCTGTAATTACCTTTATAGTTATGCACCCTATTTACAATTATTATGGTATGGAATATCCATTTTACTGGTCAAACATTCCATTTATAATCATTTTTTTGACCTATACCAGGTATATTTTCTTACTGAAATATACTCCTTTTTCACAAACACATTGGGTGAAAATTGGCTTGATATTTTTGTCCATTCCACTCTTATTGGTTTTGGTAGATGGCTTATATGAATTTCAGCGTTATCTGGATGTGATGGGTTTTGTTGACATCTCAAAAGACGATGCAAATGAAGCGAGCTCAATGGCAAAATATGCACGGTATCAATATTTATTTTTTGGCACAGGTGCTATCATGGTTCTTGTATTCTTACCGCTTAGGATGATCGTTTCAATATGGCGGGTAACAAATAAAAAGTCAAAAGTTTAATGATATGGCACATCCACTGGTAGAAGAATTTAATGAATATAGGACCAAAATGAATGACGTCATCTTAGGTCAAGAAAACAAGGTATTAAAACGTTTTTTTAGCTTAGACAATCAGACCTATCAAGACGGGGCCTTGTCCGAAAAAACCAAAGAGTTGCTTGGCTTAGTGGCCTCAATGGTATTGAGATGTGATGACTGTATCAAATACCATTTGGGCACATGTTATGATCTGGGAGTAACCACGGCAGAAGTTTACGAAGTTTTCTCTATTGCCAATTTGGTGGGCGGTAGCATTTGCATACCACACACAAGAAGAGCCGCAGAATATTGGGAAGCTTTGGCATCATAATGTATGATGAAAGGTAAATGGTAAATGGATTAGAAAAATACTTTGATCGTACATTTTTTGTACCAGAGGGCATCATTTGTTGGCCCCATGTATCCTATTTTGATGCGATGGTTATTTTTGTATCCCTCAAACAAACACCATTTGATGAAGTCATTTTTGGTCTTGATTCCATCTCATTTATCAATTTTGGAAAATCTCAAAAAGAGATTGTTGATTTGATATTCCAACACTTTAAAGATTTCAACCCCAAACAAGAAAATTCCAATAAGATAATCACGCATGAAGTTCCTATCTATTATGATATGAATGGCAAGGATTTGGCTGCTTTATCTATTTCTTTGCAAATGGACAAGGAAGAAATTATTTATAAACACCAGCACTCTTCATTGCAAGTTGCTATGATCGGATTTTTACCCGGGTTTATTTATTTGAAAGGCCTCGATGAAGCAATTATTTCCAACAGGAAAAAAATCCCAAGCCCTCGAATAGCACCTGGTAGCGTGGGCATTGCAGAAACATTTACAGGTATCTACCCCATCCAATCACCAGGAGGCTGGAATATCATCGGCTTTTGCCCTATCAAATTATTCGATGTGCAAAAAAAACCTGCTGTCAATTTAAAAATAGGAGATGACTTTCGCTTTTATTCCATAACAGCACAAGAATATGCTAAATTGAATGCCCATGGTTAGATCAACAACGGCTTTCATGCAGGTATTGGAAACAGGAGTTTATGCCAGCGTGCAAGATGGTGGGCGATTTGGCTATCTGCACTGGGGCATCCCTCACTCTGGCTTTATGGACAAAGCATTAGCAGCCCTTGCAAACGAATTGGTCGGTAATCCTGAAGATGCCCCTTGTATCGAGTTTTATAAGAACAATTTATCTATCAGATTTTCTAAAAGTGCTTTTGTTGCAATAGCTGGAATCCAGGTAAGTTTTTCCATAAATGATGCAATCTTTTCTGGCACTCAAAGTATATTAATTCCGAAGGGAGGAGTATTGAAAATCATTTCTTTACCTCATCACAATTGGGCCTATCTTGCAATCTTTGGTGGTTTCAACAGCGAAGAAATTCTAGGAAGCAGATCAATGATGAAAGGCGTCACAACGCTAGATAAATTATACAAAGGTATGACGATTGCTTATACGCATACAACTCAGGTTTCCATGGATTTATCAATTTCACTGGGGAAAGAAAAAGAAAAAGATATTAATGTAATTCCAGGACCTGAATATACATTGCTATCGAAGTCAATTCAAATCAAAGTTTTCAAAAAGCCTTTGATGATCTCTCCCCAAAGTAATAGACAGGCTTATGTTTTGCAAGGTTTTGACCAAGAAATACCCGATGCCCAAATTAAATCAGGCTATACGCCAGCTGGAACCATTCAATTGACATCAGCAGGGAAAATGTTTGTGCTCATGAATGATGGACAAACTACAGGAGGGTATTACAGAATTGGATTTATAGACAAAGAGGATATAGGGCGATTGTCTCAAATACCATTTGGAGATAAAGTACAGTTCAAAATGATTGAAGATATAAAACTATAAATCAAATTTTATACCCTGAGCTAAAGGCAATTGTTCGCCATAATTGATGGTATTTGTTTGTCTGCGCATGTAAGCCTTCCAAGCATCTGAGCCCGATTCACGACCACCACCTGTTTCTTTTTCACCACCAAAAGCACCACCAATTTCCGCACCAGATGTGCCAATATTTACATTTGCTATGCCACAATCACTTCCAGATACGCTCAAAAACAATTCTGCTTCTCTCAAATTATTGGTCATGATGGCTGAAGACAATCCTTGTGGCACATTGTTTTGAATGGCTATGGCATTGTTTATGTCTCCACTGTACTTTAAAATATAAAGAATCGGTGCAAATGTTTCTGTCTGGACGATGGCCATATCATTATTGGCCTCTAGTATACACGGCCGCACATAACAGCCACTCTCATATCCCGGACCAGACAACACTTCTGAAGAAACTAAAACCTTAGCTCCTTGATTGGTCGCCTCAGCCACCGCATGGAGGTACGATTGTACAGCCATCTGATCTATCACAGGCCCCACATGATTGGAGACCTCCAGTGGATTTCCTATTTTTAGCTGTCCATAAGCTTTACAAATGGCATTCACCACTACATCGTAAACTGATTCGTGAATGATCAATCTCCTTGTTGAAGTGCAGCGTTGTCCTGCAGTTCCCACTGCTCCAAAAACAGCTCCAGGTACAACCACTTTAAGGTCTGCTGTGGGCGTAATGATGATGGCATTGTTTCCACCCAACTCCAAGATCGTTTTTCCCAATCTTGCTCCCACGACTTCACCTACTTTTTTACCCATTGTGGTACTTCCGGTTGCTGAAATCAGGGGAATTCTATGATCATTGGTCAACCATTCTCCTACGTTGTGGTCACCTGTGATGATACAGCTGATGCCTTCGGGCAGATGATTGTTTTTGATGACTTCAGAAAAAAGTTGTTGACATGCCACTGCACAGAGCGGCGATTTTTCACTTGCCTTCCAGATACATACATTTCCACAAACCAGAGCAATCATGGCATTCCATGACCAAACAGCCACTGGAAAATTGAAAGCAGAGATGATACCAATCAAACCTAGAGGATGCCATTGCTCGTACATGCGATGATTGGGCCTTTCTGAATGCATGGTCAAACCATAAAGTTGCCTGGAAAGTCCTACCGCAAAGTCACAAATGTCAATCATTTCCTGAACCTCTCCAAGGCCTTCCTGAAGAGATTTCCCCATTTCATAAGATACCAAATAACCTAATGCTTCCTTATTTTTTCGCAATAAGTCACCGTATTGTCGCACGATTTCTCCCCTTTTTGGTGCTGGCAACTTTCTCCATTCCATCCATGCTTCTGTCGCTTGCACAACAACTTCTTCATATTGTGATTTCGTAGAAGTAGTTACAGTGCCTATGCATTTGCCATCCACTGGTGAATGAGACGCAATGGTTGCATGACTATCTAGTCGCGTATTCCCTATCCAAGTGCCGCAATTGAGATCAGATAAGTTTAATTGTTTGAATGCATTTGACATATCGATGGCTTCCTTTAAACCAATAGACAGCTCTGAGGCTTTGTACATTTGGTATTAGTGACAAAATGTAAATTTAGCACAATGTAGGCATAGCTCAATATAAAGTAATGGCTCACAGGAATTTTTGCTAGTGGCCAAATCCATGTAAATTAGATTCCTTTTTCCAAAGATTCAATCAACATTTCGAGACTTTTCTTTGCTTCAGGTCCAAATTTATCGCTGTTCTTTTCTGCCTTTTGAGCCTCTTTCAAAGCTTCCTTTTTATTCCCAGCTAAAACAAGCGTATTACAATACAAAGCCAGATTGTCCAAACTTTCTTGGTGTTTGTATAAGTCTTTAGCAATCTTATTTGCTTTCTCAATAACTGCAACGTCTTTGGGAAAAGCACCACACATCTCCGTGATCGTAGATCTTACTTTGACATCATCAGATTTACCAATGGCTTTCAAATAATTTTCAACGGCAGTGATGTAGTTATTTGATTCATTAAAAGCTTTGAAATAACTCATTTGAGCTTGTGAAATAAAATCATCCTGATCTTTTGTAAGCCCTATTTCTGCCTTCTTTACTGCGTCATCGAGCAACATTTTCAATTCAAATTCAATGGCTTTGTCCGTTGTGGCCATGCAAGCTTTTTTTACTTTATTGTTGTAAGCTTCTTCACCTACTTTGGCAATAATGACCTCTTTATCTTTGATCATGGTTTCAAATAGCTTACTATCTGCATCTGTTGCTGCCTCAAATAAAAACATGGCTTTTTGCTCAGGACTTATTGCTGGTTCTGAAGCCAAATAATTGTTGGAAACTTTTAGAGATGATGCACCAGACCTGTTTAATGCTTTGACGTATTTGGTCATAAATTCGTAAGATCGATCTCCTTTTTCATAAAGAGCTGTCATTTCTTCAATATTGTCACCCTTTGAAAGTGCTTCATTTGCCAATGCAAGCAAACCATCGATGCGCTGCATTCCTACAGCTCTTTGCACCAACTTGCCATTGCCATCAATAAAAAACAAAGTAGGATAGGCCCTTACAGGGAAGTCATTGCCAAACGCTCTTCCGTCCGGTTCCTCCATATCAATTTTGAGGTTGATGAAGTTTGCGTTGAAAAAATCTCCAGCAGCTTTTTGAGTGAATGTCTGCGCCGCCATGGTTTTGCAAGGCCCACACCATTTTGCATATGCATCTACAAAAATCAATTTATTTTCTGATTTTGCTTTTGCCAATGCTTCTTTCCAAGTGATCTGGGAAAACTCAATTCCTTGCCCAAAACTGGTTATGGAAATAAAAAGAAGGAGTAAACTTGTTATTTTAGCCATGACTCTTTGTTTTTTATATAATCTGGTACACTCATATGAAATAGTATATAAGCAAAATCATTCCAAAATTATAAAATTTGACCGATACAATGGTGGATTAACAAATTTATAACTGAGCTTCTTCCATAAAGCACAAATGAACGCCAATTTCAGATTTGTATGATTAAAACTGAACAGTAAGTTGCATGGTATCAATTTGTCCATTGCAATTCTCAATAATGCCCATGATACCAATACCTCCGTTGGTAAACGTCCTACCTTGAGGGCACCTCAGAAATTCGCTGATGTCTTCATAGGCGATTCTTTGTGACTTTAGACAGCACGTGGTCAAATCCAAACATTGCGTTTTTTGGGGTAAAATACCATCCAAAATGATGGCTTGATTACTATTGTTTACACAGGTAAAACCAAATCCACCAGATAGTTTTACACACTTTATTCCAGAGATTGTATCTGTAGCTGTGAAGTAAATGTTGGTGGTCACAGAGTCTGCGGTGGTTGAATTGATCAAGGTAATGCTCTCGGGAACTATGCTGATGGAGCTGGTCACCGTTCCATTGCTGTGTTGAACAGCTTGGCTCATTTCCCATTGACCCACCGGTGTTGACGATCCCCCAACGGGTACTGTTACTAGTTTTTCATCGGCGCAATTATTACATTTTTTACAGGAAGTTTGAGCAAAGAGCAAAATGCTTATTAGCACGATCAAAGAAACAATATTGGTTGTTTTCATTTTTGGTCTTTTTGGTTAGTTAATATAATATTGACAAAGTTAATTGCCAATAACAAATATAATAAACTATTGATTGTCAGTCAATAAGTAAATGCTTTCCAAAAAAACTTTAACAGTGAAGAAATTCACATCACCGCATGGACCCAAGAATGTCGATCGCTTCATCGAGTTCTTCAATGGTATTGAAATAGTGAGGAGATAGTCGGATAGCCCAGTCGACTCCTTTTTGAGCAAAATCCAAAAAGGCCATGGATTTACGAGCTATGCTGTAGTATATTTTGTGCTGGTCAAGATGGGAAATGACCTTTTCTAGTTGGAAGCTAGGGTGATAAAGCGTAATGATATTGCTCAACCTATTGCCTTGATCCATCAATAAAATATCTGTTTTTTGTTTAATTCCTGACCTCAAATGATTTCCCAAAACAGTATTATAGGCTTCTATATTTTGGATGCCAACGCTATTGAGGTATTTTAAAGATAAGCCAAAACCAAGAAGATTGCTATAAGACCGCTCAAAAGTTTCAAATTTCTTAGCAGTGTTTCCGTATTCAAATTCATCTGCACTTTGCCAGATGGTGGTATCTCCGTCTGCAGAAATCGGGACCAAATTCATAGTCAAGGCGCGGTCACTTACATATAAAAGCCCAGTGCCCCGTGGCCCTCTGAGAAATTTACGCCCTGTACAGCTCAAAAAATCACATCCTATCTCTTTGACATTTACTTCAAGCTGCCCTACTGACTGACAACCATCAATTACATAAAGGACTTCAAATTCTTTGCAGATCTCACCAATTGCAGCTACATCCTGAACGACACCTGAACTGGTAGGAACATGGGTCACTGCGACCATTCTTGGGTGTAATTCTGTAAACTGTTTACGCACTGCTTCTAAATCAAAAGAACCATCAACATCCTTTTTCAAAAAAGCCAAAGAAATATTGTGTTTTCGCCTCAACTGATCAAAGACAATAAAGTTGGAAATATAGTCCAATTCTGAAGTGAGAATGACATCGCCCATTTCAAAACGCAGCGAACTGATAACCCGATAATAAGCAACTGTTGCGCTTTCACAGAAAGCAATTTGGTGAGATTCACAACCCAATAAATTTGCAGCTTCCACATATGCTTCAGAAGCTTCGGAGGCATATTTGGCCATGGTTTTATATCCTCCATATATAGCTTCCTCACGCAAATAATCTATCTGACGGTCTACTACTTGTGTGACCGGCAATGACGAACCAGCACTATTGAAAAAAAGTTTATCAATACATCCTGGTGTATCTTGCCTGATTTTTTCAATGTCCTGACTACTCAGCATGATTATTTTTTTTCTGCGATGATGATATATTGATATTCCAAAGTGACATTGTCCTCATCCACTTCCTTAAAACCTGCTTGGTGAAGATCCTGAACTATTTTATCTTCAGCAATTCGCTCTGAAATCGGGGGGGCATCAATAGGTAGATTTTTTGTTTTGAAATCAACAATCATGAGTTTTCCGCCTTGAGGCAGAACTTCATAAATCTTTTTTAAATAAGCTTGTCTATTGTTGATATAGGTGATGGTATTGACAATGACTGCAACGTCTACCTCATATTTTTTGATAGCTGGATCCTGTGGCCCTACCAACCTCGTTTCGATTTTGGAATTTATTTCGCCAGGCATATTCATCTTCTGAAGGTTGATCAAGTCAATCATGTCCTTATCAATGTCGATGGCTATGACTTTTGCAGCCTTCATTGCAATTCTGAAACTAAAAAAACCTGAGCCCGCTCCGATGTCTGCAACCACTTTTTCTGACAAATCTCCAAGCTTGTCTATAATGGCACTAGGTTTTTGCCAAGAAGAACGCCCGGCATTCATATTCGGATCAAATTTGGAAGGTGTGCCAGCACTGAAACCATCTATATTCTCTTCCTTACAAGTCCAAAGACAGCAAATTAGTATCATGAAACCAAACAAACGCATAGCCGAAATGGGTGGTAATAAAGTTGTCAAACGTTTTGTCATGGCATAAAGATAATGCTAAGCAAATATTTTTTGCGCAAAACTACCGAATTGCTTAAGCTACTGCCGCCCTATACAGAAAAAACAAGACACATTTTCTAAATTGACCATTCTCTAATTGGCCCATTAGTTATCAGTTTCTATTTCGTCTGTCGACCCTTTTTTTTACCACTTCCGCCAATTCTTTCCTGAATTCCTTATCGTAATAAAAGACTTTGAGAATCTTTTTTGAGCTGAGAATAGATTTGAACTTTGTGATATACTTTTTCTCTATATCTAGTTCTTTTTGTTTGTATTCAATAAATGCATTGAGGTTTTGATCAGCCTCTGCCTCAGTCATATTTCTCAATACTGCATCTTGAGCCAAGTTTTGACGGATGAGTTCTTGATCCTTTTCATATTGGTTGTATATAGGCCAGAATTTGACAGCCTCGTCCTCTGTAAGATCAAGTTTTGAAGATAAATAAGCTACCTTTTGGCTTCTTATTTTTTCGCGTAATAAGTGGCCGCCGTTTTGTTGGGCCATCAGCTGCATACCTCCTATAAACAGGAAAACAAGCAGCATGAGATTTTTAAGATTTTTTATGCTCATTGTTATTTTAATTCATCAATGCTTCATCTTCCCACTCAATTAATTCTTCGAGTGCTTCAGCATTTTCGTCATCAAAAAATTGAATATCAATATCATCTATGTGTTGCTCACTTACCAAACCAGATCCAAGCAAAAGTGACATATTTTCGGTTGTTGTTAAGTCATTGACGAGCATGTCTACATCTTTTTCGTTGAGGTTATCGACAAAAGCAGTGAGGTTTTTGGGTTGTACCTGATCAAGTGATTCGACATTTTGATCGTTGACGGTCCTGAGTACCAGCGTGCCCATCATTAAAAATAGCACCACTGCAGCAGCACTCATCCAGAATTTATTAAACTGTACTTTCCTTGGCCCAAGTTTCTCTTCAGACAAAAGCATTACTGTCTTTTGTTCAAGATTTGCGAAATAATTGGGAGGCATATCCCGACCAACATGACTTTCTAGGTTTGTTTCTAACTTATGTTGTGACAATACTACATCCTCCAAAAATTCGAAATAGGAATCTTCAACCGAATCCAGATTATCCAAACGGTCTAAAACTCGACCAAGAAATGGCGCTTGGACCTTTATTTCTTGTCTCAGATCGACGTCCTTGTATTTATTGTTCTGTTCCATTTTCTAAAAAAGATTCTATTTTTTTTACTGCAAAATGATAAGATGCTTTGAGCGCGCCAATAGAAGTCAGTAGTTTTTCTGACATTTCCTGATATGACATTTCTTCAAAATACCTCAAAGAGAATACTTCCTTTTGTTTCTCTGGTAGTAGTTCGATCGCGGCGTCCAATTTTCTTCTGATTGTATCTGCACTCATTTGGTCAAATTCCCCAGCTTCAATTTTGGTGTGTTGATCTATGGGAATGATTCTACCTCCTGATAATTGGCTTTTTCTATATGCAAGTGCTTCATTTACGGCTATTCTATGCAACCAGGTATACAAAGAAGATCTCCCTTCAAAGTTTTCCAAAGCACGAAAAGCCTTCAAAAAGGTGTTTTGAATGACGTCATCTGTATCTTCATGAGTCATCACAATTTTTCTGATTACCCAATAAATACGCTCTTGATGTTGCCTCATAAAGTATCGACAGCCCATTTCTTTGGTATGCTTGTCCTTGATCATTGACAAGATCACTTCATCAGAAATATTGCTGGAGTCAGATGTCATCATTTTTTGTCCGTGCATATTGATCTATCCTTGCATTTAAGGTTAGATGTTTTAAAAAGTCAAAGGTTTAAATGTATGAACATTATTGTCATAATTTTTCATATCTGTCTAGTTCATTTACATCTAGAATGGTCATTTCATCCGTAGAATAATACATCAGTTTGAATTTTGCCTGTTCTATGATTGAAGAATAGTCATAAGAGTAATTTTTAAATATTTGCTGATTGTATTGTGGGTCAAAGGCTTTGATCATGATGATAAATTCCATCATATTTTTGGAAAGTAATTCTGCGGATTTTTCAAATAAAGGACTTTCTTCATTTATAGGATGGACAATGGTCCAGTTGAGTGGTAATAAATACAAGTGATTAATTTCCAAATTGAGTCTCTGAAATCTTCTTTTGAAAACTTCTCCATTTTGCTCCAACCACGTTGCCGTTATACTTGCCTCGACATTCATAAGGGTTGTATTGGATGCATTTACAATTCTGAATTGTAAGCTGTTGATGTTTTTATGAGGAGTCAACAGCATATTTTTGCTGAATTTTATCTTCACCTTGGCTTTGGAAAATCTGAGGAAAAGTAGACCCGTGGCTATAGCAACCATAAGCAAGCCATAAAAAGCGTCTAAAATGACAATCAAATTTGCCCAAAAACCGATTGGATAAACATTGCCATATCCAACCGTTGTAAAAGTATGAACACTGAAGTAAAATGAATCCTGAAATTTTTGTAAAAGTGATCCCTCGTTTAAACCATAAATCACATTTGGCCCGAGTAAGCAAAAAATGGTTGCATAAAAAGCATTCACTGCAATATAGAAGGCCAATAACTCCAAGATAAAAAGTGGCCAAGGCAACCTGATCATATGTTCGTAAAAGGTTGATTTTTCCACACCTCTTCTCAATATATTGAACTGGCCATCATCTTTTATCATTTTGGATTTGCCACCAATAAATCTTGTTCCAAAACCCAATTCAAACTCCTCAGGATTTGATGGAGAGTCCATTATCTTTTTACGCAAACTCATAAAAGCAAGATTTATTTATTTTAAAACAATGGCAGCAAGCATTCTCCCAGTATTTCCCTTTTCAAATCTATGGGAATAAAAGAGTTCGTTGTTGTCTACAGTGCAATACTCAGAAACTTCAATTTGATGGGAATAAACACCCAAATTGATTAGTTGGTTGCGGCAAATACCCTTTAAGTCCAAGAGAAACTTTTCTGAATTTTGACTTGGGCTATAAAAGTTTTGGTCAAAATGACTTGCAACTTCAAACCCAACTTCATAATTTTTATGTGAAATACAAGCTCCAATAAAAGCATGGATGTTTTTTGGGGAAACGCCATATGCTTTCTGCATAGCATGGACGGTCTTTTCTATGATGTTACTGGCAGTTCCTTTCCACCCGGAGTGAATAGCAGCGATCGCATCTTTTTCTGGACAATAAAGCAAAATTGGTACACAATCAGCAATGGTCACTGCTAAAATTATCTGAGGTACATTGCTCATCAGGGCATCATACCCTTCATATCTTCCTGGTTTATCCACTTTTAAAACCTCATGACCATGGACTTGTTTTGATTTGGCAAGTTGTCCTAGTTTATGTCCCAATAAATTGCAAAAGTGCGTCTTATTCAATTCCACCACTTGGGCATCATCGCCTACTGATTCTCCCAAATTAAAAGAAGGGTAAAGTCCTTTTTCGTAAATACCAAAACGCGTGCTTTGGGCTGCAACTATTCGATCAAAACTTTTAAATATTAGTGGGGAAATGATTGAAGGATGGTCCATTTTTAATTTTATAAACCGAAAATACAGCTTGAAAAATAAAAATTATTCAAACATAAAAGTAGAAGCAAATAATATTTTTGGAAGTAACCGAAAATTATACTTAATCAAGTCATTATGCAGTTGCGCATTATTTATTTCTTTGCAAGGTAGTTTGTGCTATTTTTGCAGCTTTTTACAGTAGGATAAAACTCAAGTATGATGATGAAGGAACTTATAGCCAAATTTCCAACACAAATAATAGAAGCATTGGAAATTGGTGAAAAAGCCGAGATACATGGACATGCAAGGCCAATCACTAAGGTTTTTGTTGCGGGACTTGGGGGATCAGGAATAGGTGGAGATTTTGTATGGGCTTTCATTAAAGATGAGTGCAAAATTCCAGTTTTGGTGGGGAAATCCTACCATCTTCCAGCTTTTGTAGATGAAAATACACTTTACATTGCTTCTTCATATTCTGGAAATACAGAAGAAGTTTTACATTCTATCGGTGAAGTCCAAAAAACAGGCGCAAAAATTGTGGTCATTACGAGTGGCGGAAAACTTTTGCAACTAGCTCAAGAAAAAGGATACGACTATGTTGCATTGCCTCCAAATTATCCATCACCAAGAGCTTGCTTGGGATTCTCTATTGTTGCCCAACTTTATGTGTTTTATAAATTGAACCTCATTTCAAGATCTTCAATTGACCAAGTAAAATCATCCGTTGACCTTTTGAAATATGATCAAGACGAAATAAAAAACAAAGCCTTTAAAATTGCTAAACTGATTGCTGGTAAAACGCCCATCATCTATGTTTCTGATCGTATGGAAGCGGTAGCATTGCGATTTAAACAACAAATCAATGAGAACGCAAAGACCTTGAGCTGGTATAATGTCATTCCAGAAATGAATCACAACGAACTAGTTGGTTGGTCTGAAATGCATGTCAATGCAGCCGTTATTTATTTTAGAAATAAAGATGATTTCAAAAGAAATGCATTGAGAATAGACATCAGCAAAGACATCATAGCTAAACAAACTCATACGGTGATTGAGATTTTTTCCAAAGGGCAATCGCCTGTAGAAAAATCTATGTATTTTATCCACTTGGGAGACTGGATTTCATTGTACTTGGCAGAATTGAAACCCGTTGATCCGTCAGAAATCAAAGTCATTGACTTTCTCAAAACAGAATTGGGTAAAATTTGATGCCTCATTTAGTACTTCCAATAAGCTCACTTGTTTGGAATAATTGTCTTTTGATTTTATTATAAAAGCCCAATTGGCCAAATTCTGAAGCCGTCATCATAGTCCTTTCTGACAATTGGGCAATGTTATGAATCCGTTGAAGCAATTTTTGATTAGTTGCCAATGATGTTTTTGCGTGATCTAAGTATAGATTATCTTCTAGCCCAATGCGAACTCCACCACCACTTGCAAGACCCATCATGTTGGCGCTTAATTGATATGTGCCCAATCCTGCAACAGCCCAAAAACTACTAGGCGGCAGTCCATTTATCAATAAGCCCAAATGATCCGGCTTACTTTGCATTCCTGCAATATTCCCCAGCATAAAATTGAAATAAAAAGGGGCTTGAATGATTTTTTTTGAGATCAAATAATGGGCGTAATTCATCATGCCTAGATCAAATACTTCGAGTTCTGGCTTCACACCATAATGCATCATTTCTTCACACAACAAGTGTATGGTATCTGGAGCATTTATGCTGGCCTGATTTACAAAATTGAGCGAACTCAATGTCAGGGATGCCATGTCTGGGTGTAGTTCGAGAGGTGCAGCACGTAAGTGGGGATCTGCAGTGTTTCGGCCACTGAGCGAAAAGCATTGCACTAATTCTGGACAGTACTGGCTTATCCCTTCACTAATCCTAGAAAATATGGATAGGTCGGCACTTGGTTTGCCTTCGTGGTCTCTGGCATGAAGATGTACTATGGTTATTCCTATCTCATAGGCAGCACATACTTCTTCAATGATTTCATTGATGGCAATTGGAACCGCTGGATTTTGCTCCTTGGTTGGTACCATTCCAGTAGGTGCAAAATTTAAGATAAACTTCTCAGTCATGCGCGTCTAAATATTTACTATGTGATGTCCAATAACCTTAAAATTGTACTAAAGCTGCGATTTGATTTGTCAAAGAAATAAACTTATGAGCTTTTTATAGATTAAGTAGGGCAGAAATATGAAAGTTTTAGCATATGAGGTCAGATTATGTTGCAATAAGTACATATTTTACAGCCCTCAATGAAGTTATTTAATCTGAAAAATGCTTACGAGTACAAATAATTTGAATAAAAAAACGGGCTTTTTAAACATCCTGATAGTTGCAACGACCATATTAGTTGGTGCTGTTTTTATTTACTATCGAATCAATTATTTGTATGCGCCCCTCGGAAATGATGAATCAGTCTATTTGTATCTAGGCAAAATGGCAATGCATGGTGGAGCTCTTTACAGAGATTTCTACGAAATGAAGCCACCCATGTTGTTCTATTCATATGGATTTTTAAATGCTTTGACGGGTTTTAGTATTTTGGGTCTACACCTCAATGCAATTGTCATTGTGTTACTAACCTCCTTTTTGATTTATAAGACGTACATCAGAAAATATCAGAAGCTACCAACCATGCTGGCATGTACCATTTGGGCATTGCTTTTTTCATCTCCTATGATTTATGGCAATTATTTGCAAAGTGAACATTTTGTTGCATTGTTTTTGGTCTTGATTTTTTATTTGCTACAATTCAGATCTCCAAGTAACCGGCAAATTTTTATTTCAGGATTACTTTACGGAGCTGCTATTCTTACGAAACAAACAGCTATATTTTTCATTGTGCCTGGCCTCTTTTTAATTTATGAACTGGGCAATACAAAGAAAGAAAGGCTCCAAAAACTACTCATTTTTACTGCCGGTTCGTTGGTTATTGCTTTATTTTTTCTTTTGGTCATTCTTGCTTATGGGACGTATGATGACATGATGTACTGGTTATTTGAATTTCCTTCAAGTTATGTGGGACGTATAACATGGGAAAATGGACAAAACTATTTGCTCAGCTTCGCCAGACAAATTTTTGAGTTCAATGCTTATTTTTTTGGAATGGTGGCTTTGGCGCTGATTTTTGTATTTTATGGATATAAAAAAAGGCTCAACTGGTTTTATCTTGTGAGTGTACTTTTTGCTTTTGCTTCAATCTTTCCTGGCTTGAGATTTTATGGCCAATATTGGTTACTTTTTGTTCTACCAATGAGCTTTTTACTGATTCATCTTTTCAGCTTCGTTTATGAGCAAAAGTGGGCAGCCATATTCTTTGGTGGAGTATTGTTATTAAGTTTCATACAGGTTGCTAGCTCAGCAGATGTTTATTTTTCTCAAAATGTAGATAAACAAATAAACTACATTAGCTATGGCCAATCTTTTGACAAAACAAAAAAAATGGGCTTATATCTCAGTAAGATCATCAAAAAGGAGGACACTTTTATGGTATTGGGTGCTGTAAGTCAACTGTATCTTTACGTTGATAAAATTGCTCCTACCCGACATGTTTGGAATACCATGCTGAACTTGGAGACAAGCAAAAATAAACTTTATCAAGATGAATATCTGAGCGATTTAAATAAAGAAAAACCTACTTATATATTTTTTAGTTTTTCAGCCCTACATTGGAATCTCAGAACAAGTAGCAGTAATTATGTATACAATAAGTGTTATGAATTTGTCGCTAATAACTATGAGCGCATCGCCATTTTAGACCTTGAAACTGGAAATCTTGTAACTGGCGAAGATGCAAAACTGCAGCAAATTAAGGCAGAAACTTATGTTATCTTTAAAAGAAAATAGCTATGATCCTTCCTAAAATAATTGAAATTTCGGAATTTGGAAATGATCAGATGGGCTATTTACACGTGGGTAGCTACAAAAATGGTTTGCCATTTGAAATAAAACGGGTTTTCTGGACATTTGACACTCCAACTAATATTTCCAGGGGCAGACATGCCCACCATGAAACCGAAATGGTTTTGTTTTGCCTTTCAGGCGCTATAAAAGTCAAAACGATTTGTACAGACGGTCAAGAATTCTTTTTTACCCTTCATGGAAAGAGCAATAAAGGATTATATATTCCTAAGATGGTCTGGCATGAGATGTGGTATGACTCGATAGAAACTATCCAACTGGTGGCGACCTCCACCTATTATGAAGAGTCTGACTACATCAGGAATTTCCAAGATTTTATAGCATTGTCAGAAGGAGGAAAAAGTGCATAAAATGGAAGTCCCCTACCTAGATCTGAGTTTTGCCAATTTAAATCATAAACTTGCATTACTTGCAGCAGTAGAACGAGTGATTGACTCAGGTTGGACCATTCTTGGCAAAGAAGTAGAACAGTTTGAGATGCTCTGGGCTTCATACGTTGGCACTCGTTATGCGATAGGAGTAGCCAATGGACTAGATGCAATGATCATAGCGCTTGAAGTGCTCGGCGTAGGTCCGGCTGATGAAGTGATTGTACCTTCCAATACTTACATTGCCACTTGGTTGGCTGTTTCCAGAGTTGGTGCAAAAATCATACCTGTAGAACCAGATATCACAACATTCAACATAGATGCAGCTGCCATTCAGAAAGCAATAAGCCCCAGAACTAAAGCAGCTATAGTCGTACATCTGTATGGAAGGCCATGTCCAATGAAAGAAATCATGGAAATGGCGGGGGCTTCAGGAATTTTCATAATTGAAGATAATGCTCAAGCACAGGGAGCAAGTACTGATGGCCAGATGACGGGATCATTTGGACATATTAATGCAACAAGTCTGTATCCTGGTAAAAACTTTGGTGCTCTTGGAGATGCTGGTGTCATTACTACCAATCAAAAAGAGTGGTCTGAAAAATGCCGCGTTTATAGAAATTATGGATCTCAAAATAAGTATGAAAACGAATTATTGGGTTATAATTCCAGGTTGGATGAAGTTCAAGCGGCCATGCTTTCTGTAAAATTGGAGTTTCTAAAGGAAAACAATGTTTTCCGAGCACACATTGCCAATACGTACAATGAGCAACTTTCTGGAATTGATAAAGTCTTCTTGCCCACTTTGAGCCCAGGAAATGTTTGGCATATTTATCCAATTTTGGTTGAAAGAAGAGATGCTTTGATGAGCTATTTAAAAGAAAATGGCATCGGCACCTTGATCCATTATCCCATACCGGCCCATCTTCAAAAGGCTTATGCTCACTTAGGATATCAATTGGGTGACTTTCCGATTGCTGAAAAAATTGCTGCTGAGATTTTGAGCTTGCCCATTTATCCAGGCATGAGACCCGAACAAGTCGAATATGTCTGTGAAAAAATAAAAGCCTTTTTTAAAAAATAACACGTTTACAGACATGCTTTAAAATAAAAAAGGCCCCAGTAGAGGCCTTTTTTATTTATGCTGTGAGTTTTTCTCTCACTGTTGTAAGGTCACCGTAGTGCCTTTCTATCTTTGTTTTCAATTCTTTTCTTGCGAAAAATATTCTAGATTTCACCGTTCCAAGTGGGAGATCAAGATGGTCAGCAATTTCTTGATATTTATGACCTATGTAATGCATCATAAATGGAGTTTTGATTGATTCATCTAAACTATCAATCATAGTCTCCAACTCTTCCATCAATATATTCCTTCCGGCATCATTATCAAGGGACACACTTCCAGAATTTAAAAAGAAAAGATTGTCAGTTGTATCAATGATAGTTGCAGACTTCACCTTTTTACGGTAGTTATTGATGAAAATATTTTTCATAATGGTGAAAGTCCAAGCTTTAAAATTAGTACCAGGATTGAACTTATCTCTATTGGTGATAGCCCTGTATGCGGTCTCTTGGTACAGATCTTTTGCTTCTTCTTGATTTTTGGTAAGATTGTAGGCAAACGAATTCAAAGAACTATTGAGTTTCTCAAAACTTGTATAAAAATCTATCGCTGTCATAACCATTTATTTTGTAGTACAAATATACAGTATTGTTTAACTAAAAGCAACAAAGAATTAAACAAAATATGAATCCCTTGACAGTTACAGATTTCACAAAAATTTTAAACAGTTGTATTTCAACATATTATGAATTTTATTTGAATAAAATTTTTCATTTTTTTTTGAAAATTATATGACTTCGTGCAAAATTATTTGTTGCAACAAAGATTAGTATGTCATTTTTTACTGAAAAGTGATCACGTAAAATGTGCAGGATATAAAGTAGGTAAGCGATCATTGATGTGAATCAGCAACAAAATTTGAAAATTGGTGTTAATCCATCGTGTTAAAAAAGCAAAAAAACAAAAACGATTATGAGTCTAACTATGGGAAAGCCAGTACCATCTTTTTCTGTCAAAGATCAAGATGGAAATTTGATCACAGATGAGCACTTGAAGGGTAGTAAATACATTTTATTTTTCTATCCTAAAGATGACTCTCCTTCTTGCACAAAAGAAGCCTGCAGTTTGCGAGATAACTTTAAAAACATCACCAAACTGAATTATAAGATTTTTGGTGTTTCGCCTGATAATGAAAAGAAACACAAAAAATTTATTGATAAATACGAATTCCAGTATCCTTTACTTGCGGATTCTGATTTAACAATGACTAAGAACTTTGGTCTTTATGGTCCAAAAAAGTTTATGGGTAAAGACATCGTGGGAGTTTATCGCAACACAGTTATTGTCGATGAAAAAGGCATTGTTCAGCACATCATCAGTGATGTAAAAACAGCGGCACATGGCCAACAGATTTTGGATTTAATTTCCTAAACGTCTGTTTATCAGGTTTTTAATATCTTCTGCAAATACCCGACCAATATGTTGATGCTCATATTGTTCCCACTCAATCTTTTTCCTTATGGACAAGACTTTTTCTAAATGGTTTTTTTGTTTCCAGTTTTTTAGGAGTTCTGCCAATTCTTCTATGCCATTGTAGGTCTCTGAAATCTGAGACAAAATGGAGGGTATAATTAAATATTCTGGTACAAGGCACGGCTGTGCGTATAAAAATGCATCAGCAACTGTTCCGGAAATACTACTTTTTCCAATAACACTGTAAGAAATGCCGTCCCGTATAATTTGTCTATTTGGAATGATGAATAAATCTGCATTGAATAGATAATGGTTGTAGTCTTCTGTTTTTATAGTATCATCAAAAGTTATTAGAGACATATGATGATGTTCTCTTAGTTCCAAAAACTTTTGTACGATCTTGGCAGCTTTTTTATTTTTTATTTTTCCCAATAAGATTAATTCAAATGTTGATAAATGAGTCTGTCTTTTCAATGCCTCATAAACCGTTTCATAATCTCTTACTTCGACATCCACTGTACCTGGAATCACTATTTTTAATCGAGTAGGATTTGATTGCTTGCTAAATTTGAGAAAATAACTCAAAGAGCCTGTGATAAATTTATCCTTCAAAGCAGGAAAATGAGCGGAAACATAATTATACTGCTGTTCTGAAGTTGCAATATATCCTCTATAACCATAAAGACTTTGTTTTTTACCGCGTTCATATCCCAATATGACATTGCGAATCAACCTTAAAACATCATAGAAAAAGTCTTGTCTTTTTTTTCCTAAATGGAGATGTTTATAAGGATAAAAAGTACTGAATGTATTATGGACAACCAGTATCGGATTATTCATTTTTGAAGGGTCAACAAATTCCTTCAAACTTATTTGATGCGTTGTGACAATACAAACTTGTGCCCCACCTAATATTTCTGAATGTCTTGACAACCAATCATTGAAACTGCCCTCTTGGTCATAGATATGAAACTCAATAGATTGATTTAATGAATGTTCAGAAAGTAAGTTTTTTACAGCTGAGGTTGTGAAAACTGTTATTTTTTCAACATAAGGAAGTAAGTACAAAAGGTATACATCCAGGACTTCGTGATGCATTGCTGGTTCTATCAGCACAAGACTTTTTAAAAGCCTATGCAAATGGATCTGCTTCTTTTTTCATCACAGCAGCTACAATCATTGCTGGAATTGCAGCCAAAGCATATTTGATAAGTAAGTTCAAAAAGATACTGGAGAGACCCATAGGATTTTTGCTTGCATCCATCTGTTCCATGGCTTTTTCATATGCCTCCTCAGATAACATACCTTTCATTTTTTCCATTCCCTCCATGGTTATTTCCATAGTGGTCTCAATGAGATTTGGCGCTATATAATTATATAAAATGTAGGTAAAAGCAGTGGAAATAAGCCCTGCAATCAAGTATGAAAGCCATGAAGCTGTGAATAATTCTTTGAAACTTCCTAATCCTCCATTTGCTGCTTTGTACTCTCTTGAAGAATAAATCATAGCCATGATGATGACAGGCAATGCAACATAACCAGATGCATACAAATATATTCGCTCGCCTATAAGATATAAAATCAAATCTAGGACAATGATAATTACCCCAGCATATACCCCATATTTTATGGATGGATTTGACATTTCACTATATTTTGACGCAATATAGGTGATCAAAAAATATTTTACAAATATGAAATTGTCAGATTACTGTATTCGCCTTAAGAAAGTAGTTTGTCAGACTATATTTTTGTAATTGGAATAACGGTATCTTCAACAGTATTTTGCAAAACAACAAAATATTGCCCTACAGGAATATCAGCAAGATTGAGGTTTATTTGTGACTCTACTTTTTGATTACTGAAGGTTTTTATAAGAACACCTCTTTGGTCAATAAGCATAATTTTTCCAGTATAATTTGCAAGGTCATCTACTTTGATGCTGGTACTTTCTTGCGCAGGGTTTGGCCATGCCACCACATTTTGCGCAATCCTTTTACAGGCATTTGAAACTAATATAGAATTCCAATCATCGTTATTTTTCTCATCAATGAGCAGTCTGTAATATGTAAAATTTGCTTCAGCTCCTGTAAGGCTTGATCGGTATGTCGCTGATCCAGTACTTGGAATTTTTTTTACTGCAGACCAATTTACTACGTCGTTACTTCCTTCAATCACGTACCCTTCAATGTCACTTTCTTCTTTGACTTCCCATACGAGTGCAGGTTCACGATCACCACAATCTATTTTGAAAGCAGCAATGGTCACTGGCAAAGCTGATTGGTTGATATCAAATTTTACCTCACTCAATCCATAACAGCTTCCACCATAATTGGAAGTGGCTGTAATCAATAAATAACGGACTACTTTCTTATTTAAATTGGTAACAACTGTTCCCTCATAAAAAGATGAACCATTTGCTTTTGCAAGAGAAAATGGTCCTATATTATTCCAAGTTGTTCCATTTGTTGATATATCAATTTGCAAGTTTTGAATACCGCTATTCAGCGAGTCAGGGTGATTGAAATTCCACAACCTCAAGGTATTGAGTGTGTATTGATTACCCAAATTGTACATTATCCAATGTGAGCTCCCACGAGCAGGATTTGGATTTGCGGTAGGGGTACAAGATAACCATCCATCACCAGCAACGCTACTGTGTCTCATTGGCAATTGTTGGCCCACAGCATAACTGCAAACGAACAACATTGCAAGAAATATGATTTGTTTGATTTTTTGCATGACATTTTGAATTTAGATAGTTTTCATAAAACCAATAGGTTTGACGCCACTGGAAGTGTTATAAAAATTACCAATATTGGGAAATAAAGTAGAGAGTTCCGATGGCGGTACTCCGTACCATAGTGCGAGTTCAGCAAAATAAGCATCAGTGCTCGTACTTGGGATGAGGACACCTCCGCCCAAATCAATAGTACTATTCAGACTAAGACTTGGATAAGTACCAAACATTTTACCGCCATCTACATTTCCGCCCATGACCATCACATTTCCACCCCAACCATGATCTGTTCCATTTCCATTGGAAGTCAATGTTCTACTAAATTCAGAAACGGAGAAAGTGGTTACCAAATCTGAAACCGACAATTGATTCATTGCTGCGTTGAATGAATGCAAGGCATTATCCACCTCAGTAAACATTTCTGTTTGTGCTGCAATCACTTCATCATGGTGATCCCATCCACCATAATCAATAAAAAATATTTGCCTTTTCATACCCAAACCAGACCTCTTGGCTATTACATTGGCGACCATTTTGAAAGCATTACCCAAGTAAGTTTCAGGAAACGGTGTTGTATATGTAGTAGGAACACTGAGTTGCGTTTGTAATATTTCATTACCTTCCCTACTGTTTTTAATCACTCGAGTATATGCCTTCTTGAAAATATCCTGATAATTATCTGCAAAAAGACTATTCAAACTAGACTTGGTTACTTGGTTTAGCAACCAGTCATTATTATCTCCATAAATACCAATACTTCCATTTTCCGGATCTATAGCAAACTCTACAGTATTGTTGCCTGTCTGCATCACATTGGTCCCAGACAATGATATATTCATAGATATCTTGTCGTTGGTGTTGACAGATTGCAACATGTCAGCAATTTTTCCAGCCCATCCGACCGCAGAACGATCATTGGGAATACCTGTTTGCCATTGAGCACCTTGATCAGAGTGTGAGTACAAGCCCAAAGGTGCTTGTTTCGAATTATTTTCAAGTTGTGATCGAGTAGCTACAGGTTCTACCAACGTACCAACATTGGAAACAAAAGCCAACTTCCCGGAACCGTATAATGAAGCCACTTTAGGAAGAGAAGGGTTCAAACCAAAAGGTGTAGACCCTGGCAGTACATGATTCAGATTTAACAAAGAATTGAAAGGGAGAGCAAGATTGGATCTGGATGCTTTGTAAGTATTATAAAGACTTACAGCTCCATTAGCACCATTGTCTCTTGGTACCAACATGTTATAAGAGTCATTACCTCCTGACATAAATAAACATACCAATGCTTTGTAATCCTCCTGCGCATTAACAGTACTGTTAAGGATGGAAGCTGCG
This sequence comes from Bacteroidota bacterium, assembly GCA_029567325.1. Lineage (GTDB taxonomy): Bacteria > Bacteroidota > Bacteroidia > Chitinophagales > Saprospiraceae > JADKBO01. Next base: position 15,737 of record JAKQLF010000155.1, on the reverse strand, counting down.
TTTAGCGTTTTGAGGTTGAGCATTGTAGAAAGAAAAGTAGTCGTTCCTACAGCAGCACAACTCGCTTGTCTGATAAATTTTCTGCGATCTATATTAGCCATCTTCCGTTATTTTAAAATTGTATAATCTGGAGAAATCATAAAAAGATAAACCAATAATCTTGGACGGTAAATTCTCCATTCTTGGTCCCACGGCCACTTTATCTGCCTCATTGCGTCACGCATCACTTCTCTGGTCTGATCAGTGAGTTGCCCATGAGTTAATAATTTATCCAACTCATTGATCATTCTTTCAGGATCATCTGCCATTGTTTCTAGCCAAGCCATATCCAATCTTACAACTGGCACATTTTCCTCACCTTCCCAACTATACATCACTGCATCCCACATATTCCATGCATATAGATTATTGAGATAGTTGATAGATTTTGAAGAGTTATGAAGTTTGAACTCAGGAGCGACCAAATCATTATCAGCAATTTCACCTACTGGTTGATAATCAGGCGGGTAGAAATTGAAAACGGTAGGTGCGCCAAGAACATGTTGACCAAGACCGTCTAAAAGATTATAACCATTGTGCCAAAATCTGCCCTGTGGTTGTATTAAGTTCATGCTTCTCGCATAATGTAGCGCCCGCAAAAATGGAGGACGAAGCATCCCTGCATCCATTTGATTCATAGCAGCTCTGGTTCGAGCTTCTGGATCCAATAAAATTGCTTTTATAACAGCTTTCATATCACCCCTAGGATTTCCACTTCCTCCATTAAAAACAGTGGCGACCCTATTGATATATGCAGGAGTTGGGTTGGATTTCACCAATCTTTGGATCAGTTTTTTACTTACGAATGGTCCTGTATTTGGATGATTAAACAAAAAGTTGATTGCTTGATTGATGTCCTGCATGCCTGTTTGCCCAGCAGGTATAGAGTCACTTTTTAACAAATATTTCTTGCCTGGTTCATGTTGGTATTCATACATTTTCATTGGGACTGTCTTGACAGCAGCATAAATGTCTAGATCAAAAGTATCATTTACCTGCCACCAAACCCAGTCTTCAAGAGCACCTGCTCCCAATCCTGTAAAGACCTTGGCCATCTCTTTTATATCGACATTGTCGTATGTAGGTATCGGATTGTTGTTGCCATCCAATTTTTGAGTCCCGTCATTATTGAGCTCATACAAACCAATGGTAAATAACTGCATGATTTCCCGAGCATAATTCTCATCTGGCCTGATCTTGAGTTGGACGTTTGTTTTTGGATTGGTATAATGACTAAGGTAGTAACCCATCGCTGGATGTAAAGAAACTTTGGTTAATAAGTCTTTATAATTTCCAAAGGATTCGTCAAGTAACATGTCATAATAGGAACATAAAACTTCTCCCCAATCACCCAAATTGGAGTTGATAGAAATTACCAAAATTTCAGAAAGCGCTTCAGCTACTCGTTGCCTGAGTAAATCTTGGTTGTTCATATTGTTTTGCCAGAATGCATAATTGAAGTGAAGCGCATAAGGTCCAAAAATATCTTCCTCCAATTCCCCTTCAGAAATCCTTCTTGCAAAAATAGTGTCCCAAATCAAATCCATTTTGGGCCTCATATAAGTGGGTGGTTTGGTAAACTGGTCGTTGATCCAATTAACAAAACCCATATTTTTGACTTGAGAAATATATGCAGGTTTTGCCCCAAATGTTGCTTGAAATAAAAATCGAGATGCATCAAAAAGGCTATCATTCAAGCCAGAGCCATCAATTGTTTTGCTGGCGTTGGTTCCTGATTTATTATTGCTGGTTGTTACTGTAATACCAGAATTATGTCCTGCTCCCAGATAATCTGTATATGGTTGAGCATAAATTGTATGGCTTATAAAGGCTAATAAGTATAAAATTTTTCTCATTTTTGACCGAATTTTATTTGTAAAATCTTACCTCAAAGATATTGATTAATTTTGAATGGCGTCTAATTGGTTTCCCCCATATTTTACCATGGAAAACCACTAATCTTTGACGTTGAAAAAGCAAAAAAGTTGATGTTGCTCGGGGTCATTTTTTAAAATGTGCAATATAATTTATTGCAAACTTCCTTACGATCGCCTTTATTATATTTTTTTATCAGAAAATGAAAAAAGTGTCTCCAATATTGGAAATCAAACAATTGTATTAATAATTACCTATTTATTGGGAAAAGCACTATATTTGCAGCGAATTTAGAGTGAAAAGGGAACTTTGAGTTCCCTTTTTTATTTGCTATAACTAAGTAATCTATTGGAAGTCAGAGAAATACAGGATAAAGTAGAACTTTTTTTTCAGGAAAACGCCTTAATTGATTGTTATTTTGTCGATGCAATTATAAAAGGTAAGAAAATTGAAGTTTTTATTGACAGAGATGGAGGAATCTCGTTTGATATTTGCCACAAAGTAAGCAGAGTTTTGGAAGCCATATTGGATGAGTCTGGTGCTTATGGAAGCAATTATACTCTAGATGTTTCTTCGCCAGGTGTTGGTTCCCCACTCAAATTGCAAAGACAGTATAAAAATAATATTGGAAGGACAATTGAGATCTTAGTAGGAGATCAAAAACTAGAAGGCATTTTGAAGGATGCCGGAGAAGAGGAGATCACTGTAACTATGGAAGTAGTGGTCAAGGAAGGCAATAAAAAGAAAAAAGTATTAGTAGATAACCTTTATAAATATGCAGAAGTAAGATCTGCAAAAATTAAAGTAAGTTTTAAATAAATATAAAAAGATGAACTTAGTAGATTCATTTTCGGAATTTAAGGCAGGTAAAAATATAGACAGGCCTACAATGGTGAGAGTTTTGGAAGATGTATTCAGAACGCTTATTAAAAAGAAGTATCTGTCAGACGATAATTTTGATGTCATTGTGAATACACAAAATGGTGACCTTGAAATGTGGAGGATCAGAACTATTGTTCCGGATGGCGAGGTAACTGACGAAATGAGCCAAATTTCGGCTAGTGAGGCAAAGAGAATTGACGCAGATTATGAAGTTGGAGATGAATGCTATGAGCAAGTATCTTTAGAAGATTTTGGCCGTAGATCAATCATGGCCGCGAGGCAGACACTCATTTCTAGAATTATGGACCTTGAAAAAGACGAGGTTTATAAACGTTATATGGACAGAGTTGGCGAGATTGTCATTGGCGAAGTAAGCCAGATCATGAAGAAAGATCTTTTGATCATGGATGACGCCACTGGTCATGAATTGACTTTGCCAAGACTAGAAATGATCAAAGGTGATTATTATAGAAAAGGAGATATGGTAAGAGCCGTTATCAAAAAGGTTGACATGAAAAACAACCTACCGGTTATCATCATCTCCAGAACTGATAGTTTATTCTTAGAGAAGTTATTGGAGCAAGAAGTACCAGAAATTGAGGACGGTTTGATCACCATCAAACGCATTGTAAGAATTCCAGGCGAAAGAGCAAAAGTTGCTGTAGAATCCTACGATGATAGAATTGATCCTGTTGGTGCTTGTGTAGGAATGAAAGGTAGTAGAATTCACGGTATTGTGAGAGAATTGCGCAATGAGAACATTGACGTAATCAATTACACCACCAACAATGCGCTCTACATTCAAAGGTCATTAACACCTGCAAAAATTGCAACCATCAATTTTGATGAACCCAATAAAAAAGCTGCCGTTTACCTCAAGCCTGATCAAGTATCTCTAGCTATCGGTAAAGGCGGAAATAACATAAAACTTGCCAGCAAACTTACTGGTTATGAAATTGATGTTTACAGAGATCAATTGGAAGAAGAAATTGATGATGTAGATTTGGAAGAATTCTCAGATGAGATCGATGAGTGGGTAATCGATCAACTCAAATCTATCGGTTGTGACACAGCGAGAAGTGTGCTCAATCTGAGTAAAGATGAGTTGTTGAGAAGGACAGATTTGGAAGAAGAAACAGTAGATGAGCTATTGCGTATTCTAGAAGAAGAATTTGAAGATTAACATGATTTCTATATGTCTTTTCATACCTTTGATAGGGTGAAAGCATTTTAGAAATATTATAAAAAGCAAAAATCGAAGTACAAAACCATTAAATGGCAGGATTACTAATAAAAATAGCGAAGGAGTTCAACGTAGCAACTACTACCATTGTAGACTTTTTGTCTGCAAAGGGTTATAGCATTGAAAATAAACCCAATGCAAAAGTGGACGATGTTATGTATGGCTTACTTCAGCAAGAATTTAAGGGATCTGCGGTGATCAAAGAAAAAGCTGATCAACTTCAGATAGGGATAAATTACAATAAAAAGCCTGATGAAAAAATTTATCATGCTCCACCTCCCCCTCCACCACCTCCTTTTGTAAAGGTAGAGGCTCCAAAGCCTGTGGAACCCATCATTGAAGTTCCTGCACCACCACCGCCAACACCAGAGCCAACTGTTGTCGAAGAAGAAATTTTCAAGAACAAACCTCTTGAGCCAATTGGATTGAAGGTAGTTGGTAAAATTGATTTAAATCCCAAAAAAGCAGTTGAGCCAGAACCAGTTGTGGAGCCTGTTGTGGAAATTATTAAGCCCGTTGAGGAAAAAATTGAAGTTCCCGCTCCTCCTCCTGTTGAGGTTCCTAAAGAGGTTATTGTTGAACAACCACCAATCATAGAAGAGCCAGTTACAGGTGAGATAGCTCCTTCTGAAGAGAGTACAGAGAAAGAACCAGAAGACAATGAATTTAGAGCCAAAACTCCTCAACTGCAAGGATTGAGAATTCTTGGTAAAATTGATACCAATAAATTTGGCTCTTTTGGTAAGAAAGGGAGAGATGATAAAAAAGCCGCTGCAGATGCTGCTGCCAAGGCAAAAGATGTAAAAAATCCTGCCGCTGGAGGCTCAGAGCAAAAGCCAAATACGGGTTCAACACCAAGTAGTGCAGAATCTGCCGAGGCTAAAAAGAGAAAAAGGAAGCGCAAAAAGGTCAGCAGTCCAGTCACTGTCGACAACAATAATAAAGGAGCAGCTCCAGGTAATAATACCAACCAGGATGCGAGCAAGAGAAGGCCAAGTCAAAAACCCGGTACACCAGGTAGAGACGAAGTTAAGGAGGTTTCTCAAAAGGAAATTGATGATAAACTAAAGGCAACAATGGCTCGCCTCAATATGGGAGGTAAAAACAAACGTCAAAAAATAAGAAGAGACAACAGGGAAATCAAGCGGGAAAAACAAGATCAGCTTGATAATTTGGTTGATGATTCTGTATTGGAATTGACAGAATTTGTTTCTGTATCTGAGCTTGCCAACATCATGGATGTAAATGTTGGAGATGTAATTACTACCTGTATGAATTTGGGTGTAATTGTTTCTATCAACCAAAGATTGGATGCTGAAGTTATAGAATTGGTTTCCAACGAATTTGGTTTTGAAGTCAAATTTATAAATGCTGATGAAGCAGACGACGATGAAATCATTGTTGAAGACGATCCATCTGACCTTACTGAACGAGCACCTATTGTGACGGTCATGGGACACGTTGACCACGGTAAAACTTCACTTCTGGATTATATCCGAAGTGCAAATGTTGCCGAAGGTGAAGCGGGTGGTATCACTCAACACATTGGTGCTTACGAAATGGTAGTAAATGACAGAAAGATCACTTTCTTGGATACACCAGGTCACGAAGCCTTTACCGCGATGAGAGCAAGAGGTGCTAAAGTTACCGATATTGCCGTCATCATTGTAGCCGCCGATGATCAAGTAATGCCACAAACAAAAGAAGCTATTAGTCACGCTCAGGCAGCTGGTGTTCCCATCATTTTTGCGATCAATAAAATTGACAAAGATGGCGCAAACCCAACGAGGATAAAGCAATCACTTTCAGAAATGAATTTGCTGGTAGAAGAATGGGGCGGTACTATACAATCACAAGATATTTCAGCTAAAACGGGGCTTAATATTGACTTACTTACTGAAAAGATATTGCTTGAAGCCGATGTATTGGAATTGAAAGCAAATGTCAACAAACCAGCAATCGGTACAGTGATAGAAGCATCTCTTGATAAAGGAAGAGGTTATGTTACCAAAATTTTGGTACAAAATGGCACACTTCATATAGGTGATCCAATAGTTGCTGGCTCACACTCGGGCAAGGTCAAGGCCATGTTTAATGAAAAAGGCAAAAAAGTAAAAACAGCTGGTCCTTCTACACCAGTTCTAGTTTTGGGTTTAAGTGGAGCACCACAAGCTGGTGAGAAATTTAAAGTTTACGAAACAGAACAAGAAGGAAGACAGATCGCTGTAAAACGCGCACAAATAGAAAGAGAACAAGCCAACAGAGCGTCAAAACGTATTTCATTAGACGAAATCGGAAGACGATTGGCATTGGGTACATTCAAGGAATTGAATTTGATTGTGAAGGGAGACGTTGACGGTTCAATCGAAGCGTTGTCTGACTCATTGATCAAACTTTCTGTTGAGAAAATCCAAGTCAATGTAATTCACAAAGCGGTTGGTCAGATAGTAGAATCGGATGTATTGCTTGCATCAGCATCAGATGCCATCATCATAGGTTTCCAAGTGCGTCCTTCACCAAATGCAAGAAACCTTGCAGAGAAAGAAGGTGTGCAAATCAGATCTTACTCCATCATCTATGAAGCCATTGAAGAAGTGAAGATGGCTATGGAAGGAATGCTCGAGCCAACTAAACAGGAAAATATCCTGGGTATGGCAGAAGTAAGAGAAACTTATAAAATTAGTAAAATTGGAACCATTGCAGGTTGTTTGGTTACTGAAGGTAAGTTCTTTAGATCTAGTCACATCAGGGTGATCAGAGACGGTATTGTTGTTTTCCCAACTAAGGAAAGAGCACATGGTGAAATCAGTTCTTTAAAGAGATTTAAAGATGATGTTAAAGAAATCAGAAATGGTTTGGAATGTGGTATCACTATCAAAAACTTCAACGATATCAGAGAAGGTGACTACATTGAAGCATACGAAATTGTAGAGATCAAAACCAAACTTGAATAAAGTAGGACAATTTTCACATCAAGACATAAAGATATTTCTGGACGATAAAGTAGCTCGCTACAATCGTCCAGAGTTTATCGAAGATGATCCTATTTCCATTCCACATAGCTATAGCAAAAAGCAAGATATTGAAATAACCGGCTTTTGGACCGCAGTATTATCATGGGGCCAAAGAAAAACGATCATCAATAAGTCTATATCATTGTTTGAATTGATGGACAACGCTCCTCATGATTTTATCACCAACCATACGGCAGCTGACTTGCTTCCATTTGAAAAATTCAAACATCGTACTTTCCTTTCTGACGATACCCTTTATTTTATTGCAGCTCTAAAACAAATATATCTTGACCACCAAAGTCTGGAGGAAGTTTTTATTTTTGATGATCAGCCCTTTGACATGGCTACATCACTTACAAAATTTCATAAATTATTTTTTAGTCTTTCAGAAGGATTGGAAAGGACCAAAAAACACTTACCCAGCCCAGAAAGAGGCAGTACCTGCAAAAGACTCAATATGTTTATGAGATGGATGGTGAGACAAGACACCAATGGCGTGGATTTTGGAATATGGAAAAACATTCCTACATCCGCTTTGATGATACCTTATGATTTACATGTGGATAGAGTGGTAAGACATTATGGTCTTGCTGAACGTCAACAGCGGGATTGGAAGTTGGTAGAAGAAGTTACTTCATTTTGCCGTACACTAGATCCGGTAGACCCGGCCAAATATGATTATGCTCTATTTGGCCTGAGTGTTTCCGGTGAATTATCATTTTAGCTATATAGCGTTTGAATGCAATCTTTTTTCTAGAATACTTCTGCCATGATGTGTTCTTGCTCTGTCATCATTTTCCTGATGTTGATCAAGGCATATCTCATTCTGCCCAAAGCAGTGTTGATACTCACCTTGGTAAGCATAGAAATTTCTTTAAAACTCATGTCTGCATAGTGTCTCAACATTACCACCTCTCTTTGTTCAGCAGGTAAGTTTTCAATGAGCTCTCTGAGTTTTGTATAGGATTGATTTTTGATAATGGTATCCTCCATATTATCTTCAGGAGTTTCTATAACTTCCAGTATGTCAAATGTTTCAGTTGGAGATACCTTCGTCCTTCTTTTGGACCTTCTGAAATGGTCAACACATAGATTGTAGGAAATCCTCAAAGCCCATTGGATGAATTTACCTTCATGATTGTATCCACCTCTCCTGATCGTGTCAACAATCTTAATAAATACATCTTGAAATAGATCTTCAGCTAGTTCATGATCCTTTACAAACATGTAAATAGACGTGTAAACTCTATCACGGTGTCTGGTAAGTAAAACTTCGAAAGCTTTGTCGTTGCCTTTAAGATAATTTTCGATCAGAGCTTGATCGGTAAGTTGTAATACATTCATAACAGCTAATTATTAATAAGTGAAAATCCTTAAAAAAATAGTGTAGATGTATTACCTATAGGCAAGATTTTGTTTAAAATGATTATAATGAAGTTCAAATATATACTGAAAAAATTAACTACACAATTCCAGAGGAAATATTTTTTATATATTTATTATAAAATATGTTTTTGTTAACCTTTGCTCTCTAAGAATGTTGCAATCATTGTGCCAATTTCCTTGGGTTTTTCGAATGGAATCAAATGGCCAACCTCCTCCATTTCGACATACAAATTATTGTTATTTTTTGTTTTCACTTTTTCCCATGTTTCGTTTGAGATCACATTGGAATGCTGAGCTTTAATGATGAGAATCCGTTTGGTGGTTTTAGACATGAACTTCCAGGTATTTTCTGGCGAAGCATAAATCATAGCTTCCCACTCTCTGGGAAATGCAAGGGTAAATCCATTTTCATTTGGTATAATACCATATTCAATAAAAAGATCAAAAACTTCAGGGTCCATCTTTTTGAATACGCCTTTACTGCCGAGATGCAACCTGGCTTCTTCCCTAGTAGACCATTGATTTCTTCTCAATGAAGCGATCTTAATGACTGGCCTTATTCTTTCTTTTAGTTTATAAGGCAATAAACTTACCCAACGCACCGTCTCCTCAGGCAAAATAACTGGATCAATCAGTACAACTTTATTAAACAGATCAGGTCGCTGAGATAATGCCTTCCATATTGCAACTGCCCCCAAAGAATGTCCTATGACATCAATTTTGGAAATTTGATTTTCATCGCAAAATGTTATTAGATCTTGCGTGAATATATCCCAATCTTTAATTTTTTGAACTCTTTTGTCCCACAAAGGTCGTTGACGCAATGCGGTGACCTTATAGCCAGATAATTGTCTGATAAAAGGAATGTAGAGCTCTGGCATGTAAGCATTCGCGTGGTAAAGTAGAAGCGGGGATCCTTGCTGGTTTCCAAGTAAGACAAATTTTTCCTGCATACATGCTGCTTTTTTACTAAGCTAGTAAGTTTCTGATGGTGTTACGATCTATGACGCCAAGTAATTTATTGATGTCTCCCACAGCCACAATGCCAAGACCTTTGGTATTCATGATTTCGAAAATATCTTTCACAGAAGAGTTTGGTGAAACATATTCTATTTTGGGTGACATCATTGAAGTCACAGGCTGGTCTTCCAGTTTTCTTTTTTCAGCTTCTTCTACATAGGCCTCTGGTAGACTACCGCTGATATAACCCAATGAATCAAAAATTAAAAAATTGGATTCTATATTTCGTCGCCGCAAATCAATCGGCATGGCAAAAATATCAGATAAATGAAGCTTAGTAAATTGAGTTTTCATGACATCAATGGCTGCCAATTCTTCCAAAATAGCGTATGTATTGGTATATTTTGCCTCTGCTCCCGCAGAACTAAAAATAAAGAAGCCAATCAAAGCAAGGGTTATTTGATCAGTATAAATGGCAAAGCCAATGAAACCAACAGCTAATATTCTGCCGATGACACTAGCTATATTGGTCGCCTTTCTTCTACCTATCCGCATTGCCAAAAGCGATCTCAATATTCGACCGCCATCCATTGGAAAAGCTGGAATTAGATTAAAAACAAAAAGCACAATGTTTAAAATAACAATGTATCTCCCAAAATCACTAACTGTATTGACTTGAGTAATATCTTCCACTTTTGGAAATAGGGTAAAGTCTGAAGTTGTCAAAATGATGGCCGAAAGAACGATAGCAATGACCACATTTACCAATGGCCCTGCAATAGCAATTACAAATTCTTCTATGGGCTTTTCTGGTAGCTTTTCCAACCTTGCAATTCCGCCAATAGGGCTAAGTATGATGTCTTTGGTATTGACATTGTATCTTTTTGCGGCAAGAGCGTGACCATATTCGTGTAAAACAACGCATGTAAAAAGTACTAAAATATAAGCTGCAAAAACAAGCGACCTTTGTAAATCAAGACCATCTGAAATACCGGTATAAATAACAAAAAGGATCAATAGACTAAATGACCAGTGAACCTTGAGTGGTATACCCTGAATGACTGCAATTGTGAATGATCTACCCATTATTTACAAATATAGGTTCATAGACATTGCCCTGCAATATAGACCTTGAAATAACCAAGCGCTGAATTTCAGAGGTTCCTTCATAAATTTGTGTGATTTTTGCATCGCGCATAAGACGCTCAACGTGATATTCTTTGACATAACCGTAGCCTCCGTGGATTTGCACAGCCTCTGTTGTATGTTTCATTGCCACTTCCGAAGCAAAAACTTTGGCCATTGCGGCTGCTTTGCTATATTCCTTGCCTTTGTCTTTTAAATAAGCCGAATGGTAAAGTAATTGTCTTGCACATTCTACTTCTGTTGCCATATCTGCCAATTTAAAAGCGATGGCTTGGTGGTCAGCAATAGGCACTCCAAAAGTTTTTCTTTCTTTACTATATTTTAATGATAACTGAAGAGCGCCAGCAGCTATGCCTACAGCTTGAGCTGCAACACCTATGCGTCCACCATCCAAGGTTTTCATAGCCAGTTTAAAACCAAAACCCTCAGGACCAATTCTATTTTCTTTTGGAACTATTACATCATTGTACATGATCGAAGTAGTATCTGATGACCTGATACCCATCTTGTCCTCCTTAGTTCCTATCTGCACACCAGGCGTGTCGGCTTCAACAAGTATTGCATTGATGCCTTTATGTTTGAGCTCAGGATGCGTTTGTGCTATGACCAAGTGTAACTTGGAGGTAGCCCCGTTTGATATCCAGTTTTTTGTACCATTTATTAAATAATGATCACCTTTATCTTCAGCAATGGTTGATTGTGAAGTTGCATCACTACCCGCTTCTGGTTCAGAAAGGCAAAAACAACCCATCCATTCGCCAGAACTAATTTTGGTGAGGTATTTTTCCTTTTGTTGCTGACTACCATATTCATTGATGCCCCATGCAACAAGTGAATTATTTACTGACATAATAATTGCAGCGGAAGCATCAATTTTTGCTAACTCTTCAATGACAATAGCATAAGAAAGCGTATCCATGCCCAAACCGCCAAACTCAGGATCAACCATCATGCCCATGAATCCCATTGCAGACATTTGCTTTACTTGATCCTGTGGATATTCCATAGCCCGATCACGTTCGACCACTCCAGGAAGCAAAACGGTATTCGCAAAGTCTCGCGCAGCTTCTTGTATTGCTTTTTGTTCTTCCGTTAATTTAAAAATCATTTATGTCGCTATCCATATTTGCTACAAGATAAGGAATTTACGGTGCCAGTCGCACAATCTTCCATTTATCCTCTGTTCTTTTGTAAGTGATTCTATCATGTAATCTACTTGGTCTTCCTTGCCAAAACTCAAACTCAATTGGGTTTATTTGGTACCCTCCCCAAAAATCTGGAAGAGATATCACTTCCTGGTCAGCAAATTTTTCTACTTCTGTTGTATATTTTGACTCCAAGTATTGCCTCGACGGGATCTCCTTACTTTGTGGTGAGGTCCATGCGCCGATTTGGCTTTCTCTTGGTCTAGAATGAAAATATTCTTCACTTTCTGACCGATTCACTTTACTTGCAGTACCTTTTATGCGCACCTGCCTTTCTAGATCCAACCATAGAAACAATAATGTGCACTGATTGTTTTCAGCAAGTTGTTTGCCTTTGTCACTTTCATAATTAGTATAAAACGTAAACCCATTTTCATCAAAACCTTTCAACAAAACTGTCCGACTTTCAGGAAAATGGTCATTTCCACAGGTTGACAATACCATTGCATTTGGTTCTTTGACTTTACTTTGAGTTGCTTCTTTAAACCATTTTGAAAACTGGTGAAAAGGATTGGGATCTACATCTGTGATGTCCAAACTAGTTTGTGCATAGTTTACTCTTAAACTTGCGATGTCTATTTCCATAATCAATTGTCTGTTGCAAACTCATTTAATTTTGAAATCAAAGCTTGTTTGGTTTGTACACCTGATGCACGCCATAAAAGTTCACCTTTTTTGTAAACCATGATGGTTGGTATGCTCATAACCTGCAGTTTTTGTGAAAGGGCTTGGTTGGCATCTACATCAATTTTTACCACTTTTATTTTTTCTCCCATGTCATTCTTTACATCCTGAATGATGGGGCTCAAAACTTTACAAGGTCCACACCAGTCTGCATAGAAATCAATGAGTAGTGGAGTTTCTGAATTGATTAAATCTGTGAAATTCATGTTTATAATTTGTATGATTAAATATATACCAATCGCAATGGAACTTGACCATTTTCTTGTTGCAATAATTCTGGTCAATCCATATTTCGTTTGTTATATCAACAAATGTATAGCTACATGAGTTCTCCAAGTGTAACTACAGTTTCCTTCTTGGCTTTATTTCTTAAAAAGATGACTTTTACTTTGTCTCCGACTCTATATTTTTCTAATGCTAAGACCAAATCATCGTAATTACCAACCTTTTCCTGGCCCACACCAATGATGATGTCTCCCATTTCTACATCACCATTGCTTGTTCTTTCAAAACCTTTTAAACCAGAAATCTCTGCCGGACCATTTTGTACTACTTCAGCTACCAATGCACCATTGATATTTTGAATGCCCATCCTCAAAAGATCACTTGGTGAAACAAGCGCAACTCCGATGGTAGGTCTTTTTACTTTACCGTATTTAATCAATTCTGGGACAACCCAGTTTACTTCATCTACCGGGATGGCAAAGCCAATACCTGCAGAGGTACCAGAAGGACTATAAATTTGGGTATTTACTCCAATCAATCTTCCGCTGCTATCTAGTAACGGACCACCAGAATTGCCTGGGTTGATGGCTGCATCTGTTTGAACAACATCTCTGATAGGTCTGCCAGTCAAAGATTTTATTTCTCTGCCCAAAGCACTCACCACTCCTGTAGTCAATGTCTGGTCAAGTCCAAAAGGATTTCCGATAGCCATGGCAAATTGGCCTACTTTGAGGTCTCCAGATGTACCTATAGGCAGTGGATTTAATTTTTCAGCAGGTGCTTTAATTTTTAAAACTGCAAGGTCCTTGCTGTCTTCCTTTCCAATAACTTCTGCTTCCCAATTACTTCCATCAGCTAGTGTGACATAAGCTTTATTGGACTGAGCAATGACATGCGCATTGGTTACAATGTGTCCATCCGTATCCCAGATAAATCCTGATCCAGTTCCGCGAGGTATTTCCTCTACATTTCTGGTAAAATAATTGGTTTGAACTACTTTGGTAGTGATATAAGCAACAGATGGTGCTGATTTTTCAAAAAGAGCAATGGTAGCTTTTTCTGTGTCAAATATTTGAGTTACCGGAGCAATATTGCCCGTATATGCTACAGGTTTTGCCAATTCTGTTTCATTGATGGGTGCTGTAAGCGTCTCCTCTGTTGTTTTTGGCAAATACTTCTCACCAAAATAATAACCTATCGCTATAAGGCCAAGGAAAAAAATGATGTGATGTAGTTTCATTATCTTTCTTTTTTAATTTTTTGAAAATTATTTTGTGATGCTTTTATGTAAGTCAATTAACCCTATAAATAGGAAATAGACTTTTATTGTTCCATTCTTTGTGTCAAAAATTCCTTAAAATATTGAAGTTTTCAATACTAAAAATTGAACGCAAAATAAATAATTAATATGCTACAGATCAACCCAAACTCGGCAAAAAAACGTCCAAAATGGAGTTATGTTCGACGAAGGTTGAAATGACTAAAATGGAAAGTCTTATGTAGGACAGAGTTATTTTGCAAACCGCTGATAAAGGTAAATAAGACCAAACACCCAAGGCAAGCCATGCATGAGCAAGTCTAGATAATCCATCAACTGCATCCCTGCGCCTCCTCCGAGTATCCATTTAACTTTACCAAAGATGTGTGGTTCTGGTGCAAAAGGGGCAAGACCTAGTGTTAATATAGAAAGGAGGATAACTAAGCCATTATCTAATATGAGATTTGATTTATTCATGATACAAATTTGACCTTAATCCTTGAGATCATTGGTAACTAATGTGACAGAAATAGAACTTATGCTGCCAATAATGATTCAATCCCTGACAGAAGCAATCCACATGGAGTTCAAAAAAAGTTCCAGGTGAGGTTTATGGCGAGATGAAAAATCATTTTCTTTAATACCTTTCTTTAAAATCCTAACTTTGTGATATGAAGATTATAAATATTTCCATGTTATTGTGGATTACCATATTCACATCTTGCAAGCAAAGCCCAGAAGTGGCAGAAGAAAAACTATCTCAAGAAGTCGTAGACTTAAGGGGTCAATCCATTTCGAAATTTCCAGAAGCTTTGCTAAAAAATGATGCGTGTAGGCAAATATTCATAGGCAGCAAAACTTTCAAAAAATATCCACCAAATACACTTGTTCCAAATGAGCCCATTAAACTATTAACTATACCAGAAGAAATTGGTAAATTGAATAACTTGAGGAAACTCTCAATAACTGCATCAGATTTATCGGTTTTGCCCAAAAGTTTGAGTCAACTTCGCAATCTAAAAACGCTAGATATTAGTTTCAATTCTAAATTGGATACTGCGAGTTTTGTTGCGCACATTGGGAATATCCCTAGACTTGATACTTTGATCATGTACAGAACTTTTATACCTTTTACTTACAGAGAAAAATTGTGGGTGAGCAAACCTCATTTGATCATCATTGATGAATTTTCAAACCCCGATTATACAGGCCTTAGCATCTCTAATTAAGGCACAAATATATTATCATATTTTTGCATATATAAGATAAAAATTTGTGTATTACTTGATTTATTGGTGTGGAATGCCCTATCTTTGCTATTGCTCGGAGATCTATATTCTTTTATTCTGACATTAATCACAAAATCAGCATTAAACGATGAAGCAATTTATTTTTACGTTACTTATATTTTCAACCGTTTTCCTTTCTGCGCAAGAGGTAACTAACCGACAATTTCAACTCATTACCAAAAGGACCGCAGATTGGTGTCCAAAATGTGGTCAATATGGCTGGGAGTTATTCAAGAATCTAGAGGAAAATCTCAAAGAAGAAAATGCATTGATATGGGCAATACATTATTCTGGGAATCTCAAAAATGATGCAACAACTGCAATTGATGAAATTTTTGGTGGTTTTGGTCAGCCTATATTTTGGTTGGATGATGCTGATTTGCTAGTGAATGCGACAAATTATAAAGAGATTCAAACTTTTGTGGAAGATTTAGTAATGTCTCCCCTGTTTAGTGAAGCTTACATTGGGGTTTCTTTAAATTTGGAGCAAAATACCGACAATACCTATAACATCAAAGCAGGAGTAAAATC
>JAKQLF010000134.1 GCA_029567325.1 Bacteroidota bacterium | reverse complement strand
CAAGGCTTACTTGCGATGATCATTTTCACCATTGTGTTTTATGGCGTGTTTGCAAGACTCAGGGAACAAGTGTGTACAACCATTTGTCCATATGGTAGATTGCAAGGCGTTTTATTGGATGAAAACTCATTGGCGGTAGCTTATGACTTTGTGCGAGGTGAACCAAGGGGTAAAATGACAAAAGCTCGACAAGGCAAAAAATCTGATTGTAAAGATGGGTGTTCGACTTGCAAAACAAATGGTAGCACTTGTCCGTCCGATGCCCTAAATGATTATTTTACAGAACTCGCTCCCAAATTAGGTGATTGCATAGATTGTAAATTGTGTGTACAGGTTTGTCCTACCGGCATTGACATCAGAAATGGAACACAATTGGAATGTGTGAATTGCACTGCATGTATGGATGCATGTGACGAAGTGATGCTCAAAATAGACAGACCAACGAGTTTGATCAGGATTGATAGCTACAACAATATCGTGCACCAAAAGAAAAGTATTTGGAATACTCGAGTTGCTGCATATTCGGCTGTATTGGTTGCACTAATTGGACTGGAGTCATTTTTGTTTATGTCTCGAAATCCTGTGGAAACACTGTTTTTAAGAACGCCAGGTATGTTGTTCCAAAAAACTGATGACAATCAAATCACAAATTTGTACAATTACCAAATCATCAATAAATCCGCCGATCCCGCAAATGATCTGATTTTTAAAGTGACCAATGTTCCAGGAGCTACCGTGACGTTTGTTGGTGAAAGACCAACCTTGAAAAAAGATGAAATTTCCGAAGGTGCAGTTTTTATAAAACTTCCACTTCAGCAAATAAAAGAAAGCAAAACTGATCTGCATATTGAAGTTTATAGCAAAGGTCAAATGATTGACCAGCTGGAAACAACTTTTTTTGGACCTGATAAAAAATAAGAAAATGACAGAGATTGTAAGAAAAAGATTGGAGTGGAATTTTGGGACAGCCATATATGCCTTCTTGATATGTTTTATAGGTATGTTGATTACCGTGGTCATAAAATCCAGATCTGTTGATCATTCATTGGTTTATGATGATTATTATGATAAAGATATTCATTACCAAAACCAATATGATAAACTTCAGAATTACAATCAAAACATTGAAAGTAATAAGTTGGCAATGTCCTATAGAGACCGATATCTGGACTTTATCTTTACTCAAGATGCAAAAGATGTAAATGGTAAAATATTTTTTTACAGACCATCTGATAAAAGTATGGACTTTGTTAAGGAATTGAATTTAAACGATTTACAAACGTATTCTATACCAAAGGATGAACTCTCTACAGGTAAATGGAAAGCCAAAGTCGAGTGGCAATCCAATGGGGTAGATTATTACAAAGAGTTTGAAATCTTTATCTGATGTGGTTCCTGTTATTGGCTTTTAACATGGGATTGCTTGCAAGTTTACACTGCATCGGTATGTGTGGTCCACTGAGTGTACTTGCGCATACAAACATGAATAAGCCAACTGGAACATTTGGCCAAGTGTCAATAACGGTTCTTTATCAATTTGGCAGAACCATTGCTTATATGGCACTAGGTCTGATTTTTGGTTTAGTTGGCAAGGCTTTTGGCTTTGTAGGTCTTCAAAAAGTGGTAACCATTATCATGGGTATCGGTTTGATAGTGGTAGGTCTTTTCTCACTTAATATTGACCGATTGATGAGTAAGTCACTTTTGATAGAAAAAAGTTCTAAATTGATTATCAATATGTTGACGCGCTATTATGAAAGAAGTGGAAGTGCATCAGTCTTAGTTGTTGGTTTTTTGAATGGACTCATTCCTTGTGGTATTGTGTACTTTGCACTGGCTTCTGCAACTGCCGCCATGAGTTTACAAGAAAGTGTTGCTTATATGCTTTTCTTTGGCTTGGGAACCACTCCTTTGATGGTCCTTTTTACGCTTTTCGGCAATGGTATTAAAAGTAAATTCAATCTTTCTTATCAAAAAATTCTGCCGTGGTTTGCGTTTTTTACAGGCTTCGTTATGATTTGGAGAAGTTTTGCCATTGAAATTCCAATGGACCTGAGCTTGATATTGAGCATGAAAAATCCTGTTATGTGTCATTGGTAACCAAAATGCATTCATGCTATCCCTAAATATTTCTTCTTGCTAGCTCTTGCAAATAGTAAGTATGGGACCATATTTCTAATAAATATTTTGCAATAGTAAATGCCCGGTTAAATAGAACATTCAATGGAAATTGTTGAATGGTTTGTTTGGTTAATGATTTTTAATCAGAGGTAATTTATTTTTATTTCCTTTTAAGTTCATGCTTTTTCTGATTGAATTGATGTGTAAATTAATTCAATAAACTATCACTAATGTGTTGATTTGTAAGATATAAGCCCTATATAAATTTCAACAATCCATCCATAGTAATTGCTTCGTGGTATCAATTCAGATTGAATAATGCAACAGTTATTTTATTTGAAAACACAAAAATCTGAAGAAAAATAAATCCAAAAATTACATCGATTCGTAAGTAGGTTAATAATTCATATCAGAGATGAAATCAAAAAACTTATTTAAACGAATTTTATTGGGAGCTTCATTGATCTTCTTATTGATCTTCACTATGGTGGTATATCACATTGCAACTATGCCTCCTATTGACAATCCTACAGTACAAATTAGTCGGATTGATTTTGACCAAAAATTGGATTCTATCAAAGCAAATGAAATTAAAAACTCCATTAGGTCTATAAATGGTGTCAAAAATGATGTCATCATCAAAGAAAATGTGCTTGTTTATTTCCACGACAATAGAATAGCAGATTCCAAGCAAGTTTATGAGTCCTTAATGGCTAAAGTTGCCCTAAAAGCTCAAAGATTTGAAGTACCTGCTCACTTGGCAAACAAAAGCACCTGTCCTGTCACAGGCTCTAATGGAATCATAAACAAGTTTACTTCGACCGTACAACATATTTTTAATTAATTAAAATCAAACATGATGACAAGAATTTCAAAATTTGCAGTTTGCCTTTTTCTATCTAGTTTCTTCCTTTTCACGTCTTGTGGTAAGGAGGAAGAAATGGTCGCCGATCCAACCATTTATGAAAGATTGGGTGGTAGTACATTGGTCGCTGATCCTGACAATCCGGGACAACAAATAGAAGCTGGAAGATTGAGCTATAGAAAAGTTGTAAATACCACAATTGGTTTGATCGTTGCAGACATAACTGCCGGAGCACCAGGCAATTTTCAAGCACACTTTGCACCATTACTTGCAGA
>JAKQLF010000110.1 GCA_029567325.1 Bacteroidota bacterium | reverse complement strand
GTATTGGAGATTTGGTGTAGGATTTTTTTGATCATTTAAGTATTTTCCACTGAAATGTGTTGGAAAATCATGGCCTCTTGTCCAGGTTTTATCGCCACGGCATTTTCTCCAATATTGCCAGCTTCTACACAAACCATGGTTTTATACCCATCATCGGCCATATCAATAAATGCTTTACTTCTTTCTATGAAAGGATTCCAAATCACCGTATCTAAACTGTCTTCAGACTTAGCGATACTGATTTTTCTATTCAATTCCTCGTCAAAAATTTCGATGGGACCGTTGCTGCTGAAAATATTGTTGTGCTCTTGAGAAAATCTAAATGGACCAAAATGTTGCGCAATGGCTCCATTTTTAGTTTTATCTTTATAATAGCATCCATCTAATCCAGTGAGGGAAATTTTAGACACATCACCTACTTGAAAATAGGTGTGGATGGCTTGGGTGATTGCAAAGCTTTCGCTCCCAAGATTTTTGGTTGTCAAAGAAACTTCCAAGGTTTTGCCCAACTTAAAAATGATGGTTAAATCAAAGTCCCAAGGGCGGACTTTTTTGGTTTCGGCTGAACTTTGCAGTAAAAAATGAAGCTCATCTAGGTTTTCCATGCTTTCACTTTTGATCAAAGTCCAGTCCAAATTTCTGGCAAAGCCGTGACTTACCTCACCCTCCATATCACCAAACCAAGGCCAACAAATGGGAATTCCCCCTCTGATGGCTACCCCTTGTTTGAAAATGGCTTCTTTACTCAGCCAGATAACAGGTTCGGCAGTATGATGCGGTTGCCAATGGGCGAGGTGTGCTCCTTGTAGAAAAATCGAAGCAGAACATGCTCCATTTTCTATCTGAAAAAAGGTCTGCTGTGATGCTGAAATGAGTTTTGTGATCATTTCCCAAAGCTAAAAAAAATGTAACTATCTATTAAACTATTAGCTTTTGAATCAAAAAATTATATAAACAAATCCATCAATTCTTCCTTATCCAATGACCTGAACACAGACTCATCATTGACAATGATGTCCTGGGCGATCTTTTGTTTTTTCTGTTGCAACTGCATGATTTTTTCTTCAATGGTATTTTTACAAATCATGCGGTAGGCAAAGATGTGTTTGTCTTGTCCAATGCGATGGGTACGGTCAATTGCTTGAGCCTCCACAGCCGGATTCCACCAAGGGTCAACAATGTAGACATAATCTGCCTTCACCAAATTGAGTCCCGTGTTTCCTGCTTTGAGACTGATCAAAAATAAATTGACGTCGCTGCTTTCCTGGAAATGATCCACCGCCCCCTTACGATCGCGGGTTGATCCATCGAGGTAAGCATATTTGATCTGCCTTTTGTCGAGCTCTTTGCGGATGAGGTCAAGCATAGAGGTAAACTGCGAAAACACCAAGGCGTTGTGTGTGCCTAGATCATTTTCCACAATGTCAATCAGGGTCTCAATTTTTACAGAAGTTTGTCGGTGTTTTGGCAAAGTATTGTCGAGCAAAGCTGGTGCATTACACATTTGTCTCAGTCTAAGTAAACCCTCCAATATTTTAAATCGAGATTTCTCTATGCCATTGATTTTGATGGTCCCATCAATTTCTTCTTTGATCTGTGCCTTCAATGCCTCATACATTTCTCTTTGGGTGGCATCCATTTCACAGAATATAATGTTCTCTGTTTTTGCAGGCAAATCCTTAGCAACCAACTCTTTCGTTCTTCTGAGGAAAAATGGTTTGATGATTTTACGCAACATATCTGCTGCAATGCCGTCACCTTCTTTATCTATTGGAGTACTGAATCGATCTTTGAAACTTTTTTGATTTCCAAACATGCCCGGATTGATGAAACTAAATTGGGCATAAAGATCAAAAGTGTTGTTTTCAAGTGGTGTTCCCGTCATCACCAGTTTGTTTCTGGAGTTGAGCAACCTCATCGCTTTGTATCGTTTTGAATTTGGATTTTTGATGGCTTGAGACTCATCTAAAATGATGTAATTGAATGCCTTTTCTCTGAAAAATTCTATGTCAATACTGGCTGTGTCGTAAGTTGTAATTACCAAATCAAAATCCATCAAACGCTTTTGGCTCTCCAATCGGAAAGGTCCATGGTACAATATATAGGACAAGGAAGGGCAAAACTTATCAATCTCAGCAGCCCAGTTAAATAACAAACTTCTCGGCACGACGATCAAACTCGAACCCTTTTCCATGTTTTTCTGGTGGGCAAGTAAAGTAATCACTTGTAAGGTTTTACCAAGTCCCATGTCATCGGCAAGGCAGCCACCAAAAGAAATCTCATCCAAAGTCCGCAACCAGTGATAACCTTCAACCTGATAAGCCCTCATCTCTGCATTCACTATGGCGGGCAATTCAAATTCTGAAACTTCCTGAATGTCGTTGAGTCTGCTGACGCGGTATTTCATTTCCTGGTACAAATGATCGTCGCTCAATTCTTCAAACAATTGATCAACAATGCCAAATTTGAATTTATTGATGATCAATTCCTCGCCTTGCACATCTACGACCTTGGCAAGCTTCTGAAGTTTTTCATACCATTCTTCTGGGATGATTCCAAAAGTACCGTCATCTAGTTGGATGTATTTTTCGTTGTTTCTTACGCTTTCGATCCAATCTTTATGTTTTACTATCAAATCTCCAAACTTGATATCGACACTGACATCAAACCAGTCAATGCCAGATTTTATGCTGGTATTGATATTGGCAGTATTGGTATTGAATTTGAAGTTTTTGAGGTTGTCTTGTCCAAAAATGGCAATATCTTGAAAACGGCATTGTTCAAAAAACTTGAGGAACCAGGCATTTTTCAAGCAGTCGGCAATATTCATGGCGAACAAACCGGTTTCCTGATAACTTTCCTTCAACAATGGATGTGCTGCACACAACAAATCAATGAACGTATTTCTTTCTTCTTCATCCATTTCAAAAATGGTGGAGTTGGACTTCACGCCAGAGACCTGGTGATTTCCCGATAAAACATTAAACTTTAAAGTGTCCGCATATCGCAAGAAAGGTTGAAAGATCATGGAATGTCCAGCCTCAGTGATGTACAATTCTCTAGCCCCGTTGTGACACATCTCAGTTTTGAGTTCGAAATCAGGGGGAAGGTCGACTTCATGATGATTCATCAGAGAAGAGATGATTTGCAAGGCCATCAAGCGCTCTTCTTTGTCTATGACAAGGTGGTCGAGCTGCGTATTTTTCCAGAATAAATGTTGGAACTCATCTGCAAAAAGATAACCGCTTTCGTGGTCAAGTACAAAAAAGCCCAGATTTTCAGATTTTTGGTCTGCCACTGTATTTCCGGTCATCAAGATTTTGGAGATGTTTATAAACAAATCATCTACCTCAACCTTAAACTTTACACTCGCGGTTTCTTGTCTGAATGTGATGGGCTTCAACCATGACTTTTTGAGTTCCATAGCAGCCGGCAGATAGAAATGCATCATTTGCTGGAAGATTTCAGGCTCACTGTTTATCTTTTCCAACAAAGACCTGATTTGTACCAGTTTCTCTAAAGGATATTTTTCAAAAATTGCCTTGATATCTTTATAAAAATGCTCTTGATCCCTGCTAAAAAATTGTGGAACATCGATCTGATCAATGGTTGAAATCAACTTTTTCCCATATTTAGCGGCTTTTCCTTCCACCAACATGGGTGCAATGATGGCTTCATCTTTCAACCAAACCAGTGCATTTTTAAAGTTTTCTATTTCTTTTTGACCCTTGATGGTCATGCGCTCTTTCTCTTGCTCATCTCTGGAGTCGTAGATTTTACGCAAATAGATACCCAGGCTATTAATTTCTGCATCACCCAGGTAGTTGACATTTTTCTTTTTTTCAATAAACTCAGATTTCCCAACTTCTACTTCGTAAATTTTAGAGAATTTGGCCAGTGCTATGTTATTTTTCCCCGCCAAGTCACCAGCAATGGTTGAATATTTGGATTGGAAAAGTTCTGTGAGAAAGCTACTTCTAAAATAATTTTTTAATAGGTAGGTTTGGTGATTACACAGTTTTCGCGTAGAAGATAGGCACTCACTACATTTTATTTCTGAATTTTTGCCATGCGGTTTGATACTCACAACTACGGTATGACTATCTGTTTTTCTGGACCAATTGGGTTCGACGATGGTAGCTTCTATGACATTGTTTGGTAGAAAATAGGCCTCTACAGTGCGAGGATAAGTCATCGCACTCCTGAAATCTTGTGCCGCATAATCCATAAAAGTATTCCAATCCTCAAAAGCTTTTTCCGGAATTTTTCTAAAGGAATTGGGACTTGCATTTTGAAATATAAAGGATTCTATTTCTTGTGCTTTGTCTTTACTTTCTTGTTTGGCTTGTAGTATGGTTTCTTCTGTAAAATCCCTTACAGCGTTTATTTCGACATCAGATTTGCTGACCAAATAATGAAGCGCAGCAGCACTGTGTTGGCATGCCATGACCCCACAAGTACATTCCACACTCTGGAGGCGGAATGCATTGTGATAAATGACAACAATTTTGTACAAATGACCATCTCTGGCTTCAATGGAAAAAACTTTATTTTGCTGGTCAAAGCTGACTTTTGTGACAGCCCCATCTCGCAAAAGATTGAGTCCTTCCTTGTTCATCTTCAAGTTTACAGACTTGTCGAGATAATCATAAATTGCAGAATTTAAAAACATACTTTTCTTTTCCCTTTCTTTTCTAAATAATTCCAGCATCGATGATGATGGTCTGCCCAGTGATACTTTTTGACTTTTGATCAAGCAAAAATGACACTGTGGCTGCGACAGATTCTGTCGATACGGCTTCTTTCAAAGCACTTCTATTGTAAACTTTCTGTTTATCTTCTTCGGTCATTGATTTTGTCATCTCTGTTTCCATAAAACCAGCTGCAACACAATTTGACCGGATTCCTTTACGACCCCATTCTCTGGCACATCCCTTGGAAAATGATTCTAAAGCACCTTTGGTAGAACCATATAACGCCAAACCAGTATATCCCTTATGTGCAGTGATTGATGTAATATGAACGATGCTTCCCTTTGTTCTGTGCAAGAGCATATTTTTTATAGCCAACTGTGTCAATGTAATCGGAGCTATTTGATTGACATAAATCAAGTTGAGCAATGCTGTCTGAAAGAAATCTGTGATCAATGATTCCAGAGATAAGGCAGCATTATTTACCAAACCGTGCACAGCAATTTGATGCTCATTTATGTAGGTAAAAACGCTATTTCTAATACCTGAAACATCCGCAAGATCGCAGTCAAAATGGACATATTGTTTGGGGTATTGTGCTAATAGTGCAATTGTGTCGGCTGACTTTGTTCTCGAAATACCAAAAACACAAACACCTTCTTCCAATAGAAACCGGCAAATATCCAGGCCTAAACCTCGAGAAGTACCTGTTACAATGATGTTTTTGTTTGTCATTTTGTTTGTGATATTTTATATCAATTTCTTGCCAGTACGACCGATTTGGGTCGAATTCACAAAAGTAATGATTCTGGGTACCTTATAAGCAGGTAATAAAGTTTTTAGTTGATTCATTAATGTTTTTTCTGAAATGTTGTAGTCTGGAATGACTTGAACTTCAGCGACGAGGAGGTTTCCGATCAAAGCATTTTCTTTTCCTGTTACCCTTGCATCTACGACTCCAGGTAGCTCCAAAATGACTTCTTCCACATTTTGTGGGTTTACATTATGGCCGGCAACATTCAGAATCCTAGATTTACGCGAAACAAATTTTATTAGTAAAGGTTTATCGGAAATGACTTCTACGAGGTCACCGCTAGGATACCATTCTTGAGATAAAACGGATTTACTGACGATGCTCTCGTGGAAAATAAGTTCGCCATCTTCTATCTTTACTTTATCAAAAAGCCTTTCCGGGATTTGAAATACATCGGTTTCTGAAGACATCAACGGACCGACCTCGGTTGATCCATAAATATTTCTTATGCGAGCATTGGGAAAGACCTTTTTCACATTTAAAATAAGTGGCAGAGTTGATTTTTCACCATTGAGGGTAACACTCTTGACACTTGGTGCTTCAAAATCATATGGTGCAAGCATTCTGTAAAAAGTAGGCGTTGCAGATAGATACTTCAAACTTTTTGAGTGAATAAGGGTAATGATTGTTTGGCGTGAAATCTTGTGCAAGTCTACCAAACATGATTGATTGGCAATTACTTGAAGAAACATTTGTATACCAGCACTGTGAGTAGGATTATAGGTAAAACCCCAAGTACTGGTTTGGTATTTGGCCTCTATCCTCACAGACTGCATCAATCTTTTGATGGTCTGAAAGACTAGTTTTGGTGGACCTTCGCTTCCAGAGGAATAAATTCCTACGGAGGCTACTGAATGTACAATTTGATTTATCAAAGAAGCCACATCTGTTATGGATGTTTTTAACTCAATAGGTTCTGAATTTTCAAATTGAGTGATGCCAGTATAATCAATAAGCGTTACATCATGCTGATGAATAAGTCCACAGATCAAGTTGGTGATAAAATCGAGATAATCTTGTGCAAGATAAGATTGATAGAAAAAGCTACGCTGATTGACTCTATCCAGTAGTTCCTCGTAGTCTATTTCCGCGTCAATACTGGTGTAGAATGTATGCATTTTCTTGGTTATTTGATCAATTTATGCATCAATTCGCCTATAGAAAAGACCATGCCATCTTCAAAAACATCCACCTCATAAGCATCCTCCAATCGGACAGATAATTCCGCCAAGTTGATAGAATCCATGCCAAGATCATTTTGTAAAGTTTGGTCTGGATTTAATTCTTCAATAATTGGTAAATCATTGTTTGTAAGTACAACATTTATAATTTCTAAAAGCTTTGTATGCATATTGAAATTGAGTATATCACTTAAAAATAGCCACCCAATGTCTATAAAATTTTTCAGGTGTGAAAGCAATTAAAGATTTATTTTGCAAATCCAGTTCTTTTAAAGAGTTTTAATACCATGTTTCGCCGCTCAAGTCAGCATATACACTTTTAATTCCAGCTTCCAGGTCAATTTTAGCGGACCAACCAGTGGCGTGTAGTTTGGAAACATCCATCAATTTGCGAGGTGTGCCGTCTGGCTTTTGAAGGTCATTGACAATGGCACCTTCATATCCAACAATGGTTTTCACCATTTCGGCAAGCTGCTGGATAGTGATATCTGTTCCCGTCCCAACATTTACGAAGCCAGCTTGGTCAAAGTTTTGCATCAAAAAGAAACATGCCTCCGCCAGGTCATCTACGTGCATAAACTCCCTTTTTGGGCTTCCACTTCCCCACATGACTACTTCAGCCTGGTTTTTTTGTTTTGCCTCGTGAAACTTCCGGATCAACGCAGGCAGAACATGAGAGTTTTGCAAGTCATAATTGTCGTTTGGTCCGTATAAATTGGTGGGCATGGCACTGATGAAATTACAACCATATTGCATTCTATACGCATCACACATTTTGATGCCAGCAATTTTGGCAATGGCATAAGGCTCGTTGGTTGGTTCTAGGAGGCCAGTAAGTAAAGATTCTTCTTTCAGCGGCTGTTCTGCCATTTTAGGGTAGATACAGGAAGATCCCAAGAAAAGCAACTTGGTCACTTCATTTACATAGGCGGCGTGAATGACATTGTTTTGAATCATCAGATTGTCATACAAAAACTCACCACGATAAATATTGTTTGCCTGAATTCCACCTACTTTTGCGGCAGCCAGAAACACATATTGCGGTTTTTCTGTTTCAAAAAAATGGTCAACAGCAGCCTGATTGCGCAAATCCAATTCGCTGGAAGTTCTCAAAACGAAGTTGGTAAAACCCTCTTTTTGAAGTTTTCTCAATATGGCAGAACCTACCATGCCTCGGTGCCCTGCGATGTATATTTTTGCGTTTTTTTCCATGAGATGTTTATCCGATTAATGGAAATATGTGTTTTCCAAACTCGGGGGCAAAAGTAATCATAATAAACAAGCTATGGAATTGAAACTAAGATTTTGTGTCTTTTTGGTAAACGCACGACCATATTTGTAAATTAAAAAACTCAAGATTAAGGATGAACTTCTTACTTTGCGAGTCATTAAAAATGATCACATTCTAAAAATTGTTGCTTTGAAGATGAGCTTAAAATTTTGCTTTTCGTTTTGTCTGCTCCTTTTGACGATGAATGTCCTCAGTGGACAAGCAGAATATTACACCCTCAGAGATAAAGTTGGTTTGGTACGATTGTACATGAATCAACCCAAAATAACCCATTATGAATCATTGGTCAATAACGCCAAACTGACACCTGACCAAAGAAATGAAGCAAAAATAGCGTTAGAAAAATTTCTCATTGACCGCAAAGTGTATATCAGTAATGCTATGGAGAGTTTTGATTTAAATTATGAAATCACCCCTGTTTATTTCATACCCGATAGTTTGTGGAGGTCATTTAAAGCTGATAAAACTGGAAAGTACTTTCTGGGGAAAGATGGTTTGATTGATCCGACTATCTCGCTCGCATCCAATCAAGATTTTTACATCATAGCGCAAGAAAATTACGACTATGACTTCAGAATTCTGACCTCAGAGGGCAGTCCCCCACCAGGAAATTTTCCATATAAACTAAAACACTCTTTATTTTCTAAAATCAGAGCATTGATGGGAAGTATGGCGACTGAAAGTGTGAAAAGGCTTAACAAGCAACTCAAATCTTATCAATAAAATGTTATGAAACTTATTATTGTCGCTGGCCTCAATAATTCCGGCCCTGACCACTGGCAAAATTTTTGGCAAAACCATTTTCCAGAAACCATCAAAGTAGAACAAATTGAATGGGATTTTCCGCAATTAACTGATTGGCTGAATCAAATGAATCAGACCATTTCATCAACGGATAGGTCTCAACCCTACATTTTAGTAGGACATAGTCTTGGTTGCGTTTTGTGCGCTCATTGGCTTGCTCAAAATGATTATAGAAATGTAGTTGGAGCCATGTTGGTTGCTCCTGCGGATGTTGATTCTGAACTACACACACCTGACTATATTTGGAATTTTTCACCTATTCCCAAGGTGCAGTTTTCCATACCAACAGTCGTTGTTGCAAGTGAAAATGACCCATATATGACTATTGAAAGGAGTAAAGAATTGGCAAATAGTTGGGGGAGTGAATTTTATAATTTTGGACCCTTGGGGCACATCAATTCAGATTGCAAACTTGGCTTGTGGCCAGAAGGTCAAGCGGTGCTTGAAGCTTTGAAAAGGAGCATCGAAGTTAATTCTTTAAATAATCAGTAATCAGAGAATCCACCATGATTTGCTGTTTTCTGGTTTTATCAAATTTGTTGGATATTTCCTCTTCAACATAACTGTTGAGCACCATTTTGTTTCTAAAACTAAATTTTTGTAAGGAGCCGAAGCCAGAAACGGTCAAACTTGATAAATCGACATCTTCACTAAGACCCTCATAGAAATTTTCAAATTTGAGATCAAATCCTTTTTTAGAAATAATTTCAAGATCGCTCATATTTGAATTGAGTTCCAACAATGATTTTGCAATTAGGGAATTGTCATTTTTATTATTGTTGAGATAACTGACTAAACTGCTTGTGGCAAATGTGTAGGAAGTTGACCTGAATAATGTGCGAATGTATTGCTCTATTTCATCCTTATGGTTTGGAAGGTCTGGAAGCGCTAACAAATCAATAAAACCTTTATATACAGAAACTATTGTGTCCCGATATTCTTTATCTCTTTGTAAAGCGAATTGATTGATTGAATTTTCTTCTTTGATTTGTTCCAACATTTTCCTGTTTTCAAGTTTGTTTTTTCTCGCTTCGTTCCAGTTGTTGATCTGTAAAGCAAGTAAAATACCAACTACGATGAGCAGCACCTCACCAAAAGCATACGTCACATACTGTTTTAATCTGCCAGTCTCAATGGCTGACATTTTAAAAGTTCTAAAAACTTGATCATCCTATCATTTTTGAAACAATAAATCTAAGATAGGCAATGTTCATTTAATAAGGGCATGTCCTTTTTACAGAATCGAATTTTATGATTAAACACAAATTTATGGCTCAAATACTCGAGAGGTAATAGGGGTAACAATTCAGGTGTACTCAATTTCGCTTAAAAAATGTCAATTTTTCGTGACTCATCGGCTATTATCGTTGAAATAGCGCTGCTATTTCGCCTCAAATGAGCCTCGATTGACAAAAAATTGACTTATTTTTTAAACTGAAAGCAGACACCTGAATAGTTACAAATAGGGCTATAAAATAAAAAAGCCTGACTTCGTTACAGAAGCCAGGCTTTTATTCTAAGTTATCGAAGCTTAATTGCTAAACAAGTTGTCTAGATCTTTGAGTGATTTGTACCTAGCTGTTTTAGGATTGTAATCACCTTTAGTTTGATTTTGATCTTCTGTTTTAATAATCTCCATCTTTCTTATAAAAGATTTTGATTTAGCAGTTGCATTTTTTTCGATAAACTCAATAAGTCTTCTCATCTTTTTAATTTTCTATTTCTTAATTCGATTCCTTGAAATCTGACGCAAAGATATTGCTTTTTGCTACACAAGTCAAGAGGTTTTTAATTATAACAACAAATTATATTCTTTTGTTTACTCTTTTATAGACGAAAAAATTAATAAAAAGTAACAAGATATCGCTAAATAGCAAATTATGTTCTACAAATGAGGGTATTCCATCGATGAGTGACTATAAATGACGACGAACTTAAAATCTGAATAAATTTTGATTATTGGGCAATCATTCTCTTGATTCTGTCCTCCAATTGCTCAGAACTCATCTTTTCTCTGAGACGGTCTACCAAAAGTGGGAATGAAAGAGGTGTAGGCTTTTGTGGTTTGGTGATGATCAACTTTTGGCTTTGAATGCTTTTGAGGGCATTTCTCAGACGCCCTTCTTCCAATTGAAAGGTCAATACTTCTTCATAGGTTTGTCTATACAATAAATTTTCTGGTTCATATTCGTGGAAAACACCAAATAAAAGTTCTGATGATGATTGGAGGTGTCTATCTTTTTTAAAATTATTGGGATAACCTTGAAAGATCAAACCCGAGATAATGGCAATATCTCTAAATTTTCGTTTTGCCAATTCTACAGCATTCATACTTGCTTCAATGTCAGCAACCAAATCTTTGACATCAAACAATGACTTAGTAAGGTATTTGTCTACATCGATTTTTTGATCAGAAAGCAATTCGAAACCATAATCATTCATGGAAATCGAAAAAGTAATTGGTAATAATGCAGATAACCTCCTACCCAACAATGCAGCCATTCCTTCATGCACCGCCCTGCCTTCAAAAGGGAAAATAGTGAGGTGCCATCCTTCTTTAGATTCAAAATATTCGATCAATAATTCATCGGTGGCCGGCAATCTTGACCGCAATTCTTGAGTTTCAAATAGCGGAATCAAAGCTACAATTTCAACATCATTGATTTCTCCATTGAGATAATCAGTTATTTTTTGTTTTAAAACTTTGGACAATTGGGAACTCAGAGGCATTCTACCTCCTTGGTAAGAAGGAATCCTACCATTAGTTTTATTTGAATTTTTGACTTGTGCGGTCATTTCTCTAAACCTCACCAACTCCAAAGCTCTGCCTGCAAACCAAAAAGCATCACCAACTTGCAATTGAGAAATAAAATATTCCTCTATTGAACCTAGCCGCATGCCACGAGCATATTTTACCTGAATCATCACATCGCTCACAATAGTGCCGATGCTGAGCCGATGCCTTAGCGCGACGCCTTTGTTTTCCACGAAATATTTTCCATCCTCGACGTTGATCTTTTGAAATTCATCATATGCCTCCAAAGACCTGCAACCATTGACCAAATATGAAAGTAATTCCTGCCATTCCTCCTTCGTAACCGATTGAAAACAAAAAGTCTTAGATATTTCTTCATACAGTTTTTGCGGGTAGAAACCTTCTGAGACAGCCAAGGTCATCAAATATTGAATAAGTACATCAAATGACCTTATATACGGCACACGATCTTCCAATTCATGATGGTCAATGGAATATTTTAAGGCTGCTGATTCAATCAATTCCAATGCGTGGGTGGGCAGAAAGTGAATGTGACTGGTTGCCCCAGGCTGATGTCCGCTTCTTCCAGCTCTTTGCACAAATCTTGAAACGCCCTTGGGGCTACCAATTTGGATGATGTTTTCTACAGGCCTGAAATCAACACCTAGATCAAGAGAAGATGTACAAACTACGACCTTCAGCCGACCTTCATAAAGGGCATCTTCAACCCAATCCCGAAGTTCTTTGCTGATACTGCCATGATGCATAGCAATCAATCCCGCCAGATCTTCATCCAATTCAAGTAGCTTCTGATACCAGATTTCACATTGAGCCCTCGTATTGGTAAAAATGAGGGTTGTTTTGTATTGATGTATAATGGGTAAAACCAAATGTGCAAGTTTGATTCCCAAATGCCCTGCCCAGGGTAAAGTTTCCAACTCCTCGGGAATTATAGAAATCACTTCAATTTTTTTGTCAAGATTTGATTTGATCAATGCAATATCTGCTGGTCGATCCCAACCAAAAAGTACGTCCATCGCCTCACTCAGATTGCCAATGGTTGCGGAGATGCCCCAGACCCTGAGCAATGGATTGATGCCCTTTAATCTACTCAAAGCAAGTTCGGTCAAGACTCCTCTTTTAGATCCAACCAACTCATGCCACTCATCCACCACAATACATTCCAGGTTTTTGAAATAATCAGTGTATCCTTTCATACACATCATGACATGTATACTTTCAGGGGTTGTGATGAGCATATCAGGTGGAGATTTCCACTGCTTTTGCCGCACAGAGGTGCTGGTATCACCGGTCCTTATTTCTGTGCGCCATTCTATTTCCATTTCTTTGGCAGCACGATCACAAGCTTGGAAAATCTCTTTGGCCAATGCTCTGATGGGCGTCACCCAGATGATTTTCAAACCTTTTTTTTGGGAAGCGTGCAACAAGGCTGTAATAAATAAACTGTAGGTCTTACCGCTGCCAGTGGGAGCATTGACCAAGCCACTTTTACCCAAGGCATATGCAGCCCAGGCTTCTTCTTGGAAAGCGTGGACCTTCCAACCTTTGCTGTCAAACCATTGATAAGCTTTTGCTAAAGTTTTTTCCATTGATTACTCAAAGAAACAAAGGTGTAAATAATTTATAAATCCAAACTGGATTGATGAGCATATTCTCAAAACTTTGCAACCTTGTAATTTGCTCCATTAAACCATCTGTTGTGGCAAAGAGTTTAATAGTTATTGAATTTCTGAAAACAGTGTATTTCTATATTTATCTCAATTGAGGACAAAGAGGTGATTGAAAGTTCAAACTCAAGCTGATTTAAAAGCACTTTTAGCAGACCAAAGCTTAGATGAACCTTTAGCAACGAGATTGTGGTCAATTCTATTTCCGAATAGTGTATATGTGGAGATAAACATTAGTTTTGCTCAACCATTGGTGTATTATGAAACTTTTTTGGCTAGACCATATATTATTTATAGTTGTAGGAATCCTCATACCTATTTTGTCATTGCTATCCAGCTCTAAAAATATGGCGATAGAGGGTGAGGAGGTCAAAATGGACCTACCTCCCAAGAAACATTTGTATTACAGCAATGGACTGATGTTATGGATTGGCGCGGTTTTAGTTATCACCAGTTGGAACATTACTACAAAACCTTGGGCCGATTTGGGCATAAATTGGCCGGTATTTTCAACTTTATCCATTTATTTAATTCTTGCTTTACTTGCAATTTATCTCATAGATACAGCAGTCTCTACATATCAGTATCAAAAAGGTAAAAAAATTGATGATGAAGAAATGCTCAATATCATGCCACAAAACTGGACGGAATACAGTCATTTTATATTTCTTGCAGTGAGTGCTGGAGTATGTGAAGAAATAGTTTTCAGGGGCTTTCTGATCAATTACATGCGAGAAGTATTACCATCAAGTCCATACAACCTCATCATGTCAATCATCATACCTGGAATGATTTTTTCGATCTCGCATTTTTATCAAGGCTTCCTCAATGTGTTTAAAATTTTCTCTTTATCCATTTTATTCGGGGCCATTTTTGTACTCACAAAGTCACTCTTGATCGTAGCAATCCTTCATGCCATGGTAGATTTGATATCTGGTGCTGTTTTTGTGATTTTAGAAAAAAGGAAGGGGCAAGAAAGTAAATTGCCTTAGCAGGCGAGGAAAAATCAAATGTTTGTTTTTGGTTCATTTTCAACCATTAAACGCAAGCCAAACAAGATCATAAAAAGTATTCCTCCTGGAAAAACGACCATCCACCAAGCTATCAAATTTCCCTTAGCGACCGAAAGCATCGACCCAAATGAAATTTCATCTGCTTCAAGACCTAGCCCAAGGAAACTCAAACCTGCTTCAAGTAAAATATTACTACCCAAAGCAAAAACGCCAATCGTAATGATGCTATCCTTTATATTTGGTATGATATGTTTGAAGAGTAATCGGCGGCTACCCACACCAACTGCTTCTATGTATTTGATATATCCATCATTGATGATATTGAGTGTTTCTGCCCTTGCAACTCTGGCAAACGTAGTCCAACCTATAAATGCCAAAACAATGACCAAATTGAGGCTTGAGCTTGATTTGAATAGAGGCAAACATGCAAGAATCCACACCAATGCTGGAATTGACCTTCTGATTTCTATGAGCTTGGACGTTATTTGATCGAAAGGAAGCGCTATCTGCTTGAGCTTCAATGGTTTCCAAAGTCTTCCATTTAAAAATAAAAAAAATAATAAAACCAATGAGATGATCAAATATAAAATACTCCCGCTGCTAATGGCCGTAAATACGTAGTAAATGAAGTAGAAAGTCAATATCAAGTAACATAAGCCTTGCAGGTAGTTTACTTTAATTTTCTGATCGCCGAAAATTCCCGCCATCGCGCCGATCAGCGTGCCAATGATGATGGCCAAAATGGTAGCTAATAAACCTACTTTTGTGCTATTGAATAAAGATCTGGTAAGTCCTGCAGCAACATCTCTTCCTAGCCCATCTGTTCCTAGCCAGTGTCTATGCCAAAGTGAAGCTACATTTTGGCTTTCTCCAGGGCGAGTAAATGTCATGTGCTTTTCATCAATGGTATTATATGCATACCTGATTGGAGCAGGAATAGTCCAACCTTCATAAGTAGGCTTTGGCCTGATTCTTTTTGCAAAAGTCCAGTCTGCCCATACATCACTAAATGCTGGAAAATGCAAGGATCCGTTGTGTAATTGAAAAATTGGTTTTTGGTTAGCGATCAGTCCGTTGAAAAGCCCAATCAATAAAAAAAGCCATAAAAATCTGCTCAGCACAATCTGTGCAAAAGATCGGGTATCTTTTTTTATTTTGAATTTATCAAGAAGCCAATCGTTGAGTTTCATGCGCTATACAATATGTTTTGTCACAGGGCTAAGGTAGCGATTTATATGAATTGTAAATAAAATTGGTCATCAAACAAAGCAAGTCCCAATTAAGTCAAGTACTTTTGCATTCCTATGCAGGAACAGCACTTTCTAAAATCTGAGCGCGCAAAGATCATACTTGCGTTCGCAGCTATCTACATCATTTGGGGTTCTACTTACTTTTTCAATAAACTGTTGGTGCTCGAAGTACCACCATTTTTTTCGGCGGGACTTCGTTTTTTATGCGCTTCCTTGCTGATATTTGGCATTGCAAAATTTATGAAAATCCCTTTCGATACCACTAAAACCCGAGTATTGAATGCAGGATTTGCTGGGGTACTCATGTTGACTTTTGGAAACGGCGCTGTGGTATGGGCCTTGCAATTTGTCGACAGTGGGGTGACAGCTTTGATCGTTTCCTCACAACCATTGATGTTACTTTTCTTACTGCTTCTTTTAGAAAGGAAAAAAATCTCGATGCGATCACTTTTTGGTGTTTTTCTAGGCATTTTGGGTATTTACTTGTTGACATCTGAGGAAGGAATAGTCAGGACAGATGACTATATAAAAGGTGTATTTGTGATTTTTATAGCCATTTTGACTTGGGCATATGGGAGTATTTTTGTCGCCAAGTCAGAATTGCCGAGAAATCACTTCATCAACTCTGGTGTACAAATGCTTTTTGCTGGAATATTTTTGATATTGGCTTCTCTTTTGTTTGGTGAAGATTGGTCAGCCATACTTCGCATTTCAGCTCAGGCATTATTTTCATTATTGTATCTCATCCTATTTGGCAGTATTGTGGCATTTACAGCTTTCAATTATTTGCTCAAGAAGGTGTCCACAGAGAAAGTAACAACCAATACCTATGTAAATCCTGTTGTTGCCTTATTCATGGGTTGGGCATTTTTGGCAGAGCCCATAACACCCAGAGCTTTGCTTGCCTCGTTTGTACTATTGGTGGGTGTGTTTGTCATCAATACTAGAAAAGCCAGATAGATTTCCCATTACTTTTTTGCATATAATATTCCAGTTGGTACAAATTTTATAGCAATTACAGTATTTCGCCTGGATTGCCATCATTTGCAAGGTGTAAATTCCTACTTTTGCCCCATGGAGAAAAAATTATTGATTGGCATTTTCATGATAATCTCACATTTGATGGTTTCAGGTCAATATGTGAGAGCCAAAATCCACGATAGATTTAATAGTTTTGTAGAACAAATCCAAACTAAATATTACATAGATTTAGGTACTCATTCAGCGATCTTTCCAGCGAATGTCAGAAATGCCTTTGATTCCTGTGATGTGCACATTACTTTTTTCAATGATCAAGAACGTGAAGAATTACTTTTCCTCAAAAAGCAGTATGATTTAATTGCAGGAATAAATAAAACAACAACTCAAGAAACCCAAGTACAAGCGGAAAAAGATGGATTTTATTCCTATTCGGGGGCCGAAGGCGCAGATGAAGACAAAGCAATACTAAAATACTTTTATAAAAACCACAACCATTTTTTGTCCTTGGACAAGGGAAATTTTGGTCTGAGGGTTGATCCAATCCTCGATCTTTCTTATGCCAGTGCGACCAACGATGACCAAATTTTGTTTAGAAATACTCGAGGCGTTGAACTCTCAGCAATCATTGACAATAAACTCATGGTTTATACTTCGATTTTTGAAAACCAAGCTCGATTCCCAACATATGTAGAAGACTATATTACAAGATTTGCAGCTATTCCTGGCAATGGATTATACAAACCTTACAATAGTAGTGTGATCGACCGATTGCAGGGAAGAGATTTCCTCAATGCGCAAGCCTATGTCGGCATACCCCTTTCAAAAAATATTCAACTTGAACTTGGCCATGGAAAACATTTCATAGGAAATGGCGTGAGGTCTTTGCTCCTTTCTGATTTTTCCAATAATTACCTGTTTTTGAAATTCAATGCCCAGTTTTGGAAGTTTCACTACCAAACCATCTATGCAGAGCTCAATGGTTCCAGCCCTAATGAAAACATTTACAGTCCGAATAGCGCCCTGCTTCCAAAAAAATATACAGCCAATCATTATCTGTCATTCAGACCAAATACTAGATTTGAAATTGGCCTTTTTGAGACAGTAATCTTTGGTAGAAGAGATCATCTGGAGTTACAATATCTCAACCCGATCATTTTATACCGGACGGTGGAGCAATTTCTCAATAGTCCCGACAATGTGATTGTTGGTTTCAATGCTTCCTATTCGCCAGTAAAAAAATTAAAATTGTATGCCCAATTTGTTTTAGACGAATTTTCTCTCCCAAATTTAAGGGCTAGAAACGGTTGGTGGGCCAATAAATATGGCATTCAAGTTGGGGCCAAGGTGGTAGATTTAGTAAAGGGATTGGATTTTGGCGTAGAATACAATGCTGCAAGACCTTACACCTACTCGCATTTTCAACCCATTGATACAGCAATTGGCAATAAAACAATAACTTCTTACAGCCATTATAATCAAGCATTGGCTCATCCGCTAGGTGCTAATTTCAAAGAAGTGATCTTGACTGCAGATTATAAATTCAACCAGAAACTATCAGCTCATTTTGTTTCTTTTTTTTGGACGCAGGGTTTGGATCCAACAGGTCAAAATTTTGGATCAGATATCTTAGTGAATTATACTTCAAGAGCTCAGGATTTTGGGAATAAAATTGGGCAAGGTATTAAAACTCAAACAAGAAATATAAGGGGAAATTTGAGTTACGAATTTTTCCCCAATTATGTGTTAGATCTCAATGTTTTATACAGAAAGGCAAGCAGCCAATCCTCCACTTTTTTAATTGGTACCGGAATAAGAGTTAATATTGCACAACAAAATTTTGATTTTTAAAATGACAAAAAGCAAAATATTAATTTTTGGAGATGTGATGCTTGATAAATATGTGATTGGTGATGCACATAGAATATCACCGGAAGCACCAGTCCCGGTTGTGAATATTACCAACACTTATCATACACTAGGGGGCGCTTCCAATGTAGCGCACAATCTGGTAAATGTAGGAGTAGAAAATGATTTAATAGGTGGAATTGCACCAGATGAAAACGGGAGATTGTTGCAATTTTTGTTGAATGAGAAAAATATTGGTGACAAACTCAAAGAGGTTTTGGATGTGACCATTACCAAAACAAGAGTCATCTCTAGAAATCAACAGATGATCAGGATTGATATGGAGGGTAAACCGTTGAATAATGGACTTTACAATACCATTGAGGAGGAGCTTTTTGATCATTATGGCTTTATCATTATATCAGATTACGGGAAAGGAACTTGCACTGAAAGGATTATTCAAAGAATCCTCCATAAAGCAGAAACTGCGCAAATTAAAGTTTTGATTGACCCCAAAGGTAGTAATTGGGAAAAGTACAGGGGAGCATATTTGGTAAAACCCAATATAGCTGAATTGGAGGAGGCGATTGGAAGAAAAGTATCCAATGAAGACAACGAAGTAATTGAAGTTTGCCAGGCTTTGCTCAATCAGTACGACTTACAAAACATTGTTGCGACTCGAGGAGAGAAAGGGATGGTCCTGGTAAATAAAAACATGGTACACTTCTTCAGAGCAAAAAAAGTGGAGGTTTATGATGTTTCGGGAGCCGGAGACACAGCCATTGCCATTTTAGGATATGGACTTTCTGAGGGTTATAGTTTAGAAAATTCCATCATCATGGCCAACTTAGCAAGCTCTTATGTAGTTACCAGACCTCAGACTTATGCCATCACAAAAGAGGAACTAAAAAACCTTACCAGCAAAATTTTAAAGGATTAGCATCCAATTCAAATAAGAATTTTGTCCAGTTATTTAATCTAAATTTGCCGTTTTCTAAATTATAAAATTTTATGCAGTACCTAGCAATTGAGCATGCAACCAAAACGTACGGAGAAAAAGTCTTATTCAAAGACGTCTCATTTACCATCAGCCAAGGTGACCGGATTGCTCTCATCGCAAAAAACGGAAGTGGCAAAACCACTTTGATGCGTGTACTCAGCGGGGAAGAAGGGATTGAAGGCGAAGGTGCAAAACTGATCATTGATAAAAACATA
Source organism: Bacteroidota bacterium (assembly GCA_029567325.1). Lineage (GTDB taxonomy): Bacteria > Bacteroidota > Bacteroidia > Chitinophagales > Saprospiraceae > JADKBO01. The sequence goes on along the minus strand of JAKQLF010000110.1, from coordinate 8,975 downwards.
CGAACTTCATTTTTACACCAAGAGCCAGATCTCAATCCCGAAGCTAAAATCATTGACGAAGTATTTGAAGCGGATCTTCCAGCAATCAAGGCTGTAAAGGCTTATGAAGTAGCAGTCTTGTCAAACGACGCTAATGCCCTACAAGAAGCAACCCTTCTGATGGATGACCATAAAGCATGGGATGTCGAGGCTCGGGTCAATATTGTTCTAGCGAAATTAAAAATTGCAAATTTAGACCAAAAAATAAAAACACTTTCTGGCGGTCAACGAAAGCGGGTGGCTTTGGCAAAACTGATTATAGAAGAGCCTGAATTTATCATCCTCGATGAGCCTACCAACCATTTGGACATTGACATGATTGAATGGTTGGAAGAATATCTACAAGGTGGAAATGTGACCTTATTTATGGTGACCCACGATCGTTATTTCCTTGAGCGGGTTTGTAATGAAATTATGGAGCTAGACATGGGGAAAATGCACATGTATCGCGGCAACTATAGTCAATATTTAGAGAAAAAGGAAGCCCGACTGGCCAATGAAGCGGTTGTTTATGACAAGACCAAAAAGTTATTTAAGAGGGAATTGGAGTGGGTGCGACGCATGCCACAAGCAAGAACGACCAAATCAAAATCGAGGGTAGATAGTTTTCACGATATCAAAGAAAGTTTACGTGATAAGCGCAATACCGACGAGATGCAAATCCTGATAGAACCCACACGCTTAGGTTCCAAAATCGTAGAATTACACAGCGTCAGCAAGGCTTATGGAGATAAAAAATTGATCACCAAGTTTGATTATAAATTTAAAAAAGGTGAACGAGTTGGCATTGTTGGCGTAAACGGGGCGGGAAAAAGTACGCTGATCAAAATGATAACAGGCCTGGAACCTACCGATACAGGCAAAATCATCATCGGCGAAACAATCAACTTTGGCTATTTCGGTCAAGACGGATTGGTGGTCAATGAAACCAAAATGGTCATCGATGTCATCAGAGACATAGCCGAATACATTCCACTTGCCAAAGGAATGAAGCTTACAGCAGAAAGTCTTTTGGAAAAATTTCTATTTCCTCGATCCCAACAAAGAGTCCAAGTTTCTCAATTGAGCGGCGGTGAAAGAAGGAGATTATATCTATTGACGATTCTGATCAAAAACCCCAACTTCCTCATTCTGGATGAGCCGACCAACGACTTGGACATCATCACACTCAATGTTTTGGAAGATTATCTGGAGGATTATCCAGGATGTCTCATCATCGTATCACACGACAGGTACTTTTTGGATAAGTTGGTAGACCATATTTTTGTATTGGAAGGTGACGGCGCCATCAAAGATTACAATGGTACCTATACGGAGTACCGCATGGAAAAAAATGAAGAAGCCGAAATAAATCGCGAAGCAAAGTCGCAATCGAATACAGTAGCTGCACCAACCACTTCCAGCGAAAATAAATTGAGCTTTGAGCAACAAAAACAAATCAAAGCGCTGGAAAAGCAAATAGAACGACTCGAACAAAGAAAAGCGGAAGTTACAGCAAAGTTTGAAGACATGAACCTGGCCCCGGACATGATTGGAAAGCTGTCAAGCGAGTTGGCAACGATCAATGCGGAGATAGAAGAGAAAGAAATGAAGTGGATGGAATTGGTAGAAGGGTAGGGTTAGAGTTTTAATTTATAGTTTTCCTTTTTTGAGTCTAGCAAATTTAAAAATGATAATATTTAAAAATAATTACCCAAATATTGCATGTCACCATATATAAATAGATATTTGGGGTATAAACTCAATTTAAGCCCCAAAAAAGTACTTATGATTAATTTGTTCTTATTTAATTGCCAGTAAAGTATTTCTAATAGACAGATTATGGATAAATCCGAAGTTTTTATTGTTTTATAAACAATAAAAACAATTGATTTTTGTACTAACTAATCTGCTGTGGCCCAGGTACTGAAGTTTATTTTTATGAATCAGACAGAAGTTTTTAATTTATCTATTTTAAAAATAAAGAAATGAGTAGAAAAAATTTGAAATCGCCAAAATGGATCAAAACAATATGTTTGGTAGCTGCACTGTGTTGCACATCTCTAATTTTTAGCCAAAAAATAGATCTTAATTACGGGATAAATGGCATCTACCACAACCTGTATGATATGGCAGGAATTCAACAAAATATTACAATAAAATATGGTGTTGCAAAACACTTTCATATCATCGGCTCAGTGATTTTAGCAACTGCATCTGGTAAAGATATTTCTGAATTAGCCAATGTTCCTTATTCAACCTTGTCGAAAGATGAGGAAGGTCTTATAAAATTCGAAAAATTGCCAAATGGTCTGCGGATTGATCAAGGATACAGTTTTGGCATAGGATATAATACAAATAGTAATAAATACTATCTAGATGTGGGCTTGTCGATGCAAAAATCTACTTCTATAATGACTATAAAATTTGAGCCTTATACGACTTATCTCAAAGACGGAGATTCATTAATCGAAATTTTTAATTTTCCAGAAGTAAAACATAATGTTTCAGATTACAAAGCCATTTTGAGTTTTGGCATCTCCAAAAAGATCCAAGAAAAATATTTTATTGGCGTTCAAGGGCTGTTCCAACAAAGTCTTTTTGGCCTAAAATATGATCTGGGTGGAGGACTTGTAGCAGGCGTAAAACTGTAGAAAGATGAAGAAAAATTTGATTTTATTTTATTGTATCATTTTTTTGCTTGAAATAGGCAATTCGCAAACTTTGGTTTCTGTAAAGAGGGGTCAAAGCTTTATGGGACTTGGCGATTTGCAAGGCCCAAGTTTGGGATTCGGTCTTGAGCATCGGATTTGGAAACGGCTTGGACTAGAATTAGGTTATTCCAATTCAGGACTAAAAGGAGGTAACAATTATCCATTCAAGTCTTCTTCGATAAATTTAGGTTGGAATTATGCAGATCAAGGTGTTTTGCTTATCAAAAAAAGTGATATAGCTAGAAATGCAATTTTGTCAAGTCAACTTTATTTTGGTAGTAAATTGGACCTACTGTCTTATCGCAATTATTGCAACTTGTCGCAAATTACGTTGAGCGGCAAGGTATATTTTATAGACAACAATAAATTCAAATTAGGTGGAGCAGGTATGCTTGGTGTTGTGAAAATGAATTTAGATTACACTTTTACAGAGGCGAATTTTCCTTTGAGTGATCCTGAGAGTATTTTAGATGGTAGTAATGTCTTTCTGGTTACTAAGCTCAGCACAAACGCCCTTTCAGTTGGAGCAGGTTATGGCATTTTTTCATCCCTAGAGGTGGTAGAATATTTAAATTTAGGAGTTTATGGAAATTACATTCAATATATAAAGGGATTACAAAATGTGGTAAACTGGGGTATTAGTTTGGAGTATAACTTTCATTGAATGTGATGTGTTAGTTGGATTAGGTGCATTCTTTGAAACAAATCAACGATCAAAATTGAGTATATTTTACTTTTTTGAGGTATCAATATCTGCATGTCATTCCCAATATCTCCTCCAAGTACTTTTGATCCACCTCATCATAAGTGTTTAAGTATTCAATGTCAAATCCAACACGCCTAAGATTTGTTTAACTTTTTTAGGAATTTTTTAATGGATAAGCATTTTCTCAATATTGAAAGTTTTAGGCTAATTTTATTACAAAGTGCTAAATTATTTCGCCCGACCAGAGCTTTTCTAAAAATATCTTCCAAGGAAGAACCAAAATTTGGTCTCCAATACTTCTTGGATAAGGGTCATTGGAAACAATTATTTTTGACTTCACGTTATATTCTTCAGAGAAAGCTTTGATACCTTTAAGGAATTTTGATTGCACATTCGTAGATGATTTTACTTCTATGGCGACTTCATGATCACCTAGAATGAAGTCCACCTCCAAGTCGGAAGAAGTCCGCCAAAATGTGATTGGAAAATTTTTCTGACTATAATGACTGTAACAATGAAGTTCGTTATATATGAAGTGCTCAAAAACTAAACCAAAGTTGACACTTCCAACTTCAATGGATTTTCTCTTCTGAAGAAAGTTTGCAATCCCAATATCAAACAAGTAAAATTTTGGTGAAGAAATCACTCTTCTTTTTGGTTTTTTTTGAAAAACTTCTACATACCTTCCAATCATAGAATCCTTCAAAATTTGAAAATATTCTTTAACTGTTGGACTACTCACCCCACAATCAGTTGCAATGTTTGTATAGTTCACAATTTCTCCATTGCTAAATGCGACCTTCGTCAGAAAATTTGAAAAAACTTCTACGTTTCTTATTTTAGTTTCTGCGATTATTTCATCTTCCAAATAGCTTCCAACGTATGCGGCATGAAGAACCTCAGCATCTAAAGCATCATAATGTTTTGGTAAAAGACCATTATTCAAAGCCCTAACTAGGTCAAAATCAGGGATTTCGCTAAAGGATAAAGGATATAATTCATAACGCAATGCCCTTCCACCCAGCAAATTCACACCGCTTTTCAATATTTTTCTGGGACTAGAACCTGATAAAATAAATTGTGTTTTTGAATTTTCAATCAACCAATGAACTTCATCCAAAAGAATAGGTATCTTTTGGATTTCATCAATAATAACAGGATTTTTTGGTTGAAGTGCAAGTACAATCTCTCTTAGAAGCGCTGGGTTATTGATAAACCTGAGATATTCATCACTTTTCAACAAATCAAAATACAAAGCATCTTTATAATTTTCTTTTAATAAAGTGCTTTTACCTGTTTGCCTGGCTCCCCAAAGAAAAAAGCTATGTTGACCACTTCGATTAAATGATTGATTCCGCGTGTACATAAGTTTAAAAATGCATGTAATATTAAAGTTTATATTTAAAAATGCATGTAATATTAAAGTTTATATTCTAAAAAACCTAATCTTGTTTAAGCAAACCATCTAAAAATAAAGATTCAATTAGTTTATTTAGCAATTATTTCCAATATCTCCTCCAAATACTTTTGATCCACCTCATCAAAAGTGTTTAAGTATTCGCTATCAATATCCAACACGCCAATGATTTGCTTATTGGAATCATATAGCGGAAGTACAATTTCTGACCTACTCAAACTACTACAAGCAATGTGCCCGGGAAAAGCTTCTACGTCAGGAACAATCAACGTTTTATTCTGAGCCCAAGCAGACCCACAAACACCACGACCTTTTTTTATCCTTGTACAAGCCACGGGGCCTTGAAATGGTCCCAATACGAGTTCATCTCCCTTTACCAGATAAAAACCGACCCACAACCAGCCAAATTGTTCTTTCAGGGCTGCACTGATATTGGCCAAGTTGGCAATCAGATCATCTTCACCGGCCACCAAAGCTTGGATTTGAGGTACGAGGTTTTCATACATTGATTCTTTTGGTCCGCCAATAATTTGCAAGTCCTCAGCCATAAATCATATTTTAATTTTGTTTTTCAAAAGTATGGTTCTAATACTAGTCGGAATATGGAATGACCATTTAGATTGTGATGATAAAAGTTAAAAAGTCGAGATGAAGTGCGTGAAGAAATCGTTGCAAACGATTTTAGCGCTGAACTGTGATCCCCCTGATCACAGCTACTTCAAAACCAAAGTGGGCGCTCCGACGTCCCGTTCCAAAAACGGGACTAACGAAGAATTTTGAACTTTTAGCAACAAGATTGTGGTCAATTTCATTTTCGAATAGTATTCAATGTAATTTTGATTGAATTTGTTGAGCCAAAGTCCATATGATTTAAATTCCTTGGAAGAAAAACGAACTATGGGCAAATATAGCTGTAATATAGATTCAAAGTCATCAAAGATATTGTCACACACATCAATTTCTAATGTTATCTGATCCGCAGTTTCACAAAAAACTCAATTATAGAACGAAGTTATTTCTTATTCTAGTGGGCACGATCATACCTCTTTTTGGTATTGTGAGTTTTACTTTTTACATAGAATTTACAGCAGGAATTGATAATAGGATTTATGAACAGCTCAATTCTGTAAGATCATTAAAATACAGACAAATCAAACAATATGTGGAGAAGGCTAGCCTTAAAGATACACTACAAGATTTGAAAGCTATTTCGGAAAATAGATATCTTGCCATTCAAAAAAGAGATACCACTCTTTATCTATCACTCGCGCCTATTTATGATATTTTATTACACCGAGAAGGCTTGGGGGATTCTGGAGAATCTTATTTGGTTGACTCTACAAAACAACTGATATCTCCATCTAGATTTATCCCAAGATCCGAGAAGGAAGTAATTTATGCAAATACAATACCTGTGGATTTAGCGCTCCGAAAAAAGAAAGGCCAGGGTATTCACAAAGATTACAGAGGAATATGGGTATTCTCTAGTTATTCAAATATTGAAATACTGGGGAATCGCATGGCTTTACTTTCTGAGATCGATCTCGAGGAGGGCAGAAAACCAATCATTGCTTTGAGAAATAAAATGATCGGTATATCTTTCTTTGTAATCATTCTCATAGTTGTACTAGCCTATATCATTTCAAACGCGATCGCAAAACCCGTGAGATTGATGGGAAAATATTTAACGGAAGTTGCTCAGAATAATCATTCGATACCGATTTCGATTCCAGAATCTGGCGACGACATCGCTGATATGTTCAGGAATTTAAAAGACTTGGTAGACGCAAAGGAAGATGCCATCAAATTTGCCGAAAGTTTAAATTACAATAATCTGGAATCTGCCCACACTGAGAATAGCAGTAACCTTGGTTTGGCACTGTTGAATATGAAAAACAAATTATTGGAAGAAAAGGTGCAAAAAGATGAAATAAGAAGAGATTCAATTAAGAAGGTAAAGGAGGCAGAATATAGAGAAAGATTGAGACTTGCGCGGGATTTACATGATGGAGTTGGACCACTTTTGACCTACCTTAAATTGCAAATTGAAGCTTTTGATTCATTATCGCCACAAGACAAGGCAAACATTAAAAACACCATTCTTCAGATCATCTCAGAGGTAAAAATGGTTTCGAAAAATCTCATGCCAACGGTTTTGGATGATTTTGGTTTGATTGCTGCCCTCGAGAACCAAGTTTCTGAGTTCAACCGCAATGACAATATTAAAGTTACTTTGAACGCACATGCTGAGATAGATGAGAAACAATTGAGCAATGAAGTAAAAAATGCGGTGTATAGAATAGCTCAAGAACTCATCCATAATGCCGTCAAACACAGCGGTGCAAGTCAAATAATTTGCTCAGTTTCCATTTTTGAAGAGTATCTTTCTTTGACAGTTTCAGATAATGGCCATGGTTTTATCAATGAAAGTGATCATAATGGAATGGGCTTGATGAATGTAAAAGACAGAATAGAAATATTGAATGGACTGTTTTCAAGTGAGCGCAATGAAGGGTGGACAGTTTTAGAAATAGAAATTCCTATAAAATGATAAACGTAGTTATTGTTGATGATCATACCTTGTTTAGACAAGGGATTTTATTGATGTTGGAAAGATATCCCAAATACCAAGCTATTGGCGATTTTGGTTCTGCAAATGAAGTAATGACCTTTTTGAAGGAAACAAAAGTTCTTCCTGATATTATGTTATTAGACATCAGTCTTCCCGACCATTCTGGGTTTGAAGTTGCCAAAACGATCAAAAAGAAATATAAAGGCATCAGAATAGTAATTCTATCTATGCACGAAGAAATGGCATACAAAAGCAAAGCATTGAAGTTGGGATGTTATGCATATCTCTTAAAGAGTACTGAAGAAGAGGATTTAATTTTTGCACTGGATGAGGTTGCTAACGGTAAAAAGCATTTTTCTGAAATGGATTCTTTTAAGGTAATTGAGTTTATTGGAATGGAAGAAGATTTGCAACAACCCAGCAGAAGAGAAATTGAAGTGCTTGCAATGGTTGCAGACGGCTTTACCACCAAAGAAATATCCAGCAAACTTTTTATCAGCAACCGTACAGTCGATACGCATAGAAACAATCTTATGAAAAAGCTAAATGTGCAAAACACAGCAGAACTCATAAAAAAGGCTCACCAATTCAAAATCATTTAGGTGTTTGGTCTAATTTGGCCAAGCAGTAGGTAAAAATACGGATACATTTTTGAGTAATTATGGCTAATGACAGCCGTTGCTTTTTTCAACAATTTGCCCTTAAAATTAAGAAGGATGAAAAAAGTAATATTATTAGCAATGTGTTTTATTTCTTTTACTGCTTGGTCACAAAATGATCAGGTTAAGAAGTTGAACATGACAAAGGGGCCCAATTTCCAAAAAGCTGTTAATCTACCAGCTGTTCCTGAAAGCACCGTTTCTACAGGACCACTTGAAAAAAACAATAGATTGAAGCCTTGGTTGCAAGGCGGACCTGCTGTTCAAGAAACTACTGAACCCAAATTTTTTGGCCCTAAAGGAAAGTTTTACCAAAATCGCACAAAACGTAATTAAGTAAGTACAAGATTGAATAGGAATTATTAAATAGGCCAATGGGAGCAAACTTTCTTCCATTGGCCTTTTCATTTTAGAGATATGCCCAATCATTGAATCCTTGATGGCCATTTTTATGAATAAATACCATAAAACAGAAGAAATCGTACCGGAAAACACCTTTTAACAAAATACGAAAAACTTTTTTCAAACTTTTTTTTCAAACTAATCGACTGATTTTCAACTTTAAAGAAAGCAGTTAAACTTTACTTCAAAAAAAACATTGATTAAGAACTTGCAAGATATAAATAACCGTATTACCTTTGCGATCCCAATTCGAAGGAAGGGGTTTTTTTATAGACTTGAAAAGAAAGAAGATAAGGAGAATTGCGAGGGCGAAAGTTTTTAAGATTTGACTTGACGGGAATAGAACGAGAGTCGGAAGATATGAAAAAAGAAATTTGACATTGAGGGATAGTAGGTAAAGAATACAGAGCAAAAGAATAGTGACATGTGTAGTCACAAAGAGATGCGAGACTGGTAGGGCGACTTACTAGATTGAGCGAAAATAAAT
>JAKQLF010000107.1 GCA_029567325.1 Bacteroidota bacterium | reverse complement strand
ATACATTCCAGATTCATTAAAGCACAAACGGTAGCTGTGGCTACGCCATGCTGTCCAGCTCCTGTTTCCGCAATGATCCGTTTTTTACCCAGTCGTTTTGCAAGCAGGATTTGACCAATGGTATTATTTATCTTGTGTGCACCCGTGTGGTTAAGATCTTCACGTTTTAAATAGATATTTGCACCATATTTTTCAGAAAGCGTTTTTGCAAGATATAAAGGAGATGGGCGACCCACATAATCCTTGAGTAAACAATTAAATTCTTCTTGGAAATCTGCTTCAGCGATAATGTCAAGATATTTGGTTCTGATTTCTTCGACGTTTGCATACAGCATTTCAGGGATATATGCGCCACCAAATTCGCCATAATGACCTGATTCTGAGACGTGATATGAGATTTTATTTGACATGTTTATTTTTGTTTTAAGGAAGTTATTGTAATTATAGCATTTAATTCAGGAAGCTTTTTTTATTTCATCCACAAAGAACTTAACTTTATCAATATCTTTTAATCCTGGACTTATTTCAAATTTACTATTTATGTCTATGCCCACAAATTTTAGATGGCTAATTTTTAGAATGTCATCAAGATCTTTTGGCCCAATACCACCACTTAGCAAAAAGGGTACTTTGATGTCAAATTCATTCAATAATGACCAATCAAACTTCTTACCTGATCCACCATATTGTTTGGTAGCGGTATCAAATAGGAAAAAATCACAAAAATCAAATGAATTAAGAAAATTCATATCCAATTGATCTTTTACTCGAAATACCTTTATGACTGGAATGCAAGCCTTTATTTTTGTACAAAACTCTGGGTTTTCGTCACCATGGAGTTGTGCATAATCTAAGTTGTATTCTTTTACTTTTTGTAGGATGAACGACTCAGATGCATTGACGAAAACACCGACTTTTTTAATATGTGAAGATATATTAGGTAATTTGTTCTGGACATATCTTGGACTTGGTTCATAAAAATTATAGCCCACCAAATCTATATCCAAGGCTGATACATCAAGCAAATTCTGCTCAAATTTTAGACCACATACTTTTATAATCATGATAACTCATTCATTTTTTGAATAAAATCAGCACATGCTTTACCTGGGTCTTCCGTTTTCATAAATGATTCACCGATTAAAAAACCATCGAAACCAAATCGTTTTAGCGAAGCCACTGTAGCTGCGTCATGAAGACCACTTTCTGAAATTTTGATGGTGTCTGAAGGCAATTGTGGAAAAATATCCATGGAGTAACGAATGTCTGTCGTGAATGTTTTTAGATTTCTATTGTTGACACCAATGTTTTTGATGCGTTCATGATACTTTGATATTTGATCTGAAGTATGTACTTCCATGAGAACTTCCAGACCAAAATCGACCGCTACTTTTGATAATTCATCTATTTCACTTTTTTTCAATATCTCCGCGATAAGTAAAATGGCATCGGCGCCAAGACTTTTAGCTTCTAGAATTTGGTAGGGATCTATAACAAAATCCTTTCTCAATATTGGAATTTGATTGACACTTCTAACTTGCTTTATATCTTCAACGTTTCCACCAAAAAAATCAACATCCGTTAGCACAGACAAGGCGGACGCACCTGCTGAAGTATAGCCTGTAGTGACTTGAGTGATGTCCGCATGCAAATTAATGGTAGGTTTTGATGGTGATTTACGCTTGAATTCTGCAATGATGCCACTCAATTCAGGTTTTATAATGTATTCAGAAAACGAAAAACATTTTCTATCGAATAGCACTGTTTGCACCAAAGTACTCTCATTTACTTTAGATTTTGCCAGTTTTATTTCTTCTTTTTTTCGATCAACTATGGTTTGGAGTATATTCATTTTTACTTTGTACTTAAAAGGTTTTCAAAACATAATTTTGCTTTACCACTTATCAATGAAGTTCTTGCTTCTTCGACACAAGCTACAATATCTTTTCCTTGATCAAAACATTGAATAGCCAATGCAGCATTAGCAAGGACAACATCATTTTGTGCTGTTGATCCTTTATTTTCTAAGATGTTTTTGAAAATGGTTGCAGCTTCTTGGATTGTATCTCCACCGAAAATATCTTCCTGTTGATACGCTGGTAATCCAAAATAAGATGCATCAACCAATTGTTCTGCCTGGTTGGTGATCAATTTAACTTCGCCAGTTAGAGATACTTCATCATACCCATCAGTGCCATGGATGATAGCATATTTTTTATTAGAGTCTTCATGCAAAAATTGATATAATCTTGCCAGTTTTATCGAAAATACACCTACGCTTTGATGTTGTGGTTTCGCAGGATTTACGAGTGGACCAAGCATATTAAAAAACGTCTTGACACCCAGTTCCTTCCTTATAGGACCTACTGATTTTAAAGCAGGGTGGAAGAGTGGCGCATGGAGAAAGGAGATATTTGCGACTTCCATTTGTCTTTTTAAAATGTCAGTATCATTAGTAAATCTAAAACCAAAATGTTCCAAAACATTGGACGATCCACTGACAGATGACACTCCATAATTGCCATGCTTTGCTACGTGATAACCAGCACCAGCAACTACAAAAGAAGCTAAGGTAGAGATATTAAAAGTGTTTTTGCCGTCACCACCTGTTCCACA